>NZ_CAWLTV010000073.1:0-180607 GCF_963864045.1 Picosynechococcus sp. NKBG042902 | reverse complement strand
AATGAGAAAAAATTTGGAATTTTAAGTCCTTAAGCCCCTCAATCTGGATTTGACAACCACCTCCCTACGCTCTTCTATTCCTCTCGATTAGGTGAGGATATTAAAAAACCTCCTTCCTCATTCCACTGATGAGTACCAGAGGTCTTCTTGGATTTGAAAACCAAATCCCTACGATGACGGGTTAGATCGAGGCGATCGCCTGATTGAGTCTTTCGATATCCCAACCTTTTTGGTGGAGGAGTACCCAGGATTGCATGAGATCGGGGCCTTGGAGTTCGCCCATCAGCCCAGCACGCATGGATTTCATGACGACGCCTTTTTTGACGCCATGGGCTTTGGTTACTTGGTTAATGAGTGCTTTTGCTTCATCGGGGGTGAGATCGGTACTGGTTTGGATGTTTTGGAGGACTTCCTGGAGAATCGCTTTAACGCCTTCGGTTTGGAGTTGGGCCGTGGCTTTTTCGTCTAAGGTGATGCTGTCACCAAAAAGAAGTCGGGTTTCTTGGGTAACATCGGCCAAGCGGGTGAGGCTGGGCGCAACGAGGGTGACAAGGGACTCTAACCAGGAGCGATCGCCTAGATAATCTTCGTAACCTGCTGCTTGTAAATAAGGGATAAGCAAATCAGTCAGGGTGGGGATCGGCATTTGGTGGAGGTACTGGGCGTTAATCCAATCGAGCTTGTCCCAGTCAAATTTTGCGCCGGCTTTATTGACCCGCTCTAGGGAAAATTCCTTTGCGGCTTCTTCGAGGGTAAAAATTTCTTGGGTTGAGTCGGTCGGCGTCCAGCCCAAAAGACTCATATAATTGGCGATCGCCTGGGGGAGGAATCCCATTTGGCGAAAATCATCAATAGATGTCACCCCATCCCGCTTGGACAATTTACGTCCCTCTTGATTGAGGATTAAGGGTGTGTGGGCAAACTGAGGTACTGCCGCGCCAAGGGCTTCATATAAAAGAATTTGTTTAGCGGTATTAGCGATGTGGTCTTCCCCCCGAATCACGTGGGAGATTTGCATATCAATATCATCAACCACCACCGCAAGATTATAGAGAGGCTGACCAAAAGACTCATTCCCTTCAGGGGTGCGGGCAATCACCATGTCACCACCGAGATCACTACCTTTCCAAGTCATGGTGCCTCGGATCAGATCTTGCCAAACGATTTGCTGGGCATCGTCAATTTTGAAGCGAATCACGGGTTTACGACCTTGGGCTTCAAATTCAGCTCGCTGCGCCTCCGTTAAGTTGCGATGACGGTTGTCATAGCGAGGTGCTTGATTATTCGCTTTTTGTTGTTCCCGCATCGCCTCAAGTTCTGCGGGGGTACAGTAACAACGATAGGCAAGACCTTGATCTAAAAGGGTTTGGATTGCTGCTTTGTATTGATCCAGCCGTTGGGTTTGGAAAAAAGGGCCTTCATCCCAGTGCAAACCGAGCCATTGGAGACCCGTTTTAATGTTTTCAGTGTATTCGGGCTTAGACCGTTCCAAATCGGTATCTTCAACCCGGAGGACAAAGGTACCGCCATGGTGATGGGCAAAAAGCCAATTAAAGACAGCAGTTCTAGCTGTCCCGATGTGGAGATTTCCGGTGGGACTTGGGGCAATACGAACGCGAACAGTCACGGGGTTAATCCTTTGTTGTAGTGGTTTAATTTAATCTTTGTGGTGGCTATTTTCCCATTGTCCTTTAGGAATTTGAAGGGGCATATAAAAACACCGCCCCGCAAAGAGACGATGTTGGTTGTGTGTTTAATATCAAAAATGGGTTTTTAAAAAGAGAGACAGAGGGGCTTAGCCGACGACTTCGAGTTCATGCTCAGCGAAGTTGTTGGTGTTTAGACCACCAGCACTACCGCTGAAGCCGTTGTAGTTGACTTTGTTAAAGCGAACAATGACGGGATAGATAATACCGCTTTTATCAATGCTTGCTACTGTACCGACATCGCCGTACCAGTAGGATTCTTTCCGGAGGATTTTAACTTTGGATCCGCGTTCGATAGCCATGCTTATGTTCCTTTAAAGCGATTACTAAAGAGTGTAGTTAGACTTAGATAACAGCCTACTATCGGATAGGGGTTTTCAGGCACTTGAAGTGTTTAAGTTTTATTGCGCGTCCTGCCACCGTAATCGGACAAAATGGCTTGGATTTCCACTCTCGTCCGTGTTTTCTTGGATTTCTTCGGGGGTGAGATTGAAGGGAATCGCGGTGGTGATGTGCTGTTGGGCATATTTACCGAGATCGGGGGCGATCGCCCAAGCTGTAGCGGCAGCAGTTCCCATACCAAGGAGTTGGGTGAGGGGATCTTTGGGGAGCAACCAGGCGGCTCCACCTGCTAAGCCAGCAGTCAGCAATAGGGTGACAGAAATATTGGTGCCGCAGCGGGGATGAACAGCTAAATTCCATTCCCCAGACCGGAGGCGATCGCCTGCTGTACTGACTGCCCGGTAGAGATCAGTTTTATCCACGCCACCAAATAAATAAAAACCTTGCCCCGTGGACATCCCACTTAATTCCGCATAGTGGTGACGCCAAGCTGTTGGATAGCGTTCTGCCAATTCCGTAAGCACCCAGACCGTTCCATGTTCCAGGGCGTGGGCTTGGCGAATAAATAGCAGCTCTCTCAGACCAGGCACGAAACCCAATTGCTCGATTAAAGTTTGATCTTGACTGGCCTGCGGTGAAAACCAGTCACCATCCCAGGAAAAATTACGCGCTGTCATTGCTGTTGCTATCCTTTGCTGAAAAAATGTTGTCCATTTAAGCTTGAATTTTCCCCAAGAGATTAGGCGCCGATCCCCAATTGTCCCGCCAAGCTGGGACTCAAGGGAATTAAAGTCACCAGCATCAAAAATAAAGCGACCAATCCCAGGATCGCCCGGGTATCATTAGGTTCTAATAGTTCATTGAGGCTGGGGCGTTCTGCTTCCCGTTGTAAAAAAATAATAATTAAGGCCCAGTAGAGGGGAATGGGATTCGCTGGGTTAAACAAAGCCACTAGCCCCAATACCACGAGGGTAGCGATAGTGGTACGACGAGCTGTTTTGCGACCATAAATAGCCTGGACAATGCGGCCTCCGTCTAAACAACCTGCGGGGAGTAAATTTAGCGCTGTAATCACAAGGCCCAACCAGCCTAGTATCGTCAAGGGATGAATCGCCACAATCGCTTGTTGCAACCCATCGCCCAGGAAAATGCGCGCCAGGGTACCCACCAACACTGAACCCTGGAAAAATTGACTCGGAACTTTAAATAGACTGTCCGGGTTAGAAAGCCCAAAACCACCCAGGAGGAGAAGCAGGGAAATCAGCCCGCCCGCCGCTGGGCCAGCAAAGGCGATGTCAAAGAGTGCTGTCCGGTTCGGGAGCAGGGATTCAAAGCGGGTAATCGCCCCGAAAGAAGCAATCTGCCAGTTGGGGAGGAAAAAGGGAATGCTGAGTTTGACATTATATTTTCGGCTCGTGACCCAGTGGCCTAGTTCGTGAACCCCCAAGATGAGCCACATCCCCAGGCTGAGGGGCAGGACGTCGGTATAACGCTGCCAATCACTGAAGAAATCAAAGCCTTTGAGGACGCCAATCGCTTCTAGGGTCGTCGCCAGGGTGGCAACAAATAAGACTAAAGCGACATTTTTCTGGGCGAGACTCGTGGTTTTTGGATCATTACTGCTCGGTAAGATCACGATCACCGGTTTTCCTTCTGGATCTTCGACCAAGAAAAGGCGGTATTTATCCCCCAGGCGATCGCCTAATTTTTCCGTTAATTTTCGGTGGGCTTCTTCGGGTTCCCCCCGCAAATTTCCCTTAAAAATGGCCCCTTCTTGGTAGGGAATTGCTTCTGTGGCAAAAAATGTGTCAATGCCAAAAATACCTTTAATGGTTTGGAGATCCTCTGGATTAATGGGTTGAATTTCGGGTTCAGTCGCCGGATCTGCTGGGGCTTGTGTCGAGGATTCCGTGGCTTGAGTTTCAGTTTGGAGGCGTTCTAAGGCCTGTTTGCGAATCATTTCCCCCTGGCCTGCTTCTCGGCGTAGATTACCCAGATAAATATAGGCTCCCGCCGAAGCCACCAAAATCAGCACCACACCAATGAGATCCAGGCTCACCCCTAAAAGAATGCAACTCAATAGCACCAACCAGGGAACCGTAATCGCGAGGGATTGTCCCCAGGCCAATAACCCTAAGCGTCCCGCTTTTTGCGATCGCCGATAGCCCCACAAAACCGTACCCAAAGCCGCGAAAATAAGCAGTATTAATGCTGAGGTTGCCGGGGAAAAATCCATAATAAAGTTGCGTTGATCGTCCAAATTTCAAGTGTTTTCCCTATTTTAGAAGGATTTCTCCAGAAAGAAATTTTGAGGCCGCCACCCGGAAGACTCGTTAAAACTAGGGTAAAAGGTCGAGTTGGGTGCTTTGTTCCACCGGGATTAAACCGAGATGCTGTCTCGCTTTTGCGCTCACTACCCGTCCCCGGGGCGTGCGGTTTAAAAAACCAATTTGGAGTAAATAAGGCTCGTAAACTTCTTCAATGGTCTTACTGTCCTCGCCAGTAGCTGCGGCGATCGCCTCTAAACCCACCGGGCCACCCCCAAAATGATTGAGCATTGTTTCTAGGATTAGACGATCTGTCCAGTCCAATCCCAAAGCATCAACGTTGTACAGATCCAAAGCCGTTGCCGCCACCGTTTGGGAAATTTCTCCATAGCCTTTGACTTGGGCATAATCCCGGATTCGCCGTAACAGACGGTTGGCAATACGGGGCGTCCCCCGTGCTCGACGGGCAATCTCTAAAGCGCCCTCTGGGGTAATGGGCTGCTCAAGGATCAAGGCACTGCGATGGACGATGGCAATCAATTCATCGACCTCGTAAAAACGTAACCGTTGAATCAAGCCAAAGCGATCGCGCAGAGGGGAGGTTAAAGCCCCCACTTTGGTCGTTGCGCCAATCAAAGTAAAAGGCTTCAGGGGAATACTACGGGTTCTGGCACTGACTCCTTTGCCAATGGTGACATCTAAGCGGCCATCTTCCATCGCTGGATAGAGCAATTCTTCGGCCATACGATTAAGACGGTGGATTTCATCGATAAACAAAATATCGCCAGCCTCTAGGCCCACCAAGAGGCCACTAATATCACGGGGGCGTTCCAGGGCGGGGGCAGCGGTAATTTTACAATTCACCCCCATTTCTGCGGCTAAAATCAAGGACATGGTTGTCTTCCCTAACCCAGGGGGGCCATACAGCAACATGTGATCGAGGGGTTCGCGGCGGGCTTTGGCAGCGGCGATCGCAATACCTAGCACTTCCTTGAGATCCTTTTGACCCAGGTAATCTCTCAGACGTTGGGGACGAATGCGATCCTCATTGGCCGATTGTTCCTGGTCTTCGGGCAGGGCTTGACTCGTGGTGAGGGCATCTCTACCCAAAGCCGGATCACTTTTGGGCGGGAGACCATGGCCTTGGTTGCGTTTAATCGCCATTGCTGTAGACAGAAAACAACTGTCACTCCATCCTAAACTGAATCTTTTGGGAAATGCGGGCATTTAGGGAAAGGAACACCTTTCGGTAAAATAAAGACCAATCTTCCGAGGCTTTGCGCCATTTAGCCTGAAAACAATCATTGTTCGAGGACAATACCATTCATGAAAGCCATGATTCTGGCAGCGGGTAAAGGAACCAGGGTTCGTCCAATTACCTACACCATCCCCAAGCCCCTCATCCCAATTCTGCAAAAACCCGTGATGGAATTTTTGCTGGATCTGCTCGCCCAACATGGCTTTGATCAGATTATGGTGAACGTGAGCCATCTCGCCCACGAAATTGAAGGCTACTTTAAGGATGGTCAACGCTACGGAGTACATCTGGCCTATTCCTTTGAAGGCAGTATCCAAGACGGAGAATTACAGGGGGCAGCCCTCGGTTCCGCCGGGGGGTTGCGGAAGATCCAAGATTTTCATCCATTTTTTGACGATACTTTTGTGGTGCTTTGTGGTGATGCTCTGATTGATCTAGACCTCACCGCAGCGGTGCAATGGCATCGCGAAAAAGGGGCGATCGCCACCGTAATCACGAAATCTGTCCCCAAAGAAGCGGTCTCTAGCTATGGCGTGGTGGTCACAGATGACGAAGACCGGATTCTCAGTTTCCAAGAAAAGCCCAGCGTTACCGAAGCTCTCAGCACGAAAATTAATACCGGGATCTATATTTTTGAGCCAGAGGTAATCGATTTTATTCCCCCCAACTGCGAATTCGACATTGGTGGTCAACTGTTTCCGAAGCTTGTGGCGGCCAATGCACCTTTTTACGCCCTAGATATGGACTTTGAGTGGGTAGATATTGGCAAAGTCCCTGACTATTGGCAGGCGATTCAGAGCGTGCTCCAGGGCAAGATCAAAAATGTGCCCATTCCCGGCATCGAAGTCAAACCAGGGGTTTATACGGGCCTGAATGTGGCCGTCAACTGGGATAAAGTCGATATCCAAGGCCCTGTCTATATTGGCGGCATGACCCGCATTGAAGATGGGGCAAAAATTATTGGCCCGACCATGATTGGCCCCAGTTGTTGGATTTGTGCAGGCGCGACCGTTGAAAGTAGTGTGATTTTTGAATATTCCCGCTTGGGCTCAGGGGTACGCCTCAAAGATAAATTAGTCTTTGGGCGCTACTGTGTTGATAAAACGGGGGCAACCATTGATCTGCAAAAGGCAGCCCTGGACTGGTGGATTACAGATGTACGCCACGCCCATCCCCCCACGGCGCCGGTGAAAAATCCCCATGTGGTCGAATCCTTGGAAATTGAAGAATTTTTAAATAGCTCTGGCCTAGCGGAGGACTGTCCCCAATCGCCATCATCTCGCCCCAGCAGCCTTTAAGAGCTTCACAACGGTCTTACATTGGTTAAACTGGGCAATTTTAAGGGCTGTGTCGCCCCGTTTATTTTGGGCATTGAGATCTAAATCTGGACACCGTTCGAGGAGTAGTTGAACAACGGCATGGTGATCCCGGTGGGCTGCCCACATTAAGGCTGTGGCTTGGTGTTGATCTGTGGCATTGACATCGGCCCCCGCGTTTAACAGCACTTCAATCACTGCTTGATAACCGCGATCGCCCGCTTCCATCAGGAGGGTTTTGCCGCTGGGGAGACGTTCATCAGGATTAGCTCCCCTTGCCAGGAAAAGTTCGAGGAGTTCCAGCTTGCCTTGGTTGAAGGCGATCAGGAGCGCGTTTTCTCCTTCGTTTTGGTAGTGGAGGTCTGCACCTTGGTCGAGAAGAAGTTGGGCGATCGCCCTTTGTCCCTGGTAGGCAGCAACCAGGAGGGGGGTATCACCTTGGTGGTTGGCTAGGTTCTTCACCGCAGCATTTTGGCGGAGTAAATATTCGACAATATCGTAGTGGCCTTCGAGGGTTGCTAAATGGAGAGCTGTGTCGCCTGCTGCATCGGTGCTATTGGGATTTAATTGATGCTTAAGCAAATATTTCACCAAGGCGAGATTGCCAGCAGCCCCCGCAAGAGGCATTAAATCTGGCTGAGTTAGGGTTGCCCCGGCCTGAACCAAACGTTGTGTGAGGGGCAAATTCCCCTGTTCGACGGCAAAAATAAGGGCCGTATCCCCTTCGAGATCCGTGGCATTGACCACCGCCCCAGCAGCCAACAGCATATCAACGACCTCATCGTAACCCGCAATAACTGCGTGCATGAGGGGGGTCTTCCCGTCACTACTGGGGAGATTCACATTTAACCCGGCCTTGAGTAGGACTTCTAAACAGGCGATCGCCCGCTCCGACACGGCCACTGTCATCGCCCCTAGGCCTTGGTAAGGGTTAGCCCGCTGGGCCAGGAGTATCTGCACCACCACCGGGTATTGCCCTTGAATCGCTAAATTGAGCGCCGTATCTCCATCGAAATCTTCGTGGTTGATTTTGGCTCCGGCCTTCAACAAAATTTCTACGGTGGCGATCGCCCCCCGATAGGCCGCCACCATCAGCGCGGTACTGCCGTCTTCATTAGTTGCGTTAGGATTCGCGCCTGCCCCAATCAAAAAATGTAGGACTGCCGTTTGTCCTGCTGCCGCCGCCACCATCAGCGCCGTGAGGCCATATTTTCCTCGTAATTCTAAATCTGCGCCGTGGGTGAGGCAGAGTTTAACAAGATCCAAAGCCCCAACTTGGCAGGCATACATCAAAGGACTCGTGCGATCGCCATCCAAAATATTGACTGGTACCCCCTGGGTGAGCAAGGCGGCCACTCGATCCACATTTTGGGCGCGAATTGCCTGGAATAACTGGGCGCGGTCCACGGGGGCTGTCATCGCGAAACATACAATAAAGGTTAATTTCTATTGTAGAAGTATCCCGGATCGATCCTGTCCCAAGCCGTCCCAGATTCTAGTTGATAATTTCCATTTACCAGGGGAATCGGTTAAGTTTTATAAAGATTTCAGCATCCTGAACGAAGGAGAAAACACCCATGAGTTTTGAAATTCCAGAGTCCGTCAAAGTCTGGTCCCAGTTTGGTCACCCCATTATGATGTGGGTCTTGTTTGGGCTTTGTATTTATGCGATGTACCTCGGCATTCAGATCCGTCGCATCCGGAGTGCCGATAAAGAAGTCCGCAAAGAATTGGTCAAAAAACAATTTAACTTCAAGCACCACCAGGTGGGTTCGGCCCTGCTGGCATTTATGGTTTTGGGCACCATTGGCGGGATGGCCGTCACCTACATCAACAACGGGAAATTATTCGTTGGCCCCCACCTCCTTGTCGGTTTAGGGATGACCGGTTTAATTGCCATCTCAGCCTCTTTAGTGCCTTTTATGCAACGGGGCAACGACTTGGCGCGGGTAACCCACATTGGCTTGAATACGTTGCTGGTGGCTCTGTTTGGTTGGCAGGCAGTGAGTGGTATGGATATTGTGACGAAAATTATTGGCCGTCTGTAGGTAGCGTCCAGGCAAAATTTTCGGGGGGGACAGGGGGACTGTCCTCTTTTTTGTGGGTTTCTGGATTGTCTTCGGGAGGACGAATGACGGTACAACCTCGACCACTCTTGAGGGGTAAGGGGAGATTGAAACAGTCGTGGAAGTCTTGCTGAACTTTTGTGGTGAGGCGCGGCGAAACCTGGGAAACAATGGTCGCGAGGAGGCGATCGCCTGTGGTTTTCAGTAGACCCTGGGGCAACTTGTAGATAAACCGGGGAAACTGAACCAGCACCTGTAAATGCAGCTCCCAATTCACCTGGGTAATCACCGGCGGCATCGGGCGATCGCCGAGTAGTTTGTGTGCCTGGGCATCGTTGGCAAGTACCTGTTCCCAGGGGAGATGATCGAGGCACATTAACGCATCATAATCAATGGCATAGCCCTGGGATTGGGCCTCAGGGAGGGGCACATTGTACATTCTGTAGGCATTTTCAACGGGGGGGTCAAAAACCACCGCCAGTTTTGGTTCTACTTCATAGCCGAAATTGCCAAACTTGCCCACCGTCAGAATATAGCCATTCTCGGTGAGGGGTTCTACCTGCATCGGTTTTGCACAACGGTGAAACCAACCGCCATGGCGGTCTAGGTAGGCCGCAACCTCCTCTAGGGGCGCGTACATTTGCATGATCCCTCGATAGTGGGTCTCAAAATGCATCGGTGGCGTTTCGGGGTTACCGTCACCAAAGGCCGTGAATAGACGAGACGATTCCGCAGGGTTCATAGCAGCAAAAGACAAGAAATAAACTTGTTGTACCTAAAATCATGCCCGCTTTTCTGTAAAGTTGCACCCCAAGACCGAGGAATTCAGGGTAATAATTGTAAATCGAAGGCAAATTTCCGCCAGCGATTTTAGGAGGTTAACGAGGATGAAAGTTTTAGTGGTCGGGGCGACGGGGGAAACGGGACGGCGCGTTGTCGAAACCCTAATTGCTCAAAATATCCCGGTGCGGGCCATGGTGCGGGATCTCACCAAAGGCAAAGAAATTTTGCCCTCGGACGCGGAATTAGTCGTTGGCGATCTCCTCGATAAAAAATCCCTCCCAGGGGCGATCGCCGACTGTGACCACATCATTTGTGCCGCCGCCGCCCGACCCAGTTTGAACCCTGCCGCATTTTTTCAAGTGGATTATGTCGGCACCAAATCGCTGATCGATGCTGCCGTGGCCCAGGGAGTTAAGCAATTTGTCCTCGTCACGTCCCTTTGTGTATCTAAATTTTTCCATCCGTTGAATCTATTTGGTCTGGTGCTGTTCTGGAAAAAACAAACCGAGGCTTACCTCATCAACAGTTCCCTCAATTACACGATTGTCCGTCCCGGTGGCTTGAATGCCGAAGCCGCAGCGCCCCTGGTACTCGCCCAAGCCGATACCCTGTTTGAAGGACGAATTCCCCGGCAGCAGGTGGCAGAATTATGCGTGGCCGCCCTTGATCATCCCCAGGCAAACCGACAAATTATTGAAGCGATTACGGACAGTGACCGTGAGCCTCAGCCGATCCCTGACCTGATTCGTGCCTTGGGCTCTGCGTAATGGCGATCGCCTCGTCACCATTCATTCAGTTGCCAAATCCCCTAGAAAAATTGATCAATATTGGGTGATCAAGGATAATCTAGGGAATTCCTCTGGTCCATCGTTCGTAGAAGGCGACTATTCCTTTCGGGAAAAAGCATTTCTTAATGAGTATTCAAACCTCGGTTGTCAAACAATTATTTGAAGCCGTTCCCCATGGGCGATCGCAACTCTATTTCAAATCTTCCCTAACGGCACTCTCCCACGCGATGGAAGATCAAGTCCTTGCAGGTCAAGATTCCCCCTTGGTGATCGCCAGCTTCCAGCAAGAAAGATACTACCGCCAGGAAGCAACCCGTTATCGTCGCATTGCCGATAAATCCCAACAGGTTTACGTCCTCGCGGCCCCAGAAACAGAATTTGAAAACGCTTCTGACACCTACGAGCGCATTGCCTTTACGCCAGATGATGCCCTAAGCGAAGAGTGGCACCTAGTGGTGATTGGGGAGAATTTTGCCAGTTGTCTCCTCTGCCGAGAAAAACACAACAATTCTGAAAAGGGAGATCACTTCGCCGATAATGCCCGTCGTTTTGAAGGTATTTGGACCGAAGACCGCAACATTACCGAAAAAGCAGCGGAAATCCTCCTCGATCGCATTGCCCAATATCGCCCGGAACTCCAGGAAAAAATTCAAACGGCCAAGGAAACTTACCTCCAAAATGGTCACCAAGATCTAACGGAACATCAGCCTAATTCCACCGCCGATCCCTTTGTGCAGCGCTTGGTGAACTATCTCCAGGCGGGTCAATACAAAATCCTCAAAGCCAACCGCTCCCTAGCGAATAAAGAACAAAAGGAGCGTTTAATTAATACGGTCACAGCGGCCATTCGGCGATCGCTCGACACCGAAGACATCTTGCAATTGGCCGTCGAAAAATTGGGAGAAGGTCTCGGAGTCTGTCGCTGCATTATTTACCGTTGCAAAGAGTCGGACGAACAAGCCCAGATCCAGCATGAATTTCTCCATGGGGATCAAATTTCTGTAAAAGGTCGCAATTGGCCCCTGAAGGATAATCCCCTCTTTCAAAAAGTTGTCTCCCTGGGGGAAGCCCTCGGCATTGATAATACCGAGCAAGATCCAGACTTTATCAAAGACCAGCTAGAAACCCTCACCCAAACCTGTTCCATTGTCTCCTGGCTACTGGTGCCGGTACTCTACCAAGGGCGACTGATCGGCATGATCGAGTTACATCACTGCCACCCAGAGGCAATCCACTGGCGACAGGAAGATATTGCCCTTGTCGGGGCGATCGCCATCCAAGTAGGTGTGGCCCTAATTCAGGCCGAAGCCTACAACAACCTCGAAGAACTCAACGAACAATTGGCGGCCCTTGACCGTACCCGTTCTAACCTTGTGGCGATCACAGGCCATGAACTCCGGACACCTTTATCGACGATTCAAGTCTGCCTAGAAAGCCTTGCCAATGAGCCGGATATGCCGGAGGAACTGCGCCAGGTGATGCTAGATACCGCCCTCCAGGATGCAGAACGTCTACGCACCCTCGTCCAGGATTTTCTGACCCTGTCCCAGCTCGAAAGTGGTCGGGTGGAGTGGAATATTGAACCCCTGATGCTCTATGAATGTGTGGAACTGGCCATGAGCCACGTGCGGGCCAAACGTCATCAAAGTGGCGGCCAACCCCTGCCCCAACTGATCAATCAGGTTTCGCCAGATTTGCCCCTCGTCCAAGCTGACGGAGAATGGCTTGTAGAAGTGATTGCCAAGTTGCTGGACAATGCCTGTAAATTTAGCGATGCCAAGCAGGGTCAAGTGGCGATCGCCATCACCGCCGAAGATCCCCATAAACTCACCGTGAGCATTATCGATAATGGCCGGGGCATTGAACCCAAACGCCTCGAAACAGTCTTTGATCGCTTTTACCAAGAAGAAGGGGCATTGCGACGGAGCGCTGGCGGCACTGGCTTAGGATTAGCGATTTGTCGCCAGATTGTCACCGCCTGGGGGGGAGCGATCTGGGCAGAATCTGAAGGCAAAAATCAGGGGAGTCAATTTTCCTTTACGGTGCCGGTCTTTGAAGAACCCAGCCCACCGAAAACGAACCAGACCAGCAAAACAAAAACGAAAACGAAGCGTTCCCGGCGTCGCTAACAAACGCTCACAGAACTGAGCAATTCACCTTAAGCTTTGTGAATATTCCCAACTAAATATCAGCATGGGCCTACAGAGGACTAAGGGCGCAGGACAATAAAGATAGAGGGACACCACAGAATCCACAGACTCCCTATCTGAGCGAGAGATCCCTGAGTGAAGTCCCAAGGAGGCTTTATGTTAAGCACCTATTTATTTCCAGATGGCACCCTGTACATTTTAGTAAAACTGCTTGTCCTGGCCCTCGTCATTTTGCTGTGGCTGACGGTCAAGTCGTCCCCTGTGGTTTAGCCAAAATAACTGGGGGCATTGCCTGGTTTCCATTTGATATTGCAACCAAGGCTGGGCTTTTGGTTCAGATCAGGGGTTTCTTTTGCCAAAACAGCGGCGATCGCCTGGCGAAGATCAGCTCCCGTCACGGGCTTGTCATTACCGGGGCGCGCGTCGTCCAATTGGCCCCGATAGACCAGCTTTAAGTCCTGATCAAAAAGGAAAAAATCAGGGGTACAGGCCGCTTGATAACTTTTGGCGATCGCCTGGGACTCATCATAGAGAATCGGAAAATTTAATTGGAGTGCTGCCGCCATTTCCTTGAGCTTCTCTGGGCCATCATCCGGATAATTCTCTGCATCATTGGCACTAATGGCGACAATGCCTAGCTCCTGGGGGACGAAATCTACTCCCAACCGGGCTAGCTCATCCTGGACGTGGATCACAAACGGACAGTGACGACACATAAAAATCACGAGCAAACCCGCTTTCCCCCGGAAATTTCCAAGGCTAACGGTTTTTCCGGTGGTGACATCCGGTAGGGCAAAATCAGGGGCCGGAGCACCCAGGGGAAGCATGGTGGATTCAGTGCGAGCCATAAAAAATTACCTCAATAATTGTGTGTAAGTTGCTGGGACTGACGCAAACCATCAAAATCAATTTAGCGATCGCCTTCATAAACCCAAGTGAGATGAAGATGGGTCTGAAGCATCTCCAATAAATTTGAAAAATCCAGTGGTTTTTCTAAAAAAGCGTCAAAATCCGAATTTATATTATGCCAACCATGATCCAAAACATCCCCGGACATGGCGAAGATAGGGATTGTCCTAAATTTTTCGAGTTGACGAATCTGGTGGGCCATGGCTTGACCGTCCATCCGGGGCATTACCATCTCTGAAATGATGAGATCGACTGGATGGGCCTCTGCCACCATCAAACCATCTTTTCCGTTTTCGGCTTCGAGAATCTGAAAACCCAAAGGCATCAAGAAGTGTTTAATCACAGAACGATTAACCCAACGGCTATCCACAATCAGAATGGTCTGCCGGCGGCCCACATAACCAATAATTTGTAGGTGATCACGGGTCGCTTGATCCTCAGCAACCAGGGGAGGACTAACGAGCACCTCCGACAGCTCCAGGTCAAAGGAAAAACAACTCCCTTTGTTCGGATAACTCGTTAACTGGAGTTCGCCCCCCATCATCGCCACTAATTTTTGGCTGATCGCTAATCCTAAACCTGTACCGTGGGGACGACTGCGGCGATCGCCGACCTGCTCGAAGGGTAAGAAAATTTTCTGATGGTTTTCGGGGTCAATGCCACAGCCTGTATCCCGAACCGCGAAGTGTACTCTGTGCCAATGGTGCTTAGGAGATTTGGGGGGAGTCTGCGGGGGCTGGCTTAATTGAACGTCTAAAACAACGCTTCCCTGGTGGGTAAATTTAATCGCATTGCCCAATAGATTCAGCAACACTTGCCGGAGACGTTGATCATCAACCAGTAAATAATCAGGAATATTTGGATCAATATCGTAATTAAGGAGGAGTTGTTTTTCTGTGGCCTTGATCTGACAGGTTTGGATAATATCCAGAATAAAGTAATGGAATTGTACCGCCGTTGGCATTAGTTCTAGGCGTTGGGCTTCAATTTTAGAAAAGTCAAGCACATCAGTAATCAAACTCAAGAGATGATGACCGCATTGTTCAATGATTTTGAGGCTGCTTTTTTGCTCTGTACTCAAGGATTCATCAAACATCAAAATTTGCGTGTAACCCAAAATGCCATTTAAAGGTGTGCGTAGTTCGTGGCTCATATTGGCGAGAAACAGACTTTTTGCCCGGTTTGCTTCTTCGGCTTGTTTTTTGGCGGCTTGGAGGGCGACTTCATTGGCCTTGCGGTCCGTAACATCCATCGCCATGGTGATTTGCAGTTTACGCCCATCGGGCAAGGTTCCAAGGGGAGCACTACTAAAATCCCAAATACGTTGGTCGCCGCCTTTGATCAGGATGGCGTATTCACCGTCATGGGTGGAATTTTGGATCTCATAAACTTTCTCGATCCCCTGTAGGGCCGTCAGATATGCTTCACCGTAGGCTTTTGCGGCCCAGGCTGCGATCGTGGGAATTTCCATGATGTCATAGCCAGTTAACGCTGTCCAAGTACGATTGAGCTGCAAAATTTCACCATCACTGGCGTAGAGCAGAATGGGAAAGGGTGCGTCTTGAATCGCCCGGTAGAGACGTTGTTCGCTTTCGCCGAGGGCGGCATTGGCTTGTTTTTGCTGGGTGATGTCTTGGACGAAGATAAAAAATCGGCTTTGATCTTCGCTGAGGTCAGTGGTCAAACTCAGTTGCATTTCTCGGATCTGACCTTTTTGGTGTCGCCACTGTTGATAGAGTTTCAGTCTGCGGCGATCGCCCCATTCTATGAGTAGTCGCGTGGGATCAAGATCATCAGTAATGAGCAGATCAAAAATTGAGCGTTGCAGCAATTCATCGCAGTCATAGCCTGTCATTTCGCCCAGGGCCACGTTAACTTCGAGAAAATAGCCCCGATCATCTAAAACGGCATAACCATCAATAGCAGTTTCAATGGCCGTTAAATAACGGGAGGCACTGGCGGCACGGATCTGCGCTTTTTCGATTTCTGCTTCCCTGGCGATCGCCTCTAGCCTAAAGCGATGTAACCGCAGCATTTGGTAGCCCACCCAAAAAACAACCCCGATCAGTAAGCCCGATAGACCACTAATGGCGATCGCCAACTGACGAAAAGGGGCATTAGCCTCCCGGAGATTGACCTTATAAATCACAATCCAAGGGGCTTGGGTCGTTTCAAAGGAAGCCCCCACAACGGGAATATCCCGGTAATCAGTGCCCCGCACCAAACGCCGAGACTGCAAAATTGCTTGGGTTGCGAGGAGAGAATCTTGATCCAGGGAACGACTTAACCGTAATGGTGGATCACTGGCAAACCGTAGGGGATTGAGGTAACGAATATTATTTCCTTCACGACGCACCAATAAGGTTTCAGCGGTGGCATTGGCAGTTCGGCCTAACAAACTATATAAAAAATTCTGGGGATCTTTTTCTAAATACACTGCCCCAATAAAATTATTTTGCTCATCGTGGATGTAAGACAAAACACCATAAACGGGCAAGTCTTGATTATTGACTTTTAGGAGATTTAAGTCGATTAACCGTACTGCTCCCCCAAGACTGGTTTGGTGATCTGCCTCCCTAAAAACTGTATTAATTTCCTGGGGTAGGGGATTTTGCGCCCCCGTTTGCCAAACAACTTGTCCCTGGCGGTTAAAAAAACGATGCGGCGGTAATCGTAACTGGTTTGCACATCGAGGGCCAATTGGGTTAAATTCGCCTGTTGCTGTTGGACGATGGCGGAATTCGGCTCATTAGTCGCAAAGGCTTTTAGGGCATCAATAGTCGTGGGCCTTGAAGCAATTACCCGGGCATCACCTTTCCGTTCCAATAACCACTGGTCGATTTGGGTTGCCTGGAGTTTAGCCACTCCCAAAAGACTGTCCTGTAGATCGAGTAACAGTTTTTCACTAAACCACCGGAAGCTAAAAATACCACCAGCAACGACACCAACAACGGCGATCGCCAACCCCCAAGATAAATACCGGACATTGAAGCGCGCTTTGTACGGACTTTGATGTGACTGGGAATTCGGCAGCTTGGAGGAATCCTGGAACATTTGTCTGGAAAGCCGACTAGGATAACGATGATTTTTGTAATGAATAAAATCAATCTTCTAGAAGTCACCTTACCCATTCTCACCCAGTTATTAAGGATTTGTAGCGAATTTCTTACATTTGTTATCCATTCACTCGTTACGGACGTGGGCAATGCGCCAACTGAGAAAAATCACCGGAATCAAGCCCACCGCCAAAATCGCCAGGGCGGGCACGGAAGCTTCAACTAACCGTTCATCGGAAGCGTATTGATAAACCTTCACGGCCAGGGTATCGAAGTTAAAGGGACGAATCACCAGGGTCGCCGGGAGTTCCTTCATCACATCCACAAACACCAACATCGCAGCGGTTAACAAACCACTCCACATCAGGGGAGTATGCACACTCACCAGGGTACGAATCGGGGTATAACCGAGGCTGCGGGAAGCGTCATCTAGGGTGGGCTTAATTTTGCCGAGGCTCGTTTCGACGGCCCCAAAGGACACTGCCAGAAAGCGCACTAAATAGGCAAAAACCAGGGCGGTAATCGTGCCACTCAGGAGTAAGCCCGTGGAGATATTGAACTGGGCTTGGAAAAAATTGGCGATCGCATTGTCGAGTTTCCCCATGGGAATCAGAATCCCCACCGCAATTACCGAGCCGGGAATGGCATAACCTAGGGACGCAATCCGCACACCCAAGGCCATCCAGAGGCTGTGATTTAACCGCTGACCGTAGGCCAAAATCAAGGCGATCGCCACCGCTAAAATTGCCGTCACACTGGCTAAGACAAAACTATGCTGGGCAAACTCCCAGAACTGTGTCCGAAACCGCGCCTGGGGACGATTGAAGGCCATTTCCAAAAGAGTACCGACGGGCACAACAAACCCAAAAAAACCGGAATCCCACAGGTCATCGTGGCGACCCCAGCCCGCCATCCTTGCAACTCATAGGCCTGGGGTTTGTCGTAGTTATTACTGGTTTGATAATACTGGGCTTGGTGCCGCGACCATTTTTCGAGAACCAACAGCCCCGCAATAAATAGCATCAACACCGCTGCCAGTTGCGCTGCTGCCTGGGGTGCTCCCAACCCAAACCAAGTGCGATAGATCCCGGTAGTAAAGGTTTCGACGCCAAAATATTGCACGGTGCCAAAATCATTCAAGGTTTCCATCAGAGCCAGGGCCAGACCCGCCGTAATCGCTGGCCGAGCTAAGGGTAAGGCGATCGCCCAAAAACTTTTCCAGGGGCCGCAGCCCAAAGCGCGACTCGCCTCTAGGGTTGTGACCGACTGCTCTAAAAAAGTCACCCGCGCTAACAAGTAAACATAGGGGTACAACACCAAGATCAGCATGATGATTGCCCCCCCCAGAGAACGAACCTCCGGAAACCAATAATCCTGGGCCGATTGCCAACCGAATATCAATCGCAAAAACCGCTGCACCCAGCCGAAGTAGTCCAAAATATCCGTGTAAATATAGGCCAACAGGTAAGCCGGTGCTGCAAGGGGCAAGAGTAAGAGCACCTCCCAAAAACTTTGGCCCCGAAAGCGGCACATCGTTACCAACCAAGCCGTGGCCACCCCGACAACTGTGACCCCCACGCCAACCCCCAGCATCAACCACAGGGAATTGAACACATAACGCCCCAGCACCGTTTCGACCAAGTGACGCCAAATTTCGCCAGAATCCGTAAAAACACTCCCCAATACAGAAAAAATTGGCAGGGCAATCAAAGCGGCGATCGCCAAAGTCATCGGAGTCCAAAAATTAAGCTGTAAACGTTTCAAGGGATTCACAATTAGGAGAGGTACTAAAATCCCATTGTGGATTGAAGGGGAAAACTAATGCAACTCATTTGCACCAAAGGCCACTTCACCGGGACGATAAAATAGGCAACATTAACCATCATTGCCCAAGACAACAAAGCAAACCTCAATCCATTAGTTATGAATCAACCTAATTTCCTCACCCCAGAAGAATCCCTCGATGTCGATGCTGCCCTCTTGAGCAGTCCAGAGAAATTTCTCGCCCGTCTTACTATTTCCTCCCAACGGCTATTGGGGATCATCGCCCAAGATCTCGATTGCCCCATCGAAAACCTGAGCCACAAAGAAATTATCCAGTGGTTTGAAAAGGACGCCAAAACACGCCAGGAAAAAGGCCCAGAAGCGGCTATTTTAAAGTGGTAAATTTTGACAGATTTCCTAGTTACTGGTTTTTAACGGTTCCGTCAGCATTAATTTCGCTAGGGCAACACACAGGAGTCCATTAATCCCTAAAAATGCCTGGGCTAAAATACCCGATCCCAAACCCCAAACCATCGGCCCGGCGATCGCACTAACCCAGAGACAACTCGCCACCCCCAAACAGAGACCAACCCCAAAGCGTTTCCCCCCCTCGGTGCCAGCAAACAGGAGCAACACCCCAAAGGGAATCAAAACACTGGCGAACAGCGGATTTAAAGCAGGATTTCCGTTGATGGCATTGCCCAATTCCGGGAGAGAACTGCCCAGAAGCCGAAAAGGAGCCTGGGGCAAATCAAAAATATAAATACCCTTGAGGAAAAATAACCCCGAACTGCCGAAAACTAAGCCACTACTGAGGGGCAAACTCCACCCAAAGGGCAAATAGTTCCGCAGGAAAAAGGCGAGGAGATAGGAACCTAAAACCATCGCTAACTTCGGCAAAAGGGCGACTGTGCCCCCATCAATCCAAAAACGAGGATTTAGATATCCATTATCCCGGAGCCAGCGGAAGAAATCTTTGACGGTAATTTTGCCTTTAAGAGCTTCTGCTACTGCTTGTCCCGCATTCAGATACCCAGCACCGTAGTGGTTTAAAGGATCTTCCGTAACCTTTTGGGCTGATTGGGTTAAGACCTGTAAAACTTCGGCTGGTTCAGTCACACCAGTCGCTTTCACCATGGCCGCCACGCCAGCCACATGGGGCGCAGCCATACTGGTGCCTTTGTAGTCGATAAATTCTGGTTTGCCTGTTTTTGGGTTAAGGATTTCCTGGAGAATGCCTCCCGCTTCACTGCCCCCAGGAGCCGCAAGATCAATTCCTGCCCCGTAATTGGAATAGGGCGCTTTTTTGCCAGCCGCATCGGTGGCCGCAACACCGATCACCTTGGGATATCGAGCTGGATAGGCAGCAGCATTTTTGTTGGCATTCCCCGCAGCGGCAATGATCACCACGTCTTTGCGATAGGCATAATCAATTGCTTCTTGCATCAGCTGGCTCGCACCAGCCCCCCCAAGACTGAGGTTAATCACATCGGCCCCTTGATCGGTGGCAAAATGGATTCCCTCGGCGATGTCAGCGACGGTTCCCCCACCATTAGCGGCGAGAACTTTAATGGGCATAATCTTCGCTTTATAGGCAATGCCCGCAACACCGTAGTTATTGTTTGTCGACTGGGCAATTGTCCCGGCAACGTGGGTGCCATGGCCCACATCATCTAAAGCTTCCGGGCGATCGCCCACGAAATCGTAGCCCCCAACAAAGGCGGTTTGTTCTAAATCTGGCACAGGACTCACCCCAGTATCGATAACCGCCACGGTGATCCCTTCCCCTTGGGTTTCTGACCAGGCGGCTTCGACATTAATGCTGCGTAAATTCCATTGCTTTGGGTAATCTGGGTCGTTTGGCACCCCATAGGCCCGGTAAATGTAGTTGGGCTCGATGTATTCCGTTGCTTTTTTAATGGGGTCAGATTGGCGCAACCACTGGAGCATTTCTCGCTTGCCCTCGATGACGTAGATCTGGTCGGCGGCGGAAAATTCACTATTGAGCCGGGGGATGACATTGAATTGTTGGGCGATCGCCTTTAACTGTTGCTCAACGACACTGGTTTCTACGGTTTCGCGAAAATCTAAGATTAAAGAATCGTATTCCCCTTGGGTCGCCAAGCTCGGCGATCGCCAAAGGCCAAACCCAAGACCAACACAAAAAAGAAACAAAATCAGAAATTTGCGCATGGGGAAGTTTTGCCAAATCTATTGCCCCAGCCTAGCTCAAACTTCTGTGAAAACGGGCCAATGTATACAGAGTTAAACCGGGGGGTTTAAGCAACAACCAGGGGTTCTCTAGTGAGGCGAATTTGGGCCAAGGTGACAATCATCGGGATAATACGCCCGTAATTAGTGGCGATCGCCCGCCAACCGAGATCGACAAGAAACCAACTCCACAAGGCCGGGACAACAGCCCCCAACACACTACGGGTGAGGCCATAACGCAGGGCAGTTTGGGTCAACATCAAAGAACCCAGACGAGTTGTGGTTGTTTTTAGGGCTTGGCCCGTCGCAAAATGTAGCGCCAACTGTCGGGCAACCTGCTTCATTAAAAATGATTTCAGCACACTACTAATCACCAAGGTGCTACTCCCTTTAAGGAAAATTCTCAGGGGGTTATGTTGGAGTTGGACGGGCAAAGCTTCCGGTAAATCCGTTTGGGCCAGCGATCGCCTCACTCGATCAATCAAGGCCCGTTGTTCTTTTTGGGGGAGTTTATCCCAAGCTCGGCTGGTCAAGGCGAGGAAAATTTCTGCTTCAAGCTCAATGGTATCCAGGGCAGTCCCACAGGGAATATCGAGGAATTCTCCTACCTGAAACAGGATCTGGCGGTAGGTGAGGGTTTTGGTTTGGCGACGGAGCACCGTAACCCCATCGGCGGCTAAAAAACGGAAGCGGGTTTCGATGTGCTGAATTTGGCGATCGCGGTCTTGACTACGAATGGCGCTGGGTTGGGGCGTTTGCCAATAGTCGAGGGGATTAAATTTACGGCTAAAGAGCAGTTGAGTAAGGTGGTGCAGTTCCTCATCCGTTGCTAATTCCAGGGCTGTCCGTAGTTCATCCACAGCAAACATCATCTCCACGCTTGATGCTGCCTATTGTAATCTAGCTTTTCGCTGGTCAACTTTTTACAATGGGGCGCGGACAGAGAACATCAGGAAATGTGATCAAATGTTGGATGTGGCGATTATTGGGGCAGGCTTAGCAGGGATTCATTGTGGCCGAAAAATTAAACAGGCAGGCCAACAGGTCGCACTTTTCGATAAATCCCGTGGTGTGGGTGGTCGCCTCGCAACCAGACGGATTGCAGCACAGCCCCTTGACCATGGTTTACCCTACTGGGAGATTTTAGGAGCCCATACAGCGGCTTTAACGGAAACTTTAGTTGCAGCCGATCTTTTAAAACCCTGGTCGGTGGCAACGACCAATCGCCTTGATCCAGAGATTTGGCAAACCCTTGCGGGGGAACAACAGTGGATGGTGCCAGCGGGAATGACGGCGATCGCCAAATATTTAGCCCAAGATTTAACAATTCATCGAAGTCAACGCCTGATCCACCTCGAAGAAGTTGCGGGCCATTGGCGACTGACCTTTGAACAAGGGGAAACCGTCCGCGCGAGGCAGGTGGTTTTAGCGCTGCCCCTGCCCCAGGTGATCACACTCACTTATTCTTTTATTACCGTGCGCGATCGCCTTGCGGAAATTTTCTATGCGCCAGCCCTCTCTCTCATGGTTGGTTATGACCAGTTTGATTGGAGATTTCCCTGGCAAGCACTCCGCCTTAGCCAACATCCCCGATGGCGCACAATTAGCTACGAAGGCCAAAAGCGATCGCCTGGGAATTTCACCCTAGTCTGTCAAACGACGGGAAATTTTGCCCAAGAATATCTAGAGACAGCGGATTTAACCCCCGTCGCCACCACGCTATTGGATGAATTACAAAATCTTTTTACCTTACCGACACCCCAATGGTGGCAGATCCAGCGTTGGCGCTATGCTCTCCCTGCAACGAACTATGGCCAAGCCTATTATCGTTTTGCGACGGACTCTCCCCTAATCGCCTGTGGAGATTGGTGTTTGGGAAATGGTATCGAAGGGGCGATCGCCGCTGGTTTGGCCACTGGTGATGCGCTTTTATCTGTGTAAATTTAATTAGTCCTACGGAGAGTGAGTCGCCTCGGCCATGGTTTGTTCGAGTTCCTGGGCGAGCTGTTGCTGTTGTTCGTTGACCTTGAGGAACTGATGGATTGAATTTTCTAGGGTGCGGAGGGACTGGATAATTTGTTCTAAGGTGTCCTTGAGTGGAAGTAACTCCCCTTGATAAAGCTGAACTTTTCCCTGTAATTGCGCCTGTTCCCGCTGTTTGGCTTCGTATTCAGCTTGTTTTTGCTCTAGATCCTTTTGTTGTTGCGCTAACTCCCGTTCCTGGGGCATGAGGATATTTTCAAGCTGCTGAATCGTATGGTGCATCGCCTCAATTTCTGCTTCAAGCTTCTGCTTTTGGGTTTCATCTTCCTCCTGATAATCTTCGAGGTAGGCGATCGCCGGACTTAGGTCAATATTTTGCTCGGCTTCTACTTCAATAATTCCTTGGCGACGCTTGAGAATGCGTAAATGCTGTTGTAATGCCCCTTGGCGTTCCCGGAGGGTGCGTCGCTGACCCACTAAAGTCTGGTTGAGCATCCC
This sequence comes from Picosynechococcus sp. NKBG042902, assembly GCF_963864045.1. NCBI lineage: Bacteria > Bacillati > Cyanobacteriota > Cyanophyceae > Chroococcales > Geminocystaceae > Picosynechococcus > Picosynechococcus sp. NKBG042902. Next base: position 157,510 of record NZ_CAWLTV010000073.1, on the reverse strand, counting down.
TAATTTTTCTTCTTCGTCCCTGAGTTCTTCTTCGAGCTCTTGGAGTTCCATCACATTGTCTGGTTCAACTGTCGCCAAAGACGCTTTAATTTCTCCTACCGCCTCATGTTGGAGGGTGAGTTCTTCTTCCTGGTCATTGACAAAGCGAACTAGCTTATCTAAATCGTCCCGCAGTTTCTCGACGGTGGTTTCGAGTTCTCCGAGGGGCATGGCCTCGATCGCCGCTAAATCCACTCCATAGTGCTCGATGCCCCCCATTCCGGCAGCGAGATTATTGAGCAAATCCTGCATATCTTCTTGGCGCTGACGTGACGTAGCTAATTGGTTGAGGTGGCTTTGTTTAGCCTGTAGAAGTTGCCGTTGGATCTGGAGCTGGGTTTTGGCGTTTTCTAGGGCTTGGCGCCTCTCTTCAACGTTGGTGGTTTCGGTCTGGACTTGGGTGGCGATCGCCGCGAGTTGGGTCTCTAGTTCCTGAAGCTGTTGGGGATATTGCGTGAAGGTTTGAAAAAGTTCTTCCTGTTGCGTGAGTTCGTCGAGCAACTCATTTAGTTGGGTACGTACTTCGTCTGTGGGGGCATTATTACTTTGGCACTGGACGAGAATTTGCTGAATTTTTGTGGCGATCGCTGGGCTTAATCCCTGCCCATCGGTTTCTTCCTGGAGATTGGCTAGCCGTTGTTGTTCTCCCCGGAGCTGCTGCCAGGCCCCTTCTAATTCTGCTTGCTTACGGGCAAATTCTGCTTTAATTTCGTCGGCCTCGGCCTTGAGTTTTTCAAAGGCTAGTTTTTCATCCTGGAGCTTTTGCAGCTCGGCTTCGGTTTCTTCAATTTGGTCAAGGCGACTATTCATTTCCTCCTGGCGACGATTGAGTTCATCGGCTTGGTAGGTCAATGACTGCCGCCATTGTTCAATTTCTTCCTCTTGGGATTTGGATTTGTCCATGAGGCGAGAAAAGTTCTGGAGCACCGTCAACAGGCGGTTTGTGGCGATTTCGGGGGAGCCTTGAATTGTCCGATTATTGCCAAGATTGACGACCACGAGGGTTCCGTCATTGAAATTACTCAATTCATCGGCAGGGACTAATTCTTCCCCAGGCACCGTGCTCCAACTGCGATCATTACGTTCACAGGCAAGCAATTTGATTTCGGTCTTGCTTCCCATGAATCCTTTCGTTTTTTTGACCTCTGCAAGGTATAGCACGTGAATGTATTCCCCCTGAAACTGCTAGTGCCTGAGCGAAGTGGTGATGAGTCATGGATAGAGTGTAGTGCGTAGGTGACCTAACTTTAAAGTCTTAGGCGATCGCCATTGGTTGGGACTGACCGGAGGACTGCCATCACGAAACATTTTTAGGATTACCCATGGTCAAGGGGGCACTTACGACTGGAGTTGACTCACCTTCAATGATTTTAGAAGATCATTGTACTGGCTTAATCTTCTTGGCTAGGAGTGTAATTTTTCGTGATTTTCTGACATAGCAACGAACGACTTGTCTTACCCTAAAGGGAAAATGATAGGCCAGTTAGTCTTGATACTTGTCCACGACAGTGAATTGCGCCTGGGTTAGTTAAGCTTTAAATCCAAGGGCGATCGCCCTGTTCCCATGATCCCAATGATCCCCAAAAAAGTATGCAAGGGACTCTCAATGAAATTGATCTCCGTAGTATTTTGCAGCTCCTTGAGCTGGGACAACGGACTGGGCAATTGTGGATCGAAGCTCGACCATCGGGGGCCGTTGATGATTTGAGTTGGCAGTTTCCACAAGCGCCGCGTTTCCAACACTCGCTGCCTTTGTCCACCTGGTTAGTCTTTTTTGTGAATGGTCAAATTGTCTACGGGACTGATGACTATTCCCCCCAGATGCACCGTTTGCAGGATTACCTTGTCCATTACCATCTCACCCACAAGCTAGAGGATCTTGATCGGGGGGCGATCGCCGAAACCACAATCCCTGAATATGCAGCCCTATGGCGACTTTTAGAAACCCAAACAATTACCGTTGATCAAGCGCGGCATATCCTCCAGGCAATGGTGCAAGAAACTTTGTTTGATCTCCTGAGTCTCCACCAGGGTCACTTTAATTTTCAGTTGGGGACTCCCTTTGGGCCACAGCTAAGCACCTATGCAGTGACTTCATTGCTGTTCGAGACGGTTAAAAAAGTCCAGAAATGGAAGCAACTCTATCCCCAGATTCAATTTCCCCAACAACGTCTACTGCTGGCCCAACCCCAAAAACTTGCCGCCGCGCTACCGGCGATCGCCTACCAAAAATTAGCCCAGTGGACTACTGGAGAAACAACCCTCCGCCAACTGGCCCGTTACCTCAATCGTGACCTCGTTGCCCTTGCGAGGGCCTTGCTTCCCTATATCCAAAAAGGTTGGCTCCAAGTTCTAGATCCTCTCCCTCCCCAAAGTTTGTCACGTCCCAGTGAAATGTCGTCTCATCAGACCTGGCGAATTCTTTGCATTGATGATGACTTCACCATCGGTAAGGCCGTAGAGCAAATCCTCAGCACCCAGGGATATCAAGTGCACCTCGTCCAAAATCCCCTAGAGGCAATTCAAGCGGCCTTTGCTGAGGTGCCCCACTTAATTCTCTGTGATATCGCCATGCCCCACCTAGATGGCCATGAAATTTGTATGATGCTGCGTCACAGTAAGCGATTTCAAAATGTTCCTATCATTATGCTGACGGGGCAAGAGCAGTTTATTAACCGAATTCAGGCAGATTTTGCTGGGGCAACGGATTATTTAACAAAACCCTTCGGCCAGCAGGAGTTGTTAACCCTGCTAGAAAAATATCTCCCAAACCATTAGCCAGTGCAGATCTCCCCAGGCGATCGCCCCCGGAGTGAAAAAACAAGCTATGATAGCGATGGCCTAACCCTTAGTCTCCATCGCACCCTTGCTAAATACCAAGATTCACGGCAATTCCCCAGAAATTTCTCAAGAAATAAACATTTTGTAATCCTTCTCCCTGATAAATTAAAGTCTGTCCGTCCCAGGGCATGTTTTTGACAATGTTGATGCTACGGTGATTATTACGCCGGTGATTTTATTGCTAGGACATTTGTAATGAGTAGAATTTTGGTTGTTGAGGATAGCCTCTCTCAACGGGAAATGATTTCAGAATTACTGAAAGGCAACGGCTTGACAGTGGATGTTGCCGGTGATGGTCTTGAGGCGTTAGAAACCCTCAGTCAAATGGCTAAAAATGCGGCTGAAACCCTGCCCAACTTAATTGTGCTCGACATTGTCATGCCACGGATGAACGGTTACGAACTCTGTCGTCGCCTCAAATCCGACCCGAAAATTCAAAATATCCCCATTGTGATGTGCTCTTCAAAGGGGGAAGAATTTGACCGATATTGGGGCATGAAGCAGGGAGCCGACGCTTATATCGCGAAACCCTTTCAGCCAGCGGAGTTAATTGGCACCATCAAGCAACTTCTACGCAGCAATAAAAAGTAAGTTAAGCCCTGGGGAATAGCCGTTTTTAGCGAAACCTGAATTGTCTGTTTTTTTCGATCTATGTCTACACCTGATGACAGTTCCTTACAACAAAACCTGACGTCCTTAGAAACCCAGTTACAGGGTTTAGAAAGCCCGGAAGGGGAGTTACACCTCAAGTTTCAGCTTCCTTCAGGGACTGGGTTTGTGCTTCCGGCGTTTGGCATCCGTGAAGTGATGCAACAATCACCGGATCGGATCACTCCGATTCCCAATGTTTCGCCACTGCTACTAGGGACGATTAATCTCCGGGGTCAGGTTATTTGGGTGGCAGATTTGGGGCAATTTTTAGGCGATAGTGCCCCCTTACGGACAGACCGTGCCGAAATTCCAGTGATTGCCATAGAGGATCAAGATATGCTCCTGGGTTTAGCCGTCGAAGAAATGCAAGGGATGCAGTGGCTTGCTGCGGAAACGTTGCAGATTCAGCTTAGTGATCTGTCGGATGTTATGGCCCCATTTGTCCGGGGGATTTGGACGGATGGTGATGATGCCAGTAAATCTTGGCATTTATTAGACCATGTGGCGATTTTAAAATCGGCCCGTTGGGCAACATAAGGGTGTTAATACTTACTGCGGTGGTGCTGTGATCTGCGAGAAAGTAGATTACATTAAAAATACGTTTTGCATCCGTTAAAAAGTTTGTGCAGCGCTCAGTAAGATAATCCTAAAAATGTGCCAGTCCAGGAGGGAACCCGATGCCGCCCAGCACCACTGATTATTCAAAGGAGTATGCTGAGGCCCAGAAGGCCTATTATCAGAATAATTTGCCTGAAGCAGAGGCGATCGCCAATCGGTTACTCAAAGATTACCCGGACGATCCCCATTTGCTCCTCTTAAGTGGCCATATTTCCCTCGGTTTACAAGATTTAGGGCGGGCCTCCGCGTTCTACCATCGGGTTTTGGATGTCACCAACCAGCGGGACTACCATGAATACGCTCGCCAAGGTTTGACCCAGGTCAATGCCTACAGCGATCAAGTCAATGGTCACCGGGAAACCAGCGGTGGACAGCCGACCCTCACCCAGCCAGAAGATTATCCGCTTGCAGCAGAATATAACTCCCCAGAAAACTTTGTCACAGCAGCGGGGGAACAACCAATTTCGGCGGATGATTATTCAGAACAATGGGCAGAACCAGAGTTGCCCTTGAGAAATTTCCCGGAAGATGAAGAAACTTTTTTAGTGCCCCACCCCGGCGATCGCTCCCCTGAACCAGGTTTAAATCAGTCCCTTAATGATCCTTTTTTCGAGGCAGAGGCTGGCGAATTCATTGAATTTAACGAAGACGAATTGGTTGAATTCGATAGTGCGGCTGGCCTAGAAGAAGACGGAGATTTCCTAGGGAGCGAAGATACGTCTCCTTTCGATTTAGATTGGTCACCGACCCATGAAAATGGCAGAATTTCAGCAGATCAAGACCATTTTGATGCAGTGGATACTGCACCACTCGGCTTTGAAAGTGAGTCCCCCACTTGGCTCGAAAATCCTCCTTTAGCCGATGCAGACGCATTGACATTTGATGAGCCAGCGCACCCAAGTTTTGCACCTGACTCCCTCTCCCCTGATGAGGCGGCAGATTTTGACGATGAAATTAGCTTGGGTAGCCTTGGGGCAGAACTATTTGATGAAGAACCAGAAGCGCTACCAAAACAGGATGAAGGGGGCTTTTTAGAGGAATTTGGCATTCTCAACGAACAGGATCTAGATGATTTTGGTGATCTCGGTTCGGATATTCTCGATGATGACCAAAAAATGCCGGATACAGGTCTGTTTGAAGCGCCCCTAGAAGCACCGACGACCTCAGGGGAGTTTAATTTTGATGATTTTCCCGAAGAATTGGGCCTCACCGAAGACGACAGCCTATTTATCACCCTAGGGGAGGATAGTCTCTCTGGCGGTCTAGGGACAGATTTTACTGTTTCTGATAAACCCCAGGAAATTGTCGCGGAAAACCCCAAGGGTTATTTGGCCTGGTTTGAAAATGTGCCTCTCCAGAAAAAACAATTGTTCACTGCGACTGGTGCTGCTGCCGCATCGGCGATCGCCACTTTGATTGTGACAGTGGGCGTATTTCAAACCACCCCAGCCGAACAACGGCCCCAAGCCCTCTGGCCCGTGGCCAAAACAGGTTTACTCACCAGCTTATTGGCTGGGGCAGCCAGCTTTGGTACGACCCTCTTTTTTGGGAAGTTAACAACCCGACAGATCAAACGCAGCACTGACAACCTACAAAACCAGTTCGACGCGGTTTCCCAGGGGAATCTCAATGTCAAAGCAACGGTTTTTGCGGAGGATGAGTTTGGTGCCTTAGCCACGGGCTTCAATAAAATGGCCCGAGTTATTTTAAATACCACCAGTGAGGCCCAGCGGCGGGCTGAGGAAACAGAACAGTCCAAAGAAGACCTCCAGCGCCAGGTGATCCGCCTCCTTGATGATGTGGAAGGGGCCGCCCGGGGAGACTTTACCGTCCAAGCAGAGGTCACAGCCGATGTCTTAGGGGCCGTCGCCGACGCCTTTAACCTCACCATTCAAAATCTCCGGGAAATTGTTCAACAGGTTAAACAAGCGGCGCGCCAGGTGAATAAAAACGCCGCCGATAGTGAATCTTTTGCCCGGGGTCTATCCAGCGATGCCCTCCGCCAAGCTGAAGAATTGGCCGTTACCCTCAACTCCGTACAGATGATGACCGATTCGATCCAGCGGGTTGCAGAAAATGCCCGGGAAGCGGAGGAGGTGGCCCGAACTGCTTCGAGTACGGCCCTCAAGGGGGGAGAATCCGTAGAGCACACCGTGGCGGGGATTTTACAGATTCGAGAAACGGTGGCCGAAACAGCCCGCAAGGTAAAACGTCTAGCCGAATCTTCCCAGGAAATTTCTAAAATTGTCGCGGTGGTTTCCCAGATTGCGTCCCGGACAAACCTCCTGGCATTGAATGCGTCCATTGAGGCGGCCCGGGCAGGGGAGTCTGGTAAAGGATTTGCGATTGTGGCCGATGAAGTCCGTCAGTTGGCAGACCGTTCCGCCAAAGCCCTGAAGGAAATTGAGCAAATTGTTTTACAAATTCAAAGTGAAACAAGCTCGGTAATGATTGCAATGGAGGAGGGCACCCAGCAGGTTATTGACGGGACTAAACGGGCTGAGCAGGCGAAACAATCCCTAGAGGACATTATTCAGGTATCAAACCGTATTGATGCCCTCGTGCGCTCAATTACAGCGGATACCGTTGAACAGCGGGAAAATTCCCGTGCTGTGGCCCAGGTCATGCAATCGGTGGAATTAACGGCCCAGGAAACCTCAAGAGAATCCCAACGGGTGGCTGGATCGTTACAAAAGTTGGTGGGCATCGCCCGGGATCTCCTGGCTTCTGTGGAGCGATTCCGCATAGAATCCACGGATGAGGCGTAATATGGTTTGGCAATGGCGTTAGTGCCCGTAAAATTTGCATAAAGTTTGGCGATCGCCTTTTCCCTTTGCCTTTTTTTATTTTCAGTTGTCCCATCCGATCACCTATGACCAGCCAACGCAGATCAAAAAGTTCCCTTGGGAAATGGTTTGAGCGGTTAGTTGCCGCAACCCTTCTAGGGGGGCAAGTCATCGTACATCTCCTGCGGGGGCGTTTCAACCGACGCATTACCATTGAACAGATGGCGGCGGTGGGACCTGATTCCCTCCTCATTGCCCTAGTCACGGCTGGGTTTGTCGGCATGGTATTTACCATCCAGGTGGCGCGGGAATTTATTTACTTCGGCGCAGGCACGGCGGTGGGGGGCGTTTTGGGTCTTTCCTTGTCCCGGGAATTAGCCCCTGTATTAACGGCGGTGGTCTTGGCGGGGCGTGTCGGCTCGGCCTTTGCAGCGGAGATTGGCACCATGCGCGTCACTGAACAAATCGATGCGTTGCATATTTTACGCACGGATCCCATTGATTATTTGGTCGTCCCCCGCTTCTTGGCCTGCTGTTTGATGTTGCCTTTATTGACTGTTTTATCGCTCCTCACGGGAATGGCTGGTGGGTTAATCATCGCCATAAATTTATATCAAATTCCCCAGTCTATTTTTATCAACTCGGCCCAGAGTTTTTTAGAATATTGGGACATTATCAGTGCAATGATTAAATCTGTTGTTTTTGGGGGCTTAATTGCCGTCATTGGCTGCAGTTGGGGCTTGACAACAACTGGAGGAGCAAAGGGCGTAGGACAATCGACAACAACGGCCGTTGTTACATCTCTACTAGCGATTTTTATTGCTAACTTTTTCCTATCTTGGTTGATGTTCCAAGGTTTAGGTAGTGCCCTAGTGGGATGAAATTCAAACTGCCACATTTTGTTTGGGGTCTAAGCATTGCCCTTGTAATCAATCTACATGGTTGTACTTTTGGTAATTCTGGGCAAACTTTAGTGGTGGCGATCGCCGCTTCCTTGACCGATGTCATGGCAGAGATTCGTACCGAGTTTCAAACACAGTATCCAGACATTTCAATTCAATTTAATACCGCTGCCTCCGGGACATTGCAAAGGCAAATCGAGCAACAAGCTCCCATTGACATTTTTGCTAGTGCGGCCCTAGAACCCGTTGAATCCTTGGCCCAAAAAGGGTTTGTCGCAGCAGAAGCAATTCGTATTTTTGCGGAAAATCAACTTGTTCTGATTCAAAGTCAACAAAGCCAACCGCAACTGAATCGTTTGGAAGATTTAGCGGGTGAGGATGTTCAAAAAATTGCCCTGGGTAATCCCAAAACAGTACCAGCGGGACGATATGCCGCCAATCTTTTAGAAAAATATCCCCAGCTTTACCAAACCCTAGAGCAGTCCCAAAAATTAGTTTTTGGGGAGAACGTGCGGCAAGTTTTAACCTATGTCCAAAATCAATCGGCAACGGCGGGGTTTGTCTACCAAACAGATATTTTCCAGCAATCTAATTTGCGAATGATTGAATCTTTTGCGCCAGAATCAACAGGGTCAATTTTGTATGCGATCGCCCCAATTAAAGTCTCACCCAAGCAAACCCAAGGGCAACTTTTTATCGATTTTATTCTGGGTCAAAAAGGTCAGGCCATTTTACAAAAATATGGCTTTCGTCCCCCTAGGGATTAACTGTTTTTTGCTGCCAAGTACCGTCGGCTGTGAGGTCATATAAAAAGCGATTTTGGGGATTGCCCCGCAGTTCGAGGTGATCGACCTTTGTCACCTGAAACAGGAGAAGCACGAAATTAGAAACAGGCTCTTGATCATTCACTGCGGTTGGCTGGAAATCCGCTAAATTTTCACTACGGCGATCGCCAGGCTGGGGCCAGAGAAATTGAGCCCGGGCTGCATCCGAAAGGGCTTGCCAGGTCTGTTGTCTAGCGCGATTTAGTCGTGATGAAGAGCTTGCTGCTGTAACCAGCTTAATCTGACCACTAAAGCGGAATTGTTCCCGGGTTTTGGTGAAATACCAAGCAATTTCGGCATCGGGGCAAGTAGCGAGGTGGTTGATTTTTTCACTGCGCTGATCCGTAATAATTTTGAGGTCATTGCTCCCTTCGAGGAACCCCCGAAAAACCACCGTGCGATTCCTGGGTTTTCCCGTCGGCGTTACGGTGGCCAACTGAAAAAAGCGGTGGTGGGGCTGACTTTTATTCCGGTGTAAGGCCCGGGCTAGGGGCGATCGCCAAGGAGCCAATTCAAACGTTACAGACATGATTGTTTACGGTAGGGCCAAGCATAATCCAGTATCGAATAATTAGGCCTCTCCTTCTAACTGACGTCGCTTTTGGGCCACTTGCCAACATTCAGAAACCAATTGGTGCCAGGGCATCAGCACCTGAAAATCGACCCCAGCATTGCCATCGGTGGCTTGGAAAAGAGACTTGGTCGCCATTACCTCCCCCTGGGCCTGGCGAATGCGGGCGATGAGGTCTTCCTGCTCGGCGGGGGCCATAAAACTTAAGGATTTTTTTTCGAGGGCCGTTAAAGATAGGTCAAACCAATAAAGAAAATCATCCAAAAGCGGGGCCAGCACAGCCTTTAAAAGTTGCTTTTCATCGGCGGGTTCTGGAGAAAACATAGATATTTTTGAAAATGAGACTTTCTTTACATATCTTAACATTTTGAGGCGATCGCCGCTGTCGAGGATGATTTCCTTGAATATTAAGCAACCTTAACAAACATTTCTTCACTCCCATTGCCCTGCTAAAAATAAGGGGAATTAGCTTGTATTGGGCTAGTTTATTCAAACTCTTATCAGGTAGAGTCACGGTGAAATACGAAATCCGCTATAAACCCGCCTTTGCTTGTCTATTTGTCACCCTCGAACCCGGCGAACAGGTCACAGCCGAATCCGGTGCAATGGTCAGCATGGATGGTGGAATCTCAATGAAAACTGAATTTTCGGGGGGATTTTTCCCGGCGATTCTCCGTCGGTTATTTGGGGGAGAATCCCTGTTTGTGAATGTTTATCGCAACACAAGTCAGCGGCCCCAGACCGTCATTTTAACCCAGTCAATGGTGGGTGATATCCACCGCATTGATTTGTCCCAAGGGCCGATCTGTTTTCAGCCCGGTGCTTACATTGCCCATACCCCCGGCGCAAAAATGGGAATCCGTTGGGCTGGCTTTGCCAGTTGGTTTGCGGGGGAAGGCCTCTTTAAACTGCAATTCACAGGTAGTGGCCGGGTCTTTTACGGGTGCTATGGCGGCATCATCGAAAAACAAATTGCGGGGGAATTTATCGTCGATAACAGCCACCTCGTTGCCTACGATCCAGGCATCACCATGAATATTCGGATGTCTGGGGGCTTATTTGGTTCCCTCACCTCCGGCGAAGGCCTGGTGAATAAACTCAAAGGCCGTGGCCGAATCTACCTCCAATCGCGGAGTGTGTCAGGTCTTGTGGGCTTTTTACGTCCAAAATGTCGTTAGGGGGTAGCTATGGAAATTAAACTCTTACATCAACCAGATAATGCGATCGCCCATGTCACCCTCGACGCTGGGGAAGAAATCATTGCCCAAGCCGGCGCCATGGTTGCCATGAGCGGCAATATCAATGCCAGCACGACCCTCCGCAAAGGCAAAGGGGGCGGCATCATGGGAGGGCTAAAACGGATGCTTGCCGGAGAATCCCTCTTTCTGAGCGTTTTTCGAGCACCCTTACCCAATAGTGAAATTTGGTTTGCCCCCAAGCTGATGGGGGATCTCCTCCTGTACGAAATGCGGGGCGATGAATTTGTTGTCCAAGCCTCTTCCTACCTTGCCTCTGGCCCCAATGTGGACATTGATCTCGGTTGGCAGGGCTTTAAATCCTTCTTTTCAGGGGAATCTATCTTTTGGCTTAGCATCAGTGGCCAAGGGCCTTTGCTGGTGACGTCCTTTGGGGCCATTTACGAAGTGGATGTGGATGGCGAATACGTCGTGGATACAGGCCATATCGTTGCCTTTGAAAAGAGCCTGAGCTTCACCGTGGGTAAAGCAAATCCCTCTTGGATTGGGGCATTCCTCGGTGGAGAAGGGCTAGTCTGTCGCTTCCGAGGTAAGGGCAAACTGTACTGCCAAACCCACAATCCCGGAGCCTTTGGTTCCCTGGTTGGTTCCCAATTACCTCCCCGTTAAGTTGTCCTTTGAAGCCAGTGCTGAAAGTGCTTAAAAATTATGTCTCAGTTTGAATTTCGCGTTGAAAATAATCCCTCCTATGCCTCGCTCATTGTGACCTTACCGCCCAACCAAACCCTGCTCGTAGAGGCGGGGGCGATGGCGGCAATGGATGCCAACATTGAGATGAAGTCGAAGATGCGGGGGGGCTTGATGAAGGGCATCGGGCGGATGTTCAGTGGAGAATCCCTATTTATCAGTGAATTTACTGCTAGAAATACTGCCGGGGAACTCTATATCTCGCCAGGGGTGCCGGGGGATGTGACCTACTATCATTTGGACGGTTCTAAAAGTCTTATGGTTCAGTCTTCGGGTTTTGTGGCATCTAGTCCCTCGGTGGATCTCGACACCAAATTCCAGGGGCTGAAGGGTTTCTTTACAGGAGAATCGATCTTTTTCCTGCGGGCATCGGGCCAGGGGGATTTTTGGTTTAGCTCCTATGGGGCGATCATTGAAATCCCTGTAGAAGGGGATTATGTGGTGGATACGGGCTACATTGTCGCCTTTGAGGATACGCTGCAATACAACGTGGAAATGATTGGGGGGTTATCTTTCCGGAGCCTGCGCACAGGGATTCTCGGCGGAGAAGGCCTAGTTTGTCGTTTTAGTGGTAAAGGTAGGCTTTGGGTGCAATCGCGGAATCTCTTTCCTCTCTTGAATTTCCTTTATCCGTTCCGCCCAGTCCCGAATAATAATTAACCTCGTTCGTTCTCAGGACAATTAATCAGCTGCTGTGCGCTGCGCCTTCGGGGTGATTACGATATCCTGAAGGCAAATTCCATGCACGCAACAAGAGCAACCATGGCCCAAAAAAATGATACGTTGCCTTTAATGATGGCCCTCATCGTTACCCTAGGCATTCTGGGGGGCGGTGGTTGGTGGTTTTTAAATCGTTCCGGCTTCCAGGGTTTGGCCCCAAATGGTGCAGAAACGGGAACTAATGATGGGGCGATCGCCCCAGGTTCCCAAGCCACAGATAATCCTTTCAGTCCACCGGCAACAGTGGCCCCAGGGACAGTGGTCAAAATTTCTGGCTCTACCAGCATGGTGCAGATTAATACCGCCCTAAAAAATCGGTTCGAGTTGCAATATCCCCAGACCCGTGTCGAAACTACTGCTAATGGGTCGAGTAAGGGACTTGAAGATCTGCTGGTGGGAAATATTGACCTCGCGGCGATCTCCCGCCCCCTCCAGCCGGAGGAAATGCAACAGGGCCTCAAGGCGATCGCCGTTACCACCGATGCCGTCGCCATTGTAGTCGCCAAGGAAAATCCCTTTAGTACAGGGCTGACTGGGGAACAGGTACAGGGCATTTTCCAAGGGAATCTCACCGATTGGCCAGCGATTACCGATAAAGCGACGGGAACAATTCGGGTTATTAATCGCCCTCCAGTGAGTGGCACTTACCAAACTTTCCAAGAAACGGTACTCAACGGCTCAAACTTTGGGAATGGCCCTAATTTTATGAATATGGAACAGGATGCCACCACGCCGATTTTGCAGGCCCTGGGTGCAGATGGAATCAGTTATGCCACCTACAGCCAGATCGCCAATCAGCAAACCGTCAGAACAGTGCCCATCGATGGGGTTACCCCAGAATCAGACCTCTATCCCTACACCCGCACCCTTTATTACGCCTACCAAGAACCTGCTTCCCCCCAGGTTGAGGCTTTCCTTGGTTTCGTTGGGACTCCTGTGGGAGCAGAGTTGATCCAAGCGGCGCAGCAGTAATGTTTCAAACCACCCGTAATCGTCTGGCCCTCTGGTACACGGCGATCACCGCAGTGTTGCTTTTGGTTTTCGCGACGGGGGTTTATTTTTATGTGCGCTATACCCTGATTGAGCGCATCGATGACACCCTAAAGCACGTAGTGGAAGTGGTAGAGCGATCGCTGATCATTGAGCCAGATGATCCTGTGGGCTATCACATCAATTTAGAAGCCAGCTTTCGGCAACAGTCCCCCACCGTCGAGGATGACCGCATTGACCTCGAATTTTTTAACCCAGCCGGAGAATTGCTCTGGTCTACTTTTTCTGAACCATTAGTCTTGCCCCTAGAGTGGCACCCCCGGGGGGAAACGGTACGTCTGGGTGATGATTATCTTCTGCGACAAATCACCGATCGCCTCGAAGTGGATCGCTATGTTTTGGGTTATCTACGGGTGAGCCATCCTTGGTTTGAGGTGACGCGACCGATTCGCAAATTAGTCCTTGATCTCAGCCTGGGGATCGCGATCATGATTACCTGTGGGGCGGTAATTGGCTGGTTACTGTCTGGCATTGCCATCGAACCGGTAAAGGATTCCTATCAACAATTGCGGCAATTTACGGCGGATGCATCCCACGAGTTGCGTAATCCCATTGCAATGATCCAAACCAATGTACAAATGGCGATCGCCTACCCAGATCCCGACCAACGCCAACAAAATCTCAAGGTGATCGAGCGACTCACCCAACGGTTGGGCCGTTTAGTGAATGACCTCTTATTTCTCGCCCGCAGTGATAGTGGGGTACTTCAGGCGGAATTTGAACGATTACCCCTGGATGCTCTATTGCTGGAGGTCATTGAAGAACAACGGGCCATCTGCCGTCAGGAAAAAATTGAGTTGCAGTTGGATATTCAAGGGGATGCCACCGAAGAAGCCTATCTCATCTTGGGAGACTGGGATCAGATGGCGCGCCTCTTTACAAATCTGATCGGCAATGCGATCGCCTATGCTTTTCCAGGAGACTGGGGTGACAAACCCAAGCAAATTACCGTTACCATGGCCCTTAAGGAGAAAACAGGGCGGACAACCGGAGAAACCCTCCAAGTGACGGTTAAAGATAATGGCATCGGTATTCCTGCCGAAAATTTGACCAATATTTTCGACCGTTTTTATCGTCTTGATCCCGCCCGGACAAACCCCGGGGAAAGTAGCACTGGTTCAGGTCTGGGTCTCGCCATTGCGGCGGCGATCGCCAAAAATCATAAAGGCAAAATCACCGTCGAAAGCAAAGACCAAGGCACAACATTTTCCGTTTTTTTACCACGAGCGACTTAAGAGCTTATTTATAAAGCCCTGCTACCCTCAGTCTGGGGGAGATTTTCGGACAATCAATTGGGATCAAAGTCCTCCAAAATGAAAGTCTCTAAATCCCCAGCGAAAAATTCCTAAGAAAAAAGCCCCAACAGTTTTAATCTGCGGGACTCTTAATCTCCCCTTGAGAGGAGCTAGAGGGGTGTTCCTGAAGGGGAGCTAAGGAGATGTAGTTACTCCCACTCGATGGTGCCAGGAGGCTTAGAAGTGATGTCATAGACCACGCGGTTAACCCCTTTCACCTCATTCACCATGCGATTAGAAATGGTTTCCAAAAGCTCATAGGGAGGGCGAGCCCAATCCGCGGTCATCCCATCTTCACTGGTAATCATCCGCAGTACGACGGGGTGAGCATAGGTGCGCTTATCACCCATCACACCCACACTACGAATCGGTAGTAAGACCGCAAAGGCTTGCCAAAAATCACTGTAAACCCCTTGCTTTTTGATTTCATCCCGCACAACCCAGTCTGCATCCCGGAGAATATTTAACCGTTCTGCGGTGACTTCGCCAATGATCCGAATCGCGAGGCCAGGGCCAGGGAAGGGGTGACGGCGAATAATTTCTTCGGGCAAACCAATGCTGGCTGCTACCTTACGCACTTCATCTTTGAAGAGTTTGCGGAGGGGTTCAACCAATTTAAAGCGCAGATCTTCTGGTAAACCGCCGACGTTGTGGTGACTCTTAATTTTGACCGCGACCCGTTCTCCCGTTTTGGGGTCAACGTTGGTATCCGCCGATTCGATTACATCGGGATATAGAGTCCCCTGGGCGAGGTAATCAAAGGGGCCAAGGCGTTTTGATTCTTCTTCGAAGACGGCGATAAATTCGTGGCCAATGAGGCGGCGCTTTTCTTCGGGATCGGTAACCCCTTTGAGCTTGTCGATAAAGCGATCGCGGGCGTTGATATAGGCGACGGGAATGTGGAATTGCTCATCAAAAATTTCCACAAGGCGTTCCGGTTCCCCTTTCCGCATAAAGCCTTGGTCGATGAACATACAGGTCAGTTGATCGCCGATCGCTTGGTGGAGCAAAAAGGCCAAGGTAGAAGAATCGACGCCTCCAGAAAGGGCCAGGAGTACCCGTTGATCACCGACCCGGGCCCGGATCTCACGAATTGCTTCTTCAACGAAGGCTTCTGTGGTCCAGGTGGGTTCACATTTACAAATGTGATAAACAAAGTTGCGGATCAGGGCCATACCGTCCTGGGAATGGACCACTTCTGGGTGGAACTGCACCCCGTAAAGTTGGCGGCCATGGTGGGCGATCGCCGCACAGGGAGTATTGTCCGTGTGGGCTAAAATTTCAAACCCTTCGGGCAGGTGCACACAGGAGTCCCCGTGGCTCATCCACATGGTGGAGCCTTCCTCCACATTGGTCAGCAGATCGGTGGGATCATCGATAAAGATTGATGCCTTGCCATACTCTGCATGCTTAGCGCGCTCGACGGTACCGCCGAGTTGTTTCACCATTAGCTGCATCCCGTAGCAAACCCCAAGGACAGGAATCCCAAGATTCCAAATTTCAGGGTCACAGGCCGGGGCATAGTCGTCATAGACAGAACTGGGGCCACCGGAGAGGATGATGCCGCTGGGATTAAGTTGCCGCAATTGTTCGGCGCTGGTGCGATAGGAAATGACCTCAGAGTAAACTTCCGTTTCGCGAATTCTTCTGGCAATCAGTTCAGAGTATTGGGAGCCAAAATCTAAGATAACGATGATTTGGCGTTGAAGACTATTGCCTGTATTGGTGGCGTCAATCGGTTTTTGGAGTGGAGTCGTAGTCACGTTCAGCAAAAAATCCCTAGTGGAAGTTAACAGATAAAACAAGCCAGGGAAAAATCCAAGGCCTCATATTTCCCAGCACCAGCGATCGCCGGGTTGCTGTGGAGATTGGGGAAAATTGTGAATGCTGAAGAGAGATTAAAAACGGTATTTTATAGAGCAAATAAATATTCCGAACAAAATAACACAGATCGATATTTTTTTAAAGTCTGATCTGAACCAGACAGAGGATCGTCATCTTCTGTATCCTCAAAGGAAGCTTGTCCTTTATTTGTCGTGGTAGCAGTAAGCATGAATCCGGTAGATTATCTCCGCATTAGCTTGATTGATCGATGTAATTTTCGTTGCCATTACTGCGTCCCAGATGAAGCGAGCCTCCAATATTTGCTGACCTCAGAGCAGTTGAGCAATGGGGAAATTCTTACGCTCCTCGAACAGGTGTTTATTCCCTTGGGATTCCGTAAATTTCGCCTCACCGGGGGAGAGCCTCTCCTACGCCCCCAGTTAGTCCCCCTCGTCCGGGCGATCGCCCACTTGCCGGGGGTAGAAGATTTATCGATGACCACAAATGCTTATTTATTAGCGGATCTGGCTCAGGATTTGTATGATGCGGGTCTGAATCGTCTCAATATCAGCCTAGACTCTTTGAATCCTGAGACCTTTGATCAAATTATTGGCAATCGGGGCAAGAGTCGCTGGCAGCAAACTTGGGAGGGCATCCAAGCGGCCCATCGGGTTGGTTTTGACCCCCTCAAGCTCAATGTCGTGGTGATCCCTGGGGTCAATGATCAAGAGGTATTAGATTTAGCCGCGTTGACAGGCGATCGCCATTGGCACGTGCGCTTTATTGAGTTTATGCCCATTGGCAACGACAAATTATTTAATGAACGAGCCTGGATTCCTTCGGAAGAATTACGCCAACGGATCCGGGCAAAATGGGGCTTAGAAACGGCATTCGTTCAGGGCAATGGCCCCGCAGATATTTTTAAGATTCCCGGGGCGAAGGGGACGCTTGGGTTTATTTCCCAGATGTCTGAATGTTTTTGCGATCGCTGTAACCGGATGCGCCTCTCAGCGGATGGTTGGCTCCGGCCTTGTCTATTGAATGAAGCGGCACAAATGGATCTCAAAACATTACTCCGGACTGGGGTTCCCCCTAGGGAAATTCGGGCGGCAGTCAAAGCACTCCTCGACCAAAAACCGGAGATTAATTTCAAAATGCGCGATATGGGAACCACCACGGGTCAATATGGCCGCACCATGTCGCAAATTGGCGGCTAAAGGGCGTTATTGTCTAGGATTCATTACATTTCGCGGCACAAAACGTCAATAAACGTGAATTAGGTTCCCCAAAGGGAGCTTTTTTTCTAGAATATTTGTAGCGAATGTTACCGAATAAATTTCGATTTGTGCATCAGTCCAAACCTATGATCAAAGAACGCCTTACTACCTGCGAAACCCTCCTCTACCGTTGGCTCCATTTTCACCAAAACCAAACGAAGCCAGAGGAGCTGAATTTACAGTATTTTCAAGTCTGGACCGCAGAATTTCTCACGGAAAAGGCCAGTGGCGAGGATATTGATCAAGCTCTGCTGCGGTTGATGCAATTGCGCCTGATTTATCTCAATGATGGTGGGACATTGGCGATCGCCCCAGAAGAGCAACCGGGCGTACAAATGGCTCCCCTCCCCCGGAAATTTTGGCAAGCGTGGTCTTGGGAGCACCATTTGGCGGCGGGCAGTTTAGCGATCGCCTCGGTGGTTTTGATGGCCGTCTCTGCCTTTGCCCTGTGGCAAAACACCAACGCGCCCTTAGACATGACAGAATCAGCAACCGTTACGGAACAGGTGCTTGGAGAAAATAACCCAGAATAACGGTACTAGGGCAAGCACAAACTGGCGCAATCCATTAGCGGCGAAGGGAACGGGGGTTGAGATATTTTGCGGCGATCGCCCCGCCGATAAGTCCGAATAAATGCCCCTCCCAAGACACCCCTGGGGTCGTCGGCAGAACACTCCAAAGCACCCCACCGTAGAGAAAAAATACCAAGAGTGAAACGGCAATGGATGGGATATCCCGCCGAAAGTAGCCCCGAAACAATAGAAATCCCAAATACCCAAAAATTAAAATACTGGCCCCAATATGCACAGAATTTTGGGCACCAATGAGCCATACCCCCAGGCCACCGACAAGCATTGTGATCAAGGTGACCGTAAAAAAGTCACGGATGCGGTCTAGCATCACGAGCCAGCCCAACAGCGCAAAGGGGATTGAGTTGGTGACGAGGTGCTGAAAACCACCATGGAGAAAGGGCGCAAAGAAGATTCCCCTGAGTCCCAACAGTTGTCGGGGCAGAATGCCGAATACATCTAGGCCACCCCGCCAAAGATTTTGAAAAACAAACTGATCACTAATTTCTAGGCCCCAAAAACTCGCAAGAAACAAACCCAAAATCATGATTTGCTGCTTTAATTCCTGGGCAACAGCCTGGGCTTCGGGATCGCGCTGGTGGGTCATGGATTCGGCGAAAAGTTAGTTGTAATATTCCTTCCCACGTTAACAAGTTTCGCGATCAATGGGACGACTGCATTCACGAAAAGCGAAACAAGTGCAACCACTGCATGATCTGTGCCCCAGAAAGCTGCAACCGACTCTGTAAATCTGCAAAATCACGATAATGCCCCCGTTGCCGCTCTGTAATGATCTGTTGGGCCAAGGGAGCCTCGACGCCAAAATCGACTAGCGCCCCAAGGTCAGCGCGGTTTAGGTCAATTTGTACTGGGGCTAATTCCGGGGCATAGTAAGCAAAACTGAGGATCGCGGCCAAGGGCTGGAGACGTTGACTGGGAACCCCTAGGGCCGCTGCCACATCGTCGAGGCTATAGAATTGCACCCCCTGGCTGGTGAGCTGCACGAGCGATCGCCCCTGGTGAATGGAAATACCTGGTAGACGGAGCCAATCATCGACGGTGGCTTGGTTGACATCGATCTTGATTCCCATGGCCGCAGCGAGGGCGACTTCTTCGAGGGAACGAAGGCGGTAGTAAGGATCCTGGCGTAGACGTTGCTGTAATTGCTTTTTCCGGAGAAAATTCATGGTCTTTTGCGGGCCTCAATCTTGTTTACTCTACAGGCGATCGCCTCTATTTTTTAGCATTGCCGAAAAGATCCCTTAGCCTTTACAATAGGCCGATAGACTTATTTTTATGCTTTATTCCGTAGGAATGCCTGGCCTAGTCCATCTGCTAACCTACACTATATTTCTCTTTTATTTTTATTGCGAGGGAACAACTTCCTTCCCTTTATTTAAACCCAAACTAAAACCCTATATTTTAAAAAATCACCCTATTATTTTAGGGCCAATTTTGCTATGAACTTTTATCAGCGTCGCCTGTCTATTTTTGTAGATGGGAATAATATGTTTTATGCACAACAGAAAAATAATTGGTTTTTTGACCCCCGTCGTGTTTTAGATTATTTTACTTGCGATCCCACCGTGCGCCTGATTAATGCCTTTTGGTACACAGGGCTAAAGGATTCCCAAGATCAGCGGGGTTTCCGCGATGCCTTAATTAGTCTGGGTTATACAGTACGTACAAAAATCCTCAAAGAATACTATGATGATGTCTCCGGTCGCTACTCCCAAAAAGCAAATTTAGACATTGAAATTGTGGTCGATATGTTTAATACAGTCGATCAATATGATCAAGTTATTTTGTTTAGTGGCGATGGTGATTTTGAACGGGCGATCGAACTTTTGCGCTCAAAAAATACCCACATTACCGTTGTTTCGACGGAAGGAATGATCGCCCGGGAACTGAGAAATGCCACGGATTGTTACATTGATCTAAATAATCTGCGGGCCGAAATTGAAAAAACAGAACCTTAAGCAATCACAGTAGCCATAAATGCTTTAAAAATGCCTTGAATGACGCCACTATTTTTGACTGAATTAAGGCCAAAGATTTAGTGTTGTGTTCCAATAACGTGGGTACCCTCAATCGCAAATGCTCTGGATGACTGGCAACCATAACTCTCGCCCGATATTCCGACTTTTTTTAGCTACCTATAGGGGCAGTAAGCCATTACCTCTGACCATGGGTCATGCTTGGATAAACGCCACCTGTCCTTTTTTACGGCAGAATATCTAATTCCTAAGGAATTGGTTTATCCTAGGGAGATAGCTATGGACTCTTTTAAAGTGGAGCATAGCCAGTACTTTTATTCCAATCAACATAGAGTTTTTATTTAGACTATTTTCACGCTAAGGGAGCGGGAAATGATGAACAACCAAGACGATCGCATTATTATTTTCGACACAACATTACGGGATGGTGAACAATCTCCGGGGGCAACCCTAAATGGAGACGAAAAGCTGGCGATCGCCCGTGCCCTGGCGCGACTTGGTGTAGATGTCATTGAAGCGGGTTTCCCCAGGGCGAGTCGGGGTGATTTTGATGCTGTGCAACGTATCGCCGCCGAAGTCGGCACAGAAAATGGGCCAACGATCTGTGGTCTAGCCCGGGCAACTAAGGGCGACATTGAAGCGGCAGGCAATGCCCTGAAGCCAGCTTTTAAAAATCGAATCCACACCTTTATCGCCACCTCCGATATTCACCTCGAATACAAACTCCGCAAAAGCCGCAAGGATGTGTTGGCGATCGCCCCGGAAATGGTTGCCTACGCTAAAACCTTTACCAACGATGTGGAATTTTCCCCCGAAGACGCAGGCCGCTCGGATCCTGAATTCCTTTATCAAATCCTCGAAGCAGTCATTGATGCCGGGGCAACCACCGTTAATATTCCTGACACCGTCGGCTACACAACCCCCGCCGAATTTGGCGCTCTGATCAAAGGCATCAAAGAAAACGTCCCCAATATTGACCGCGCAATTATCTCTGTCCATGGCCACAACGATTTGGGCCTAGCGGTGGCCAATTTCCTCGAAGCCGTAAAAAATGGCGCTCGGCAGTTGGAATGCACCATTAACGGCATTGGCGAACGGGCCGGGAATGCCGCCCTCGAAGAATTGGTGATGGCTCTCCATGTGCGCCGCCAGTATTACAATCCTTTCCTTGGTCGGCCTGCTGACTCAGAAGCGCCCTTGACCAATATCAATACCAAAGAGATCTACAAAACATCTCGCTTGGTATCTAACTTGACGGGGCTTTCTGTCCAGGCCAATAAAGCGATTGTGGGTTTGAATGCCTTTGCCCACGAGTCAGGCATTCACCAGGATGGCGTCCTGAAAAACAAGCTTACCTACGAGATCATGGATGCCCAGTCCATTGGCTTAACTGATAATCAAATTATCTTGGGTAAACATTCTGGTCGGAATGCTTTTCGCACCCGCTTAGCAGAATTAGGGTTCGATCTTTCTGATAATGATCTCAACAAAGCTTTTCTGCGCTTTAAAGATCTAGCCGATAAGAAAAAGAAATTACCGACTGGGATCTTGAGGCGATCGTTAAGGATGAAACCCAGCAACCGCCGGAATTATTCCGTCTGGAGCTGGTGCAGGTTTCCTGTGGTGACCATGCCCAACCCACAGCCACCATTACGATCCGTACTCCCGGAGGGAAAGAATTAACCGATGCAGCCATTGGTACCGGGCCTGTAGATGCCATCTATAAGGCGATCAACCGGGTCGTTCAGGTGCCCAATGAATTAATTGAATATTCCGTGCAGTCGGTGACGGCGGGCATTGATGCCATTGGTGAAGTCACGATTCGTTTGCGGCACGAGGGACGAATTTATTCTGGCCATGCTGCAAATACAGATATTGTGGTGGCGTCGGCTCGGGCGTACATCAGCGCCTTAAATCGTTTGTATGCCGCTCTTCAGGAAGATGTGTCGGCTAATCCAGCGAAGGCTTCTCTGTAGTTGCTGCGACAGTTAACCCGCGCGCTTTTTCCCTGCTTTTTTTCAAGGGGACTTTTTCTCTAAATAATTGGGGAAAAGTCTCTTTTTTTATGCGTGGGATTTACACTGTGCCTCAGAGCTTATTGACACAGCCCCCCTGCCCCCAGTTGGGGGAAGATTTTTTTAGTTATGATCTCTCAGGCTAGCTGAAGTGGGCTAAATTCAAGGTAATTCAAAGACTTCTGAACGCGCGCGTCCCTTGGCTTTGGCATGGTACATCGCTAGGTCTGCGTCGCGTAAAATGCCCGTCGCCGTCAGATAGCGATCAAGTTTAGGTAAGACACCAATGCTCACCTTTACAAATAGGGACTGGCCTGCGAGTTCAAAGGGGGTTTGTAGGGCTTTATGGATCCGTTGACTAACCTCAAAGGCGGTCTGGGGCTCGGTTATTTCTGTGAGGAGCACGACAAATTCGTCTCCTCCCAAACGGGCCAGGGTATCCACATCCCGGAGACAATGACAAATGCGTTTGGCAAAGTCTTGTAGGAGCTGGTCGCCAACGAGGTGGCCGAGGCGGTCATTAATCGCTTTGAAATAATCTAAGTCAAGGAATAAGAGGGCGTTGTGGTGCTGGGGATAGCGTTGTTGTTGTTTAATGACTTGCTCGAGGCGCTCTTCTAGGAGGGAGCGATTGGGGAGGCCGGTGAGGTGATCATAGAAGGCTTCTTGGACAAGACGCTGTTCTATTTGTTTGCGATCGCCAATGTCTACCATTTGCCGAATTACATGGAGGGGTTTGCCTTCGGCATCGCGCACGAGGGCGACTTGTTCTAGGATGTGAATTTTTTGGCCATCTTGGGCGATGTAGCGTTTTTCCCGCTGAAATTCCTGGCGATCGCCTTGCTTGAGAATTTCATTGAGGCGTTCATCTTCCGCTTGATCATCGGGATGGGTTAACTCTAGATAGGTTTTTTCCAAGAGGGTCTCTTGATCGTAGCCAGTGATCCGACACCAGGCTTGGTTGACCCGTTCATAGTGGCCCCCCAAGGTAGTGATCGCCATGCCAATGGGGGCGAGTTGGAAGGTTTGGTGAAATTGCGCTTCGGTTTTTTGGAGGTTAGCGGCGGCGGCCTTTTCGTGGCTAATATCCGTTTGAATCCCAATAAAGTGGGTTAGATAACCGGCAGGATCTCGTACCGGAAAAATGTGGAGGGCATTCCAAAAGGGTTCACCATTTTTGCGGTAGTTGCGGAGGGTGACGTTACATTCTTGGCCCTTGAGGATCGCAGCCCGCAATTCTGTGAGGGGAGGCTGGCGGCGATCGCGGCCCTGGAGAAAATTGCAGTTACGACCAAGGATTTCATCTGCGCTGTAGCCAGTAATTTTTTCAAAACCTTGGTTGACATAAATAATTGGATTATTCTCTTCCCGGGCATCGGTGATTACCACTCCCTGGCGGATCACATTGATCGAGCGGTGTAAAAGGTTCATGTCCGCTGCCTGGCGATCGCGTTCGATACTACTAGACAGAACATGGGCGATCGCCTGGAGAAAATAAGTCTCATCCCCACTGAAATGACGTTCTTCGGTACTATAAACCGCCAGTACTCCCCAGGGATTATCCACTGGGCCAATGGGCATACTAATTCCACTGACTACTTGATAATTGTGCAGTAGCGTTTCGCCCCGAAAACGACTTTCAACGCGCAAATCCTCGATGCTGATCGCCTGTTGTTGGGTCAGGGTATAGCCAACGTGGCTATCTGGAGTCGTACTCACTGTGACCGCACCGATAAGATCGACAGGCCAACCATAACCTGCTTCTAGGGTACAAATAGAGGTCTTTTTTTGTTTCAGATAGAGGCAACTATAGGGAACGTCCAGGGTGCGGGCCACAAAAATCACCGCTTGACGAAATAATTTCGCTAGATCTGATGTGTTGAGGCTGATGCTCCCTAATTTGGCGATCGCCGACTGTTGGCGCACCTGTTGGCGGAGTTGTTGTTCCGTGAGGAGTTGTTCGCTCTCGTCGAGAATACACATCAGGATTTGATCTGGAGCAATAAACACATACTCCACCCGGAGGTACAAATTTAAGCGAATAAATTGCAATCGCTGACTGTTCGAGACCTCCCGTTTGAGGCAATTTTCTAGGTGGTGGTAGAGGGTGGGTAACGCAGCAAAAATTTTTTGGGGGCGTTGCCCAAGATTCAAAGAAGGCTGCTGGAGTGCTTGGCTATTGAACCGTGCCGCCGCCGGATTAAAGTCCGATAAATAAAGCTCTCCCTCAATGGCTTGCCAGCGGTAGCAGGGCAGGGGCAACGAAAAATATTCTTGGTACTGTTGACTGTATTGGTGATCGTATTGCTCTTTTAACTGATGGTATTGCTGGAGTGCCTCTCGATATTGGTTGGCGAGATGATCTTTTTCACGTTCTAAAGTTTCGATCTGGGCCGCTTGATTTTCTAACAGGGCGATCGCCTGACCATAGGCCTCAATTAACCACGCAAAACTGCCGATTCCCCTCGGTTGTTGCCCCCCTTGATCTGACGATTCATTAACCATAAAGTCTCTATTCCTAATCCAACGTTCCTTCTGTTTTTGTTACACAATCTGCTCTGATGTTGTTTATGGGGGGCACGTGCGAGAAGAGCTAAAAATGAAGCAACAAAAAGAGGACTTCTCCGTACTGGCTGTTAGCAGTTGCCTAGGGGAGAAATTTGATCCCATCGCCGTTTTCTAGAGGTAGACCCTTAACCTGAGATAGAAGCAGCCTTTCTATCCTACCAAATTTCCTTTGTTTTCTCGGAAGAATCAAGGATTGATCGGCCTAAGATTACGGCTTTTCTAGGGGACTCTTTTTTGAGGGGATAATGCAGACTGAAATAATTTAAACTACTGAGGAGCGCCAATATCAACTAGATAAAATCATTTCTAAATAATTGGTGGGCTTGGGCCAAAAGGGGCGATCGCCCTATCAAAGAAATTGAGTATTTAAACTTATTAATTGCCCCATTTCCCTGCAATGACCTGGGTATAATGAAGCTAAAGAAGCAACGCCGTAACCGCCATCGGGTTCAACGTTTAAAATAGGGGATTCCGCTGTTCAACCAGCAGTTGAGTCGAAATTAACCTGGGGTGATGTGCCATGTTTTCGCTGAGCAACCGTGATCGCGTTCTGGTCGTGGATGATTCGCCGGATAATTTATTGTTGATCCAGAGCATTTTAGAAGATGAAGATTTAGACCTGGTGACGGTTAATAACGGCCAAAAAGCCCTGGAGCTTGTGGCACAACAGCCTTTTCATCTGATCTTGCTCGATGTGATGATGCCCCACATGGATGGCTTTGAGATCACACGGCACATTCGTAACGACCCCGACATCCCTTACATTCCCATCCTGTTGATCACTGCCCATGCCCAACCGAGTGTTGCCCTAGGTTTGGATATTGGTGCTGATGATTTTATCCGCAAACCCGTGGAGATTGATGAATTGATTGCCCGGGTGCGATCGCTGCTGCGGTTTAAACATACCGTCGATGAGAAAAATATGATTGTCCGGCAACGGGAAGACTTCGCCTCCCGGTTGACCCACGATATGCGTACTCCCTTGATTGCGGCGGATCGGATGCTCAATCTCCTTTTGCAGGGGGCTTTGGGGGAACTGTCGGAGGCAATGCAAGAGGTTTTACGCACCATGTCCCGCAGTAATGCCAATCTATTGGAGATGGTGAACAATATTTTGGAGGTTTATCGCTACGAATCCGAGCGGAAAACGTTCTATTTTAGTCGGGTGGATCTCAAGACCATGATTACCAATGTGCTTGAGGAATTACGTCCCCTCGCCCAGGAAAAACAACTGCAACTCCAGGGGGAACTCCCCGAAGTCCCCGTGTGGCTCGAAGGCGATCGCCTGGCCATGCATCGCGTTTTAGTGAACCTGGTGAGCAACGCCATTAAATTTACTGATCAAGGCCATGTCACCGTTAAATTGACCCCAGTCGATCAAGAGCAAGTGCAAATTCAAGTAATCGATACGGGGAGCGGCATTAGCCCGGAAGATCAATTAGAAATCTTTGAGCGATTCCGCCAAGGCAAGCATTACAACGGGGGCAGCGGTCTGGGGCTACACCTTTCAAAACTGATCCTCGAAGCCCACCAAGGTCAGATCAGTCTCACCTCCCGTCTCCAGGAAGGTAGTACCTTTACAATCACCTTGCCCCTCTCCCAAACCCCTGCCCAAAGCGAGGAAAAAAAGTTGTATGATTGAAGCTCTACACAGAATATTATTGGCGTACTTGAGCAATTCAGTTCTATGAGCAAAGGCACTCTTTTTGATAAGGTTTGGGACTTACACACCGTTAAAGTTTTACCCTCTGGCCAAACGCAACTATTTATCGGACTGCACCTGATCCATGAAGTGACCAGTCCCCAGGCCTTTGCCATGCTCAGAGACCGCAATCTCCAGGTCATGTATCCAGAACGCACGGTCGCTACGGTGGATCACATTGTCCCGACAGAAAATCAAGCGCGACCCTTTGCGGATCCCCTCGCCGAAGCGATGATGCAGGAACTGGAAAAAATACGGCTACCAACAAAATTCGTTTTTATAATGTCGGCTCCGGGGGCCAGGGGATTGTCCATGTGATTGCCCCAGAACAGGGATTAACTCAACCAGGCATGACCGTTGCTTGCGGCGATTCCCACACTTCTACCCACGGCGCTTTTGGGGCGATCGCCTTTGGCATTGGGACTTCCCAAGTGCGGGATGTGCTCGCCTCCCAAACCTTGGCCCTGGCAAAATTGAAAGTTCGTAAAATCGAAGTGAATGGTGATCTCCAGCCCGGAGTTTATGCCAAAGATGTAATCCTACACATTATCCGCAAACTGGGCGTTAAAGGGGGCGTCGGCTACGCCTATGAATATGCCGGGACAACCTTTGAAAAAATGTCCATGGAAGAGCGGATGACGGTTTGTAATATGTCCATCGAAGGGGGCGCCCGCTGCGGCTATGTCAACCCCGATTCAGTAACCTATGACTATTTGAAAGACCGTCCCTTTGCGCCCAAGGGAGAAGCCTGGGAAAAGGCGATCGCCTGGTGGGATAGTCTCCGCAGTGAAGCCGACGCCGAATATGACGATGTGGTCACCTTTGACGCAGCAGACATTGCCCCCACCGTCACCTGGGGGATCACACCGGGTCAGGGCATTGGCGTTGATGAATCAGTGCCGACCCCAGAAATGATGGCCGAAGATGAACAGGCGATCGCCGCTGAAGCTTACAAATATATGCAGCTTCAACCAGGTCAAGCGATCCAAGGCACCAAAATTGATGTCTGCTTTATTGGTAGTTGCACCAATGGTCGCTTGAGCGATCTCCAGGAAGCTGCTAAATATGCCAAAGGCCATCACGTTGCTCCGGGAGTAAAAGCCTTTGTCGTGCCCGGTTCTGAGCAAGTGAAACAACAGGCTGAGGCCGAGGGACTTGACCAAATTTTTACCGAAGCAGGCTTTGAATGGCGGGAACCCGGCTGCTCCATGTGTCTCGCCATGAACCCCGATAAGCTCGAAGGCAACCAGATCAGCGCCTCTTCTTCGAACCGCAACTTTAAAGGACGGCAGGGTTCTGCGACGGGGCGCACCCTACTCATGAGTCCGGCGATGGTCGTAGCTGCCGCCGTTACAGGTCAAGTTACCGATGTGCGCACCCTCAACTAAATGATTGCCTCCAGGGTTAATCTTTCTCTGGAGATAATACCCTCTGTCTTCGGCACCTCCCCCAAGGAATAGCTTTCCGGTTCCCTTCCACTGGAAAGGCTAGGGGAGGGTTATTTCGCAACTGTGGTATTCAGTGATAACCCTCTAGTTCCCCCTCTTCATTAAGCAAAAAAAGTGAGTCCTATTCTCACTGGAATAGGACTCAAGTCAGACTGGCTTAGACAATAACATCTAAGGCCGGAAGGAGTTTAAGCTTAGGCGTTAACTGCAGTTTTTGCTGCGAGTTCACCGCTAGCATATTTCTTCGCAAACTCATCCAAGGGGATTTGCTTGATCTTGCTGGCGTTACCAGCACACCAGAATTGCTGATAGCGATCGCTACAAACCTGCTTCATGTACTTGATCGAAGGCTTGAGGAAGTGACGGGGATCGAAGTTCTTCGGATCCTTCATCGCTGCTTCACGAATTGCCGCAGTGATCGCCAGACGGTTGTCGGTGTCGATGTTTACTTTACGAACACCGCTCTTGATCCCTTTTTGAATTTCTTCTACGGGTACACCATAGGTTTCAGGAATGGCACCACCGTACTCGTTGATCATGTCGAGCCACTCTTGGGGTACGGAGGAAGAACCGTGCATGACCAAGTGAGTGTTGGGAAGCTTCGCGTGGATTTCAGCGATCCGGCTAATGGCGAGGATCTCACCAGTTGGCTTCCGGGTAAATTTGTAAGCACCGTGGCTGGTTCCGATCGCTACAGCAAGGGCATCTACTTGGGTCCGCTCAACAAATTCGACAGCTTCGTCGGGATCGGTTAGGAGTTGTTCTTTGCTGAGGGCACCTTCAAAACCGTGGCCGTCTTCTGCTTCACCCATCCCTGTTTCGAGGGAGCCAAGGCAGCCGAGTTCCCCTTCGACGGAAGCACCAACGGAGTGGGCTACTTTTACAACTTCAGCAGTCACACTGACGTTGTAGTCAAAGCTCGCGGGAGTTTTGGCATCGGCTTCGAGGGAGCCGTCCATCATTACGGAGGTGAAGCCGTTACGGATTGCGGAATAGCAGGTGGCCGGGCTGTTGCCATGGTCTTGGTGCATCGCAACGGGGATGTGGGGGTAGGTTTCCACGGCGGCAAGCACGAGGTGACGGAGGAAGTTTTCCCCGGCATAACTACGGGCACCACGGGACGCTTGGAGAATTACGGGGCTATCGGTCTCATCAGCAGCCTGCATGATGGACAGAATCTGTTCCATGTTGTTGACGTTGAACGCAGGAATGCCATAACTATTTTCTGCAGCGTGATCTAAGAGCAAACGCATTGGGACGAGAGCCATAGATGTCCTCCTATCTTACTTGCTTATTTTATTCGTGATTTTGTCAAGAAAATTAATTCTCTTATCTGACAATCTTAAGATACATTCACCCTTTTGACGAATGCTTTTGTTGAGTTTTGGCGATCGCCTTTATTGTTGGGGATTTCTGATCACTGGGTTTAACTCCACCAATTATCAAAGGGATAACCGAAGAATATGGATATTCTCCAAGGCGATCACCCCACAACTTACTTGCACCTTTGATTGGCCCAGGGTGCTTTTTGGGGAAACTTTCCAGTATTGGATAAGTTTAATAACGTTTTAAGGCCCGCGCCATTTCCCGGCTATCCTGGCGGCGCTTGATCGTTTCGCGCTTATCGTGGAGCTTTTTCCCACGGCCTAGCCCCAGGCTGACTTTCACTAAGCTGCCCTTGAGGTACATTTTTAAAGGAATCAGCGTTAATCCCTTTTGTTCTAGTTGACCGATCAAGCGGCGAATTTCTTTACGGTGTAGCAATAATTTGCGATCGCGCTTGGGTTCATGGTTAAAGTACTGGCCACTGGCCGTGTATGGCGAAATATGCACATTGAGCAGCCACGCCTCGTTATTGCGAATTAACACATAACCGTCCCCTAGGTTCACCTTGCCAGCCCGCACCGATTTTACCTCCGTTCCCTGGAGCTGAATCCCGGCCTCTAAGGTTTCGAGGATTTCATACTGGAAACGGGCTTTGCGATTATCACTAATGATTTTGATCGGTTTTTTGGTGTCTGCCATAGGGTTTTGAACAACTGCGGAACAAGAAATATGTAATCTCTAATCCTAACAAATTCCCCGAAGCCCCTGATCCCTCTCCCACCAGGCGCTTAATGAACCGCAATGGTCAGCAAAAGCTTTCGATCAATATATTTTTTGATGCAGATTGCCTAATTCGCGCAGGCAACACAGCCTTCAGATCCTTCTTTGAAGTCATCTTTTTGCACGGTGCGGATGTAGTAAATCGCCTTGCATCCTTCAGCCCAAGCCAACATCAAGATTTCAAAAATATCCTTCGCCTTTAGCGCCCGTTCCGGTTCGTTGGGAAAATAAATACCTTGGTTGAGGTTGAAGATTAATTCCATCGAGATGCCTGTATCGATCCACTTTTGCATGGTGGCGACGGCTTTGACCACGGTGCGCTGATCCATACTTTTGTTTTCTTGGTAGAACCAGAAAGATTTACCGATAAACGGTGGCGCGATAGGAACGGTGCCTTTTGCCCATTTGTCATAGAAAAATTTGCTGTAGGTCGGCAAAATACTTGCGCTACAACCTTGCACTAGGGAAGAGGAAGTATTGGGGGCGATCGCCGTAATGTGGCTGTTGCGGATGCCATACTTTTGCACATCCTCACTGAGGCTTTCCCAGCGGTCTACCTCGTGGGCATTTTCTCGATACCAAGTAATCGGTTTCGCGCCGATTAAATGCCCCTTACTCCATTCACTGCCCGGAAAGGCTGGGTAGGCGCCTCGTTCTTTGGCGAGGTCCACAGAGGTGCGGGTGCAATAGTAGCCAATATCTTCAAACAGGCGATCGATCGCCTCAACATTTTTATAAGAAAGCTTATTTTTCGCGAGCCAATCCGCCAGACCCATCGCCCCGACGCCAATGGTGCGGTAACGCTGGTTGTGGATGCTGCTGTCTTCAAAGGGGGTATTGGTAATTTCGATGGTGTTATCGAGGATGCGCACCGCCACTTCACAGGCATCGGCCAGTTCTTCGGCTTCAATATTGGCTAGGTTTAAAGAGTCGAGATTACAGGTGTGGGCTAGCTGACCCGGCACGACATTGGAGAAGGATTCGACGCACAAGTTGACCCCAGGAATATAGCCCTCGTGCTGGTTGGGGTTGGCGCGGTTAATGGTGTCCTTAAAGGCGATGTAAGGCATCCCGGTTTCGATCTGCGATCGCATAATTTCCTTAAACAGGTGCCGGGCATCTACTTTTTTGTAGAGCTTAATTTCTTTGTCGAGGCTTGCTTCAATTTGACGGTAGGCTGCGTCAAATTTTTCTCCCCAGAGGGCCGCGAGATCAATGCCGAGGTTTTCTTTGATTTCATAGGGATCGACCAGAGTCCAGGCTTCTTTGTTTTGTACCCGTCGCATGAATTCATCGGTGACCACCAATTGGGGAAACACATCGTAGGCTTTGCGCCGCTGATCCCCGTTTTCGGTCTGCATTTCGAGGAATTCTGGCACGTCTAAATGCCACACATCGAGGGAAACGGTGATTGCCCCAGCTCTGCGTCCCCCCTGATTAACGGCGATCGCCGTATCGTTGAGGAGTTTAATCCAAGGGATCACGCCCCCGGAGGCATTCGCTTTACCCATGACGCGGCTACCTGTAGCGCGAATCCGACTGACATTACAGCCGACTCCACCACCATTTTTAGAAATGCGGGCCGCGTTGGTGATTTCCCGGAAAATACTTTCTAGGTTGTCTTCCATGCCGATGATGAAACAGGAAGAAAGGGAACCATTGGGGACGCGTAAATTGGCGAGGATCGGCGTCGCTAAAGAAATCTGCCGTTGGGCGATCGCCTCGTAGAATTTCTTTGCCCACTTCAGTCGATTTTCTGGTTTTTCCGGGAGAGCCAGGAGAAGAGCACAGGTTAAAAAGGCTTCCTGGGGGAGTTCATCATCTAGAAGATAGCGCTTTGTGAGCAGCACCGCCCCCGCATAGTCATAATCCATATCCCAATCGGGATTGATCCAACCATTGGCAATTTCTAGCTCCGCCGCACTGTATTGCAACAGCCTTTCGTCGTAGGCTTTAGCCGCGACTTTTTCGGCCACAAGCTGGGGATATTGACCATACTGATAACCGCGCGCCACGAGGGTATCTTTCCAGAGGCTCCAGATATGTAGACGCCCAGCCACATAACGCCAGTCCGGTTCTTCGGGACTGCACATTTCCAGGGCGCATTGAATCAAATTTTCTTGAATTTCCCGGGTGGTGACCCCATCTTTGAGGCGTGTTTTCAGGCCGGCTTCAAGTTCAATGGTGTTGGCCTCTAAATCCTGACAGGCCCATTGCACCACGTTGCGAATTCTGGTGACATCGAGGGGGGCCCGTTTACCGCTCCGTTTGATCACATAGGTTTGGGGTTTCGTCGGTGTTACCGCCGCCCTGGAAGCAGAGTAGGTTGCCGTGGCGCTAGTGGTGCTTCTGGAGGGGGCAGTATCTTGACGGAGATCCATAGGGCAGACGGGATGAAGAGGTTAAATTACAAAAAAATTCTGTTTAGAGATAGCACCATATTTATGGTGAAAAACAGAAAGCTTGCATATATTAACACTAGATAAGCTTGAAAAACAAATAATTTTTTTACAGAAATTTTCAGTCAATTTGGGGTATCTACGCTAGGGAAGATCCGCTTTTTTCTGTCCTCTCTGTGGCGATCGCCAATCGCTGAGGGGACTCCCTTACAATGGCAAGGGTACAAAACTTTTTCTGAATCCTGACGACTTTGTTTGAGCAAGAACGCCTCCTTTTTGATCCTGTAACACCGACGACCAACGCGATCCCCTTGATTTTTGCCTTTCCGAATACCTACACCGTGGGGATTACGAGCTTGGGCTACCAATTGGTATGGGCAAAATTTAGCCAACGGCCCGATGTGGATGTGCATCGTCTATTCACAGATTTAGAGGAAAAACTGCCGTCTCAGCCAGAAATTGTCGGCTTTTCTTTTTCTTGGGAACTGGATTATACAAATCTCTTTAGCTTGTTAGAAAAACTAAAAATTCCGCTGCGGGCAGCCGAGCGTGACGAACAGCATCCCCTTGTGTTTGGGGGTGGGTCGGTATTGAGTGCTAACCCAGAACCTTTTGCGGACTTTTTTGATGTGATCCTCCTGGGAGACGGGGAAAATCTCCTGGATGAATTTATCGATCAGTATCAAAGAATGCGCCAAGGCGATCGCCAAAGCAAATTACGTCACCTCGCCCAAACGCCGGGGATCTATGTGCCTAGTCTGTACGAAGTAACTTACCGGGAGCCGACGGGGGAAATCGAAACCATTCGTCCCAAATATCCTGATATTCCTGAAAGTGTTGAAAAACAAACTTACCGGGGGAATACCCTCTCGGCTTCGACGGTGGTGACGGAAAAAGCCGCCTGGGAAAATATCTACATGGTAGAAGTGGTACGTAGTTGCCCAGAGATGTGCCGCTTTTGCCTCGCTAGCTATGTCACCTTGCCCTTCCGGACAGCCAATTTAGAGCAGTCCTTGATCCCGGCCATTGAGCGGGGTCTTAAAGTTACGGATCGCCTTGGTTTGCTCGGTGCTTCCGTGACCCAACACCCGGAATTTGAACAACTATTAGACTACCTTTCCCAACCCCAGTATGCCGATGTGCGTTTGAGTATTGCCTCGGTACGGACGAACACCGTCACGGAAAAATTAGCCCGGACTCTTGCGGCACGGGATACCCGTTCGATCACAATCGCCGTAGAAAGTGGTTCGGAACGGCTCCGGGAGATTGTCAATAAAAAGCTCACCAACGACGAAATTATTACCGCAGCAGTGAACGCAAAAGCAGGCGGCCTCAAGGGGATTAAATTCTATGGCATGGTGGGCATTCCAGGGGAAGAGATGGCCGATGTGGAAGCAACCATTGCGATGATGCAGACTGTGAAAAAAGCGGCCCCAGGCTTGCGCTTGACCCTCGGTTGTAGCACTTTTGTCCCCAAAGCCCATACGCCTTTTCAGTGGTTTGGGGTGAACCCAGCGGCCAAAAAACGGCTGCAATTCCTCCAAAAGCATCTCCGCTCCCAGGGCATGGAGTTCCGGCCCGAAAGCTATAACTGGTCTGTGATTCAGGGGTTGCTTTCTAGGGGCGATCGCCGTCTCTCTAGCCTTTTAGAATTAACCAGGGATTACGGTGATACCCTCGGCAGCTACAAGCGGGCCTTTAAGGAACTGAAAGGCAAAATTCCCCCCCTAGATTTCTATGTGCATCAGGATTGGGCGACGACCCAGGTGCTCCCTTGGCAGCACTTAAACACGGCTATCCCCAAGGTCACCATCAAAAAACACCTGGCAACGGCGGGAGTGCCCCTCCAGGTTTAGCCCAATCTAAAACTGAAATAAGTTGGCGATCGCCTTCCCAGGATCCGGCTGTTTTACAAGGGATTCGCCGATTAACACTGCCTTGGCCCCGGCTTCTTTGACAAACTGGAGATCCAGGGGCGTATGTAAGCCCGATTCACTGACAACGCGGACACCCTTAGCCTGGAGTTCAGCGCGACGACTTTCCAGCAACATGGTGGTTGTTTCCAAATCAACAGAAAAATCTTCTAGATTGCGATTATTAATCCCCACGAGGCTGACCCCCTCGATGGCGAGGACGCGGTCTAATTCCGCGAGGGTATGGACTTCCACCAGGGCGGTCATCCCTAAGCTGCGGATAATTTTGACAAAATAGGCGAGGTCTTGGTCACTGAGGATCGCGGCGATCAGCAAAACCGCATCGGCACCATGGCTGCGGGCCTTAAAGATTTGATAGGGATAAATAATAAATTCTTTGCAGAGCAGGGGCAGATCGACGGCATCACGCACGAGACTCAGGTTTTCGAAGCTGCCCTGGAAAAACTTGTTATCGGTGAGGACTGAGAGGCAACTGGCTCCCCCGGCGGCATAACTTTTGGCGATCGCCACAGGGTCAAAATCTTCCCGAATTACCCCCTTACTAGGCGAGGCTTTTTTTACTTCGGCGATGAGGGCTGGCTGGGTCTTGCCGTGGACTAAGGCCCCCAGAAAATCTTTTGCGGGCGGCACCGTTGTGACCCGCTGGCGTAGCTCTAGCAGAGAAACCTTATCGCGTAGTTGCTCCACCTCTTTTTCTTTATGCCAAACAATTTCTTCCAGGATATGCTGGGGTTTGGCATCGGGCACCGCCACTTGGTACTGCAAAATGCTGACGTTAACGGGACGGCTGGGGTGGAGACGACGGATTTGCACAGTCATAGATTTGCTGGGGATGAAAAAGCAACCCCTAGGGGCTGCTCCTGTCAAAAACAAAGGGTAATTTACGCGAAAAGCAGTAGAGATAAAGACTTATTTCTTCGTTTGCATATTGCGGAGTTGGTTCAGGGCAGCCGCAGCAATGTTAAAGATTGCCCAAGAGCCAGCGATGATTACGGGAGCTAAAACAACAACAACTCGCCAATCCATGGTTTGATTCCTCTCAGTTAAAAAATGATGATAAACAAAGTTTTTCAATTCTATACTAATAACCCATTAAGCTCCTTTTTCCAAGGGTTGCAAGAAGATCTCCAGGGGGGTGTCTGACCAGGGCGATCGCCGCTCAAAATCGAGCAAAAGACCAGGGATCGGTTAGGGTAAATGGAGCAATTTTTCTGGAATTTAGGTGTGGTAATGGTCGCTTTGCAACAGTGGTTTACCCTGATGATCGCCCAATGGCTGATCCTTTGGCCCTGGCTTTTTGTGGGGGTATGTCTCTCGACGGTGGCTTTAATTTTTACGCCCCGTCCCTGGTGGGAAAAAGTTCTTCCCCAAAGCGCCTGGTTACAATTACTGGCTGGTCTTGGTCTCGGTCTTATCTTGCCCGTGGGTCAAGTGGGCGGGCTGCCCCTTATGCGACGGCTCCTGTGGCAATCCGGCTCCTCGGTGGGGGCGATCGCCTTTTGGTTGGGGACTGTTTCCCTGAGTCCCTTTGTGCTGGTTAAATTTTGGCAGCAGCTACCTGGGCGGGGAGGCCTCCTGTTGTTCTATGGCAGCCTAAGCCTGGGAATTTTACTTTTGATTGCCAGTATTTTTGTGGGAGCGCGTCAACAACGCAGTTACCAACAGGGAGATCTAGACACTTTTTTGTATCCGGCGATCGCCCGTCCCAGTTCCCACCGAGTTCCCAACGCCCAACCAGACACCCTTTCGCCACCGAGTAAATTAACCATTCTGCCCACTTCTCGCCGATTTCGATCCCTCATGGCGAGCCAAAACCTTATGCAAGAACTGCTGGAATGGTCGGTTTGGCTCCTAATCGCCTGTGGTGTGATGGCCTGGGGCCAAGTCCTTTTCCCCCTAGAAACATTACTCAGCCACGGTATGACGGGTCTGTTTGGCGCGGGGATCTTGTACGCCGTTCAACCGACACAAATGACGGCGATCGCCGATCTGATCTTGGGCAATAGTAGCCCTGGTGTTGCCCTTGGCTTTCTCCTGACTGGGACTTTCTTCAATGGCATCACCCTAATTTTGTTGATTAATGTTGTCCGCTGGCGGGCCTATTTTTATCTCAGTCTGCTTTTGGGGTTGACCCTCTTGGCCCTGGATCTATGGCTGAATTTTTATGTTTTTTAATCTTTTGTAAGTGCCTACTTTTAGTGGCCCAAAGAAAAATCACGTTCCCCCAGATCTCCCAAATTGGGTGATATCGTTAGAGACAAGAAGCAAAGCGCTTCTCCTGGCAGATTAAACAGCTTAATCTAAACAATAGAAAAAAGAGGTGAAAACGCTGTTCCAAACTACGTCTGTCCATCCATATCCAAAAGCAATAATCCTCACGAACATTCGCTATTTTCCAGAGTGCTGAACAGGGGAGTTTGATCAAGGCTAGTTCTTTGGCAGCTCCAAGATTTTCTGAAATAGATTCGGAAAAGCAAGCTTGAGTATTCGGACTGGATTCTTGTTTTTGTCATGAACTCTCTGTTACACATTCGTTTATCAACTGCACATTCTCTAAGCTCACAGTTTGTGGGCTTTTTTTGTGGGTAAAAAGCCAAGGACAGATCAATTTATTGGTTGTAGCGGCGTCCCCGGAGATTTTCTTTTATCTTTAAGGATGCATTCTGTTTAGATTTTTGCGACGTAATCCATGGCCTACCCCTCGATTCATCCTGACACCATCGAAGAAATTCGCGCCAAGGTTGATATTGCGGAGGTGGTATCTGATTATGTGGTGCTTAAAAAGCGGGGCAAGGATTTACTGGGGCTTTGTCCATTCCATGATGAGAAGACCCCCAGTTTTACGGTGAGTCCGACGAAGCAGTTCTATCACTGTTTTGGCTGTGGGGCAGGGGGCAATGCGATCAAGTTTTTGATGGAAATCAATAAGTCTCCCTTTGCCCAGGTGGTGCTGGACTTGGCCCAACGGTATCAAGTCCCGGTCAAAACCCTCGAACCAGAACGGCACCAAGAGATCCAGCGGGAACTGTCCCTCAAGGAGCAGCTCTACGAAATTGTGGCGATCGCCAATGATTTTTATCAATACTCCCTGCGGCAACCGGAAGGGCAAACGGCCTTAGCTTATGTCCGCGAGCAACGGCGATTAACGGAAGCAACGATTCAAAACTTCGGCCTGGGCTATGCGCCGGGGGCCTGGGATACCCTCTACCACTACCTTGTGGAACAAAAGCGCTATCCTATCGATTTGGTCGAAAAAGCAGGCTTAATTAAACCACGCCAGTCTGGGAACGGCCATTATGATCAGTTCCGCGATCGCCTGATGATCCCGATCTACGATGTCCAGGGTCGGGCGATCGCCTTTGGCAGCCGCACCCTCACGAACGAAGAACCGAAATATCTCAACTCCCCAGAAACGCCCTTATTTGATAAGAGCCGGACTTTATTCGCCCTCGACCAAGCAAAGGGGGCGATCGCCAAACAGGATGCTGCCGTGGTCGTAGAAGGCTATTTCGATGCGATCGCCCTCCACGCAGCGGGCTTTGAAAATGCGGTGGCTTCCCTCGGCACTGCCTTTACCCAGGGGCAGATTAAACAACTGCTGCGCTACACCGATTCCAAGCAAATTATTTTTAACTTTGACGCGGACAAAGCGGGGATCAAAGCCACCCAACGTACCCTCACAGAAATCGAACCCCTAATTTACAGTGGCCAGGCCCAGGTGCGGATCCTCAATCTCCCTGGAGGGAAGGATGCAGACGAGTTTTTGCAAACAGACCAAGGCCCGGCGCAGTATCAAACGGCCCTTACAACGGCGCCCCTCTGGCTCGATTGGCAACTGGAGCAAATTTTGCTGGGCCAAGATGTCACCCAAGCCGACCAATTCCAAGGGGTGATTAAACAAATGATTCGCCTGATCGCCAAAATTGATCATCCGAGTTTTCGGAGCCACTACATCGCTAAAGCCAGTGAACTCATTAATCACGAAGATTCCCACTACAAAAAACAATTGGAAGCGACCCTCCTAACCCAGGTAAACCGTTTCCGCAAAGCCCAAGCCCGGAATCCGACGGCGATCCCGGAGGTGCAACCAGAGGCGATCGCCCTTTCGTCCCAAACCATTGTCCTCGCCCAGGCCGAAGAATTGCTGCTACGGATCTATCTCCACAGTCCGGCCCAGCGTCACCCCATCGAAGCGCGCCTCGCCGAAAAGGAAGTGATGTTTAGCCTGTCCCACCACCGTTGGCTCTGGCAACAAATCCTTGAAACGCCCCTGGAAATCAAACAAAACCATGTCCATAACCAATTGTTGGGCCGGATGCTCGATATTTTGACCCACCACCCCGAACGGATGCATAGCCTTGGTTCTTTGCTCTACCTCACCGAAACCACTGAAATCGACGTGCGTCGGGCAACTTTGAATATCCATGCGGCGATCGCCACCCTCGAACACGTCAACTGGACCCAGCATCGCCGTTATTGTCAAGAGAAATGGCAAGGCCTCGATCCCCAGCACCCGGATTTTGCCTATTACCTACGGGAATTTGAACAGGCTGACCGCAAACTGAAGGCGATCGCCCAAGAACGGCAATTTTCCCACCTGGAGATCCTCCACTACGAAACATAACTCGCCCCATTCCCACAATGGAAAGAACAGAAACTGATACCATGAGAGCTTGCAGATAGCCATGCTTTTATATCCTAAATTTTATGAGTACCCCATCCGGTCTAATTGCGCCCCACGGTGGCCAATTAATTAACCGCATCGCCTCCGACGCCGAGAAGCAAGAATTCCTCGCCCAAGGCGATCGCCTCCCCCGCATCACCCTCGATGCCCGCGCCCAATCCGACCTCGAAATGATTGCCATCGGTGGCTTCAGTCCCCTCAAGGGTTTTATGGAGCAAAAAGACTACGAACTCGTAGTTGAAGAAATGCACCTCAGCAATGGCCTGCCCTGGTCTGTGCCTGTCACCCTCTCCGTTTCCGAAGAAATTGCTGATCCCCTCAAAGAAGGCAATTGGGTACGCCTTGATGATCCCAACGGTCGCTTTATTGGTGTCCTCGAACTGACCGAAAAATACCACTACAATAAAGCCCACGAAGCGATCAACGTCTATCGCACCGACGAAGAAAAACATCCTGGCGTCAAGGTCGTCTACGAACAGGGTGCTGTAAATCTCGCTGGCCCCGTCTGGTTACTCGAACGGGATGATCACCCCCTTTTCCCCAAATATCAAATTGATCCCGCCGCCTCCCGGGCCGCTTTCCAAGCGCGCGGCTGGAAAACCGTGGTTGGCTTCCAAACCCGGAACCCGATCCACCGTGCCCACGAATACATCATTAAATGTGCCCTCGAAACCGTCGATGGTCTGTTCCTCCATCCCCTCGTTGGCGCAACCAAGAGCGATGATATCCCGGCTGATGTGCGGATGCGTTGCTATGAAATTATGCTGGAAAACTATTTCCCCCAAGAGCGTGTGATTTTGGCAATTAATCCTTCAGCGATGCGTTATGCTGGCCCCCGTGAAGCGATTTTCCACGCCCTAATCCGGAAAAACTACGGTTGTACCCACTTCATCGTTGGTCGTGACCATGCCGGTGTTGGCGATTACTACGGCACTTACGACGCCCAAAAGATCTTTGATGAGTTTGATCCCCAAGCCCTTGGCATCACCCCGATGAAATTTGAGCACGCCTTTTTCTGTAAGAAAACAGAACAGATGGCGACCTCGAAAACCAGTCCTAGTGGCCCCGAAGATCGGATCCACCTCTCTGGCACGAAGGTTCGGGAAATGCTCCGTCGTGGGGAATTACCGCCGCCACAGTTTTCCCGTCCCCTCGTTGCGGCTGAACTCGCGAAAGCAATGCATGATTAATTGCTGAATTGCTAATTTTTTAAGAAAAAACAAAACCTCCTTTTCGTTGCGATTAGGAGGCTTTTTGTCTGGTTTTGAAAATGTCAATTAAATATCGAGATCGTCCATGTTGAGTTTGGGGGCATTCATCTCGATAAATTCTCGCCGGGGGGCAACGCGATCGCCCATCAATACCGTAAAGATTCGGTCAGCTTCGGCGGCGTCCTCAATTTCTACCCGCTTGAGGGTGCGAGTTTCTGGATTCATGGTGGTATCCCAAAGCTGTTGGGGCATCATTTCCCCGAGACCCTTAAAACGTTGGATATTATATTTCGCGTTATCAGGAAGCTGGCTAATTTGATCTTGCAGTTCGCGATCGCTGTAACAGTAGGCGTGATTTTTACCCCGTTCCAGCTTATAGAGGGGCGGGCAGGCAATGTAAATGTAACCCTGATCAACCAGTTCTCGCTGATAGCGATAGAAGAAGGTTAATAGGAGTGTCCGAATGTGCGCCCCATCCACGTCCGCGTCGGTCATGATCACCACCCGATGGTAACGGAGTTTTTCCGGGTTAAATTCCTCCCCTTTAATCCCTAAGCCCAATGCCGTGATCAGGGACTGAATTTCGTTATTTTTATAGATTTTTGCATCGTCCGTTTTCTCAATATTGAGGATTTTTCCCCGCAATGGCAAAATGGCTTGGAAGGCGCGATCTCGGCCCTGTTTCGCACTACCGCCCGCAGAATCCCCTTCCACTAAATAAATTTCTGTCTTCGCCGGATCTCGTTCACTACAATCGGCTAATTTACCGGGGAGCAAAGAAGACTCTAAAACGGATTTACGGCGCACCAATTCCCGCGCCCGCCGTGCTGCTTCTGCTGCCTTAAAGGCTTGGATTGCCTTTTCTAAAATCGCATCAACAACATTTAAATTAAATTCAAAATATTCCGTTAACACCTCGCCCACAAAGGAATCAACAATCCCCCGCACTTCGGAGTTGCCGAGCTTCGT
Source organism: Picosynechococcus sp. NKBG042902 (assembly GCF_963864045.1). Lineage (NCBI taxonomy): Bacteria > Bacillati > Cyanobacteriota > Cyanophyceae > Chroococcales > Geminocystaceae > Picosynechococcus > Picosynechococcus sp. NKBG042902. The sequence continues at coordinate 116,567 of NZ_CAWLTV010000073.1, read as the reverse complement.
TTTCGTTTGCCCTTCAAATTCTGGATCGGGCACCTTCACCGAAATTACCGCCGTTAACCCTTCACGAATATTTTCACCCGCTAAATTTGAATCATTATCCTTAAGCTTATTGCGTTTGCGGGCAACGGTATTCATCGTCCGGGTGAGGACACTTTTTAGGCCTTCAAGGTGCGTCCCGCCGTCAACGGTGCGAATATTGTTGGCAAAGCCCAGCAGGTTATCGCTATAGGCATCGGTACACCATTGCAAGGCTACTTCTAGCTGGACACCGTTCTTTTCGCCCGTCACGTAAATGATTTCTTCGTGGAGGGGTGATTTTTCGCGGTTCATGTAGGCGACATATTCTTTGATGCCTCCTTCATAAAAATAAGTATTGCTGGCCTGTTTTTCGGAGCGATGATCCGTAAAGACAATTCTGACGCCAGCATTTAGATATGCCAGTTCCCGCAGGCGTCCGGCGAGGGTATTGTAATCAAAAACAGTAGTTTCAGTGAAAATTTTCGCATCGGGCAAAAAACAAACGGATGTTCCCGATAAATGCTGCGGGGCCGGGGCTTCAGCGAGTTCGCCTTGGGGGACGCCCCGTTCGTACCGTTGTTTGTAGGTGGTTTCGTCGCGCCACACGGTAACTTCGACCCATTCAGAGAGGGCATTAACCACAGAAACGCCGACCCCGTGCAGACCACCGGAGACTTTATAGCCACCTGCGCCAAACTTTCCGCCCGCGTGGAGCACGGTCATCACGGTTTCGAGGGCTGATTTTCCGGTACTGGGGTGCACATCAACGGGAATGCCGCGGCCATTGTCGGTAACAGTAACGGAGCCATCAACATTAATTTCAACGTTAATTTCTGTGCAGTATCCGGCAAGGGCTTCATCGACGGAGTTATCAACCACTTCATAAACGAGGTGATGTAAGCCACGGGGACCAGTGGTGCCGATGTACATTCCGGGACGTTTGCGAACCGGTTCTAATCCTTCGAGAACCTGGATCTGCTGGGCACTGTAATTACTGGTCATGGACGAACTCCGAATTTTGGGCGTAAAAACTCTGTAGCCTGTTTTTGGGTTAAATCAGGCAAAAATTATACCATAAAAGGCTTCTGGGAGGAGTGGGCTGAATTTGCGGCAAGATTTACCAAGGGGGTGGAGCGGGGATTTTGCGGCCAAAAAAAATATACGGAAATTAAGCAAAAAATAAACTCGGGGTGATCGCCATAAAAAGACTCAATGAAGCGGGAAGAAATTAGTACGTCTATTTCACAATTTTAGCGCAGGGGCGAGGGATCAGAAAAAATGTTTGGGAGCTAGAAGATGTTGAGATGTTGGGGTTGTTCGGCGGCGGCAATAAGGCGATCGCAGCCAGATTTGGGGGCGGCCCAACGATAGTGACATTCCTTCGGGTTGCCCCAGCAGAGGGCGAGGTAAAATTCACCGTGGCCCACGTCTAATTCCGCCCATTCAGCGAGTCGACTGGCCCGCTCTAGCTCCGTAAAAGTCAAGGGAGAAAGTTGGTGATCGACTAACTGCCAGAGGTTTAAGCCAGTGGTGATGTGGTGCCAAAAGTCGAGGACGTTTTGTTTGGCTGCCCGGAGAATCGCTTTGTCGCTGTCGATGGCAATGAGTTGCTGATGAATTTCCGGCAGGCGCAGTTGGCGATCTCCGACGCTGATTTCCCGCCAAACGATGCCGGAAACATGATTTTCCCGTTGGTATTGATGAATCTGTTGGGTAAAGTCCTGACAGGCAAACACTTTTCCCAGTTGGTCTTGATCGAGGGCCATGGTCACAATCGGTACCCCCACCCGCGCATCGGGGGAGAGCAAAAGGCGATCGCCCCGGAGGGTTGCCTTTAACTCTTGGTTGAGGATTTCAATTAAATCTTGGGTACTGTAGACCATGGCTTTCAGGTGGTCGCTTTCTTCTAACGATAACCTGCCCAGGGACTCACTTCGATCACGCCGTTGGGTTGAAAGACCACATTCACCTGGGTCAGCGGTTCCGTGGGCAAGATGGTTTCGCCAGGGACAATGCCCGCCGCCGCTGGTTCGACTAAGGCCGGGAGGGGGGTCTGATCAAGGGCTGTTTTCGCAGCGTTATTATCGGCGATGACAATGGCGATCGCCCCGTCGTTGGTTACCCCTAGGGTATAGGCCAGGGTTTGGGGGATGGTGGCATTTTCTCGGTCAAACTCAGCGGCGATGGTGTCTTTGACCTGTTGGATCAATTGTCGGAGCGTTTCTCCTTCTACTTCGCGGGAGTCAAAATCCAATTCGCTAGAACTTTGAAAGCCATCCCAGGGGCTTACTTCCAGGACATTTCCTGCAAAATTGACCCGAAATTGAGCCATGGCTTGTTCGTTGGCGATCGCCGCCACTTCTGGAGTATGACCCAACTCACCCAATGCCGTTGTTCCCGTTGTCACCGCAGCATCAGCTAAGGGTTGCACCCCCAAAAGACGACCATCGGTTCCCAGGGCCAAGCGATAGGAAGCATTCTCTGTGGTATCGCGCTCCGTCCAGGCCGAGTCCAAAGTGCCATAGAGATAAGCTTGCATTAACTGGAGATCGCGGTCTGTGGCAATGGTGGGTAAGGTTTCACCAAGGCGATCAAAATCAGCTTCCGTCCAGAGGGCCGTATCCGGTAAAGTTGCGCTGGCGAGTTGTTCCGTTTCCTCCCCAGAGCTAACTTGTTCACTGTCGGTACGTGTTGTTTCCGGTGCTGGGACAAAGAATAATGCAAAGGCCGTTAGGGCTAACCCACTGACGCCAACCAGGGGCGGCACCGCCCGATCCGCAAAGGATTCTTCTGGTACGCAATGGCGACGGCTCAGGGGCGTTAGGGGTAAAACAAAATCCGGGAGGGTCAAACCATCGGCCAGGAATTGATCAATTGCTTCGGTTAAATCAAACAACTCCGCCGTGGTTAATTCGAGGGTTTCGGCGGCGCTGCCATCGGGTTGTTGCCAATGGAGATGATGGGTATAGGTTGCCGTGGCTGTTTCTAAGCGAACTTGGCCTTTTGCATCGAGGATTTCGGGGGGGCGTTGGAGGCCGCTTAAAATACCCTGGGCATATTCACTCACGGCTTGGACGAGGTGATCAAAGAAAATTTTCCCACCACTGAGCACTTTCTGGGAGGTAGTAAAACGACATTCCACATTGGAAAGAATGGTCAGGGTGTCGAGGAGTTTGCCGCTCCCATCATCGAATCCTTCGAGGGTGAGGGTGCAATTGGGGAGGTTATATTGGCGACGAATATTCATGGTAATTGTTTAGCTCACTTCTCCATCAAAGAGGCTGACCCATAGCCGTTGGGTACCAACGGTGCCTGTGCAAAACAGCAGTTTTTCGAGGAGGGCGATCGCCAGTTCGTTTAAATCTTGTTTTGACTGGTTGTAGAGGGTGACACGGACGCGCCGGGGATTCATCCGACTCCGGAAGTGGGCCCGAAACCGCTCTAGGTATTCCGAAAGGCGAAAATGACTGTCCAGGGGGAGATTGCGTTCCCGGAGGTGCTGGGCGGCGGGTAAAAGTTGTCGCAATAAAGCCAGTAAATTCTTGGCGCGATCGCCAATGATCAATACCAACGCCTTTGCTTCTGTGGGGGTCAGGTGGCCGTGGGTGTGGGAACGTCGCCAGGGGTTGGTGCGCCGCAATCGCCAGAGGACGACCCGATTTGGGATAATTTCTGTCAATTCTAGTTTTTGGGCAGAGCGCAGCATCAGTTCTGAGCCGCCCAACTCCAGCGCTTCTAGGGCCAAGAGAAGCAGGTCAATTTGCTGTTGTGCCCGGCGCGGGAACACTTTTCCCTCCGGCAACAGATCCGGCAGATTTTGCAACAGGTAGGGTTGTCCTGGGGATACCGATGGGGAACTAGGATTGGGCATTACGCTCACAGAATCATTCATACTCTCAGAAAAACAAGCTTGGTTCGCTGCAAACCCACGACGGGAGATGATTGCTATCTATCGCCAGACCATCAATGAGGCTCAAACCCGATCATACGCGATGATTAGGGGTCTCACACCAGGGCAATGGATTGTTCTCAATCAGTTTACCCCACAAGACCCGTCGTCCCAGCGAAAAAATTCCGGGCGATCGCCCCTTAAATTTCTGGGCGGTCGCCACTGATCAGCACAAAGGGCTGCACAATTAATGTCGCAAATACGAGGGTCTGGGTTGCTTGGTTCCAGCGTTCTAGTTCTTCTTTTGTGGGCTTACGCACTAGGCCACCGCCCATCCATTTGCCCACTAGGGCCGCATTATCCGTGGCGATCGCCTCTCCGACCTGCAATAAATCCAGGGAAGGGTGTACCACAATCAGCGCATCACGGGCCGCATGGGGCGCGAGGTCATGCCACTCACTGTCGCCAAAACTGGACTGGAGTTGTTTAATCAAATCTGACATCAAAAAATAATGAGGTTAAGGGCAACGGTTAAGGTTTACTGGATTTTTGGGTTTTTGACAATTATCCAGGGCCACCCAAAAAAGATTTGGTGAGACTGTTGACGCTTCCGAAAAATTGGTGTTATATTTCTAAAGGCTTAAACGCAATGGGGTGTCGCCAAGCGGTAAGGCATCGGATTTTGGTTCCGACATTCCCAGGTTCGAATCCTGGCACCCCAGTTAAGATTATCAATTTTGAATAACCCCAGCACTCTCAGGCTTCCAACGTTATTGGCCCGTTTGGTTTTAGAGAGTTTTGTTTGGGAATTGGCGGCAGAAACTCCTACCCCAGTTTTACGGCGGTTCCGGTGGCAGTGATCAGCAGCAGAACGCCTTTATCATCGATGTTGATCGTGCCTGTGTCCATGCTAATGCCAATTACGGCATCAGCTCCACACTTTTTAGCATTGCTTTCTAGTTCCCGCAGCGCTTCCTGATGGCCTTTTTCAAAGATGCGCTCGTAACTAGCGGTGCGACCGCCGATCATGTCTCGGATGCCCGCAAAAAAATCCCGGAGAGCATTGGTGCCATAGACTACTTCGGCGGTGACGACCCCCTGGTAACTGGTGATGGTTGCTCCTTCGATGGTGTTGGTGGTGCTTAGAATCATGTTTTTTATGAATATTAATGTGACAAAAATTTAGTGAGGCGATCGCCTCTGTTTCTTTCAATGTCAATTAGTCGTAGAAAGATTGCGGAATTCTTTCTTTTCGAGGATCGGGTAACTTTTGCCCATGGCTTTATCAAAGGCTTTCTCAGCGGCCTCAACTTCCTCTGGGGAAACGACTTTCCGTAGGGCTTGGCTCGACCAAGACACAACAACGGTGAGCTGATCCGGGTGGTCGGCATCTTGCCAAATTTCTTTGCGTACAAAGGCAGGCGATCGCCGATCGATGGGATTCCAGATTTCTAGTTCTGTTTCGATAAATTTTGCTTGGTCGGCCTGGGGCACGTCAAAGGTTAGCCATTCCACCACAGGCTCATCTGTTGTACCTTCAGCAAAACTCTGCCCTTGTCCCAAACCGAAAATTAAAGCCAGTACCAAGGCGATCGCCCCGAACCATCTACCCATCGGCTCCGTTACTCCTAACTAAAACTGTTACCCGCTATTTTACTCCTCCCCCAAAATGCGAATCCGCACACTACTCTCGCCGGAATCATCTAAATCAACTTCCAAAACCTCGCTACTCAGGGCTTCTAGGGTGCCCAACATCGACCGTAAATAGGGATTGCTCGCCCCCGTATCCACATAAAGGCGATCGGCTAATTTTCCTAGGCGCTTCCAGGTGGTAAAGAGCTTCACCACACATTGCTCCATCTGGGTAGCCTGTTTCACCAGATCGGCGGTGGTACCCAGACAATCTAAGCGTAGGGCTTCTTCGAGGGCCATTTCCAGATCAATATTCGCCTTACGGAGGGTCTGCACCTGGGCGGCGGCATCGATATATTTCGCTAAACTTTTCGCTTCACGGGTCATCGCTTTGACGGTGTTGGTGTTGGGGGCTTCGCGGATTTCTTCTTGGATCGCTTTGACGTGGGTTTCTGGTAATTTCTCTAGTTCTTTGACTAGAGGCGAAAGAAACCGACTGGGGAGGGCACCGCTGGCGGCCTGTTCTTTAACTTCATCGGGGAGCAGCTCCGAACTCATGCTCGTCCATTCGTCGGCCAACTGTTTTACTTCCCGTCTGGTAATGCGATCGCCTTTTTGGGCGGCATCGGCGACGAGTTTTTGAATTTCGGGGGCCGATTTCGCCGTTTCGACGAAAGCATTTTTACTGAAATTATTAATGCTGTTGGGGTCTAGTTGCCCTTCGGCGAGGAGAGTATCTGCACTGTTAGCCAGTTCGATGAGGCCGTAGGCTTGACTCTTGCTAATTTCCCGCTGTTTGAGCCAGTTTAAAAAGCCTGTTCCGCGCCCGTCACCGCCGCGTTTTTCTCGATCTCGCACGGCCCGCATAATCCGGCCCCGCCAAATGTCCGTTTGCAGGTCAAAACGATCGCAAATTTGCCAGACCCGCTCGATCTGGGTATCAAATTCCGCGTCGTGGAGTTGATCGTCCTCTGGATCGGGCAGCTCCAAGTTAAAGTCAACGTCAGTGGTCAAGGCGGCGGCAAGGTCTGCCGTTGAAATGTCGGTCAAGCTGGTCATAAGGGCGATCGCGTTTAAAAACGACAGGGAGTAAAGGTTTAGCTTTCGTTAAGCCCCACTGATTTTAGAGGGAATTTCCCCACCCGACAAGGCGCGTCCTAACGGCGATGAAGGCCATGATTTGGGGTGAAATACGTTAATCTAGTCCTGAGAAAAGAGCCAAAATCTGCGCCTATTTGGTGACGCGAAACAACCGTTATGAGTCAATCTATCTTTACGCCCAACTCGATTCTGTCCCCCACCGCTAAGGTCAATGTCTCTGAGAGCAATGGCTGGCAGGATTTTTTTCAGGAAACGGTGGCCCTCACCCAACGGCTGGTGATTCAACTGCAACGGCGACCGACGACCCTGGTGGCAGGGATTATTCAACCGTTCATGTGGCTGATTTTGTTTGGGGCCTTGTTTTATAAAGCGCCCCAAGGACTGTTTGGCAACGACATCAACTATGCCCAATTTCTCGCGCCGGGGATTATTGTGTTTACGGCCTTTTCCGGGGCACTGAATGCAGGTTTACCCGTGATGTTTGACCGGGAATTTGGCTTTTTAAACCGGCTTCTGGTGGCTCCTCTGGCGACCCGTTATTCCATCGTGGCGGCCTCAACGATTTACATCATGGGTCTGACCTTGATCCAAACGGCGGTGATCGTCGGGGCCAGTGCTTTATTGGGGGCCGGTTTACCTAGTGCTTTGGGTCTGGGGGCGATCGCCTTGGTGGTGTTTTTAATCGTCTTGGCGGTAACAGCTTTGAGCTTGGGTTTGGCCTTTGCCCTGCCGGGACATATTGAATTGATCGCTGTGATTTTTGTGGTGAATTTGCCCTTGCTGTTTGCCAGTACCGCTTTAGCGCCCTTGGATTTTATGGCGAACTGGTTGCAGCTTGTCGCGAGCTTAAACCCTTTGACCTATGCCATTGAGCCGATTCGCTATTTGTATATGCACAGTGATTGGACATTCCAGAGTGTGGTCTTCAGTGCCCCCTGGGGAAATTTAAACTTTGGGGCTGTGCTCGGAATTTTGACGGGTTTTGGGGCGATCGCCTTGGCGACCATTCAACCGCTCCTCAAACGTCGTTTAGGTTAATTGGCACAAAAAAAGGAACGAAAACCGTCCCCAAATCTTTTTAAATTCTTGCTTGACCAGGGAGAACCTAAGCCAGTTGATCCTTGGTCTTTTTACGTTTTGTCCAGCGGTAGACAATGAAGCCACAGAGACCGAGGGCCAGAAAAATCATGATCGGACTGTGGAGAATAATCGACACAATGATCGTTAACCCAGACAAAATCGCCGCCACAATAAACGTGGCAAACCCTGTGGCGGTGCGGGTTAAATCTCCTAAAAACGGAATGACATCTAGGACAACACCAAGAGGTTCTATCACCAAATTTAAGCCGATCCACATCAGCAAAAAGCCCCCAAACCGTAGGCCCCAGGTGATCAACTTATGTTGGGTTGCCAAGTTGGCGATCGCCTGGTCACGGGTACCGGGAAAGAGTCGATAAAAAGTCACATTTTTTTTGCCTTGGTGGGGGGTGAGTTGGTTACCATTGCCCAAATCACCGAAGACCGTCGCTTGAATATTTTTGTTTAGGGCTTGGTAACTGAGGCGCAGATCGCCAATTTCTGGGCTGCCAAGGCTACCTGTCCCAAAAAATAAGTAACTGCCGTTGAGTTTGTTTTTTGATTCTGCCGGGATCTGGGCCGCCGTTAAATTAACGGGTTGGTTGATGGGAAACTGCAACTGATTTACATCCAGTTGATAATCACCCACCTGGGCCTGGGAAACCCGTAGTTCCTGACTCTCGATGCTTTTGGCTGGATTATTATGGCCCGTTGGATTCTTAAAACGAGAGGAATCATCGGGATTTTCGGCCCACTCCTTGGCGTAGGTATAGGTTGTCGTTTTCGTTTCTGAACCCCCGGCATTTTTCTGGGTGGTGGTGCGGCTATTTTCTTCCCAGGCATACATCTCTGTTTTGCGCCGGAGGGCGATGTATTCACCGGGTTCTAGATAGGGGCGATCGCCGAGGGTTTCTGGGCTGCTTAGGTTACCCGTAATTGATACAAAACTATTGGCTTTTACCGTGGCGGTGCCGGTGGCGGGAATTTCGGTGGCCGTAGCCGCGATTTTCGAAAGGTCTACCCGGCCCTCATTCCAGTAGAGCACCCCAAAGGACGCTAAAAAGAGAACAACACCTAAGAAAATCCCCACAAGCGAATTGCCGAGGCGCTGAAAATACCCCGTTGTTTTTTGTTCAACAAATTGGTCACTCATTGGCTTTGGAACAGTACAAAACATTTCCTTTTTATTCACTTCAACCGAGGGAAAGCTTTCGGTTAATCGGTGAGTTAAGGTGCCTTCAGGATATAACTTGGCCCCCGTTTTTTTGGACTTTGTGACGCTTCTCAATCATCCTTAACGTTTTCCGTCGCGACTCCGCGAAACTTTTGCTTTTCGTGAACAAATAAACAGCATCTCAGTGGCTTGATCTGGGCGATCGCATAGGATAGGATTTAGCTTTTGCGGAACGTCCCTAGACTTTTGGGGATTAACGGCATTTTCAATCACGGTCTAAGCGAAGGACAAACACACCATGGAAGACAAACATATGCTGATGATTCCCGGCCCGACCCCTGTGCCGGAGCAGGTTTTGCTAGCAATGGCCAAACACCCCATCGGTCACCGGAGCGCCCAGTTTAGCGAAATCATGGCCGAGGTCACTGCGCAACTCAAATGGCTCTTCCAAACTCAGAACGATGTGTATTGCCTCGCCGCTAGCGGTACCGGCGCGATGGAAGCGGGTTTGATCAACTTTATTAATGCGGGCGATAAAGTCCTCGTCGGCGATAACGGTAAATTTGGCGAACGTTGGGCGATCGTCTGTGAAACCTACGGCATGGACGTAGAACGGGTCAAAGCCCCCTGGGGTGAAGCACTGGATCCTGAAGTTTTCCGCACCAAACTCGAAGCCGACACCGCCAAAGAAATTAAAGCCGTCGTCGTCACCCACTCGGAAACTTCTACTGGCGTCCTCAACGACCTCGAAACCATCAGCCGTTACGTCAAAGCCCACGGAGCCTTGATGATCGTCGATGCGGTGACTAGCCTAGGGGCCTGCAATGTCCCCACCGATGCATGGGGCCTTGATGTGGTCGCCTCCGGTTCCCAGAAAGGCTTTATGATTCCGCCGGGCTTGGGCTTTGTTTCCGTCAGCGATAAAGCTTGGGCCGCCTACGAAAACGCAAAAATTCCCCGTTTCTACTTTGATCTCAAGGCCGCGAAAAAGAATTTAGCGAAAAACACCACGCCTTTTACACCCCCGGTGAATTTAATCTTTGCGCTCCAGGCAGCCCTGGGGATGATGCAGCGGGAAGGCTTAGAGAATATTTTTTCCCGCCACCAACGCTTAACCGATGCCACTCGGGCCGCAGTCAAGGCTTTGGGCCTAAAGACCTTTGCCCCCGATGGTAATGCCAGCACAGCGGTTACTGCCGTTGATCCTGCCCCCATTGGCGCAGAAGATATCCGCAAGGCGATGCGCACAAACTTTGATATTGCCCTCGCGGGTGGCCAGGATGATTACAAAGGAAAAATCTTCCGCATTGGTCACCTAGGCTTTGTCCATGACCGAGATGTGATTACGGCGATCGCCGCCCTCGAAGCAACTCTCCAAGGGTTGGGTCACGGTGATTTTGAGTCTGGGGCTGGGGTGAAAGCGGCTGCTGCGGTGTTCCAAAACGCCTAGAACAATTAACTTTCTAAACTTCACACTGAAATTTTCGTCTCTGGTCTGTAGTGCCGGGGGCGAACTTTTTTGCGAGATCCCGTTTCGTGAATAAATCCTACAGGGTGGCTAGGGACAGGGACAGAATTTCTAAAATTGCAGTGATTTCCTTACTTAAATCAGGATTTTTCACGCTATGGAACCGCCAACCCTCCCTCTCCATACCCAATTGCTCCAAATGGCCTCCGGTTATTGGCTTTCCCAGTGCATTTATGTGGCGGCAAAATTGGCGATCGCCGATCACCTCAAAGCCGGAGAACAACCTTGCCGTGTGTTAGCCCACCTCACCGAAACAGACGAAACGGCTTTGTATCGCATTCTCTGGGCCTTGGCCAGTGTGGGCATTTTCCAAGAAACGGCCCCCCAAACCTTTGCCCTGACGCCCCTTGCCGATTTTCTCCGCAGTGATCATCCCCGATCCATGCGAGGTTCTGTGGTGATGTTGGGCGAACCAGAGCATTACGAAGCCTGGAGTAATATTCTCCACAGCGTTAAAACCGGTGAACCTGCCTTTGACCATCGCTATGGCCAGGGGGTGTTTGAATATTTCGGCAATCATCCAGAAGCGGCTGCCATTTTTGAAGAGGCGATGAACAGTTTCTCCAGGAATGAAGAGCCGGAAATTTTGGCCCATTATGATTTTTCGGCTTTCTCAACCATCGTTGATGTGGGTGGGGGCTACGGGGAATTGCTCGGCAGCATTTTGGCGAAATATCCCCAATTACAAGGTATTTTGTTCGATGAAGATTATGTAGTGGATAATGCGGCACCAACGTTAAACCGCCATGGGGTCGGCGATCGCTGTCAACGGATTGGCGGCAGTTTCTTTAACAAAATTCCTGCTGGGGGCGATGCCTATCTGCTCAAACACATTATTCACGATTGGGGTGATGACCAGGCGATCGCCATTTTGCAAAATTGTCGCGCTGTGCTGCCGGATGACGGCAAAATCTTGATCTGTGAAGCGGTGGTTCCAGAGGGAAATCAACCTAGTGGCGCAAAAATGCTCGATATCAATATGCTGGTGATGTGTCCCGGTGGCAAAGAACGCACCGCCGCTGAGTTTGAAACCCTGTTGGCAGCGGCGGACTTAAAACTGACGCGCATTGTTAGAACCACCGAAGAAATTTGCGTCATCGAAGCCTGTAAAGCTTAACAAAACCAATTCACTCAAGAGGAGATTGCTAGGGCAAATTTCTATAGAAATCAAAAAAATCCCCTGTATTGAGGGGATTCTTTAAATCGCCATGATTTGCGTTGAATTGCTTTAGATTTTGGTCTAGTTATACAAGATTAATGTCGGGGTAGTAGGTCAAAATATCGTCAGTGCTGAGGGTGTCACCAATCGCTTGGGGCGTCCATAAAACCTCAAGGGCCAAAAGGCGATCGCCACCGAGGGCACCAATTTGACGAATCGCTTGTTCGAGGGATTGGGAATCGGTCACTTTCGGTAAATCCACTTTTCCCATGGCCCCAGCGATAATCGTTACCATGATGTATTCGTTTGGTGTGCCGTCACTTTTGACTAAATCAGCACTTGCACGCTTCCCAGCCACATCCCGTTCGTTGTCAACGTTACTGAGGGTCTCGGCGGTAAATTTACTCCGCTCGTTCAGGGCCAATTGATTAAACTTGGCTTCGGCAGCATCAACCCCAGCTTCAAGGGATTCGCTCGCACCATAGACCCAATATTCTGGGTGGCGCAACAGGGCCAGAGTCGATTCTTGAAGAACCTTGGCGCGTCCGGCGGGGGTTCCGGTATCAGCGGTGCTCGCCAGGCGATTTAAATCCTGCTGGAGATCCCGCGCTTGGGCCAACAGCCCCACCTGTACCTTCGCCACAGAAATTTTGCTACTGGGGGCAGAGTAACCGAGACTGTCGCCCTCATTCATGCCACCCCCCATCACGTTCTGGAAGGTGCGGACAAGGAAGCCGGCGATCGCCAACATAATGAAAAGACCGAAAAATGCCGCTAAAAACCACCGAATCCGAAGAAAGGCAGCAGGAAGGGGAACCCAAATCCGCCCCCAAATCCGTAGCCATAGCCACCCCCAACGGGAGCTCGTCGCGCTGGGCCAGGGGAAAAACTGCGACTAGGGGCACTGCGGAAGGAACCACCACCAATGCGTCCCCCACTCCGGGCCGCCCAGGCATTGTCCGCTGGGGTAAAGATCAGAGTGAAGGCCAAGACAATGGCGATCGCCCCATAAAAAAACCGTTTAATCATGATTGAGTTGTTAAATGTGCTGCGTAAAAATCCTGAGATCTATTCTATCAAGCCCCAGAATTCCGAGCATTGGCGGTTTTTCCCCTAATCAAACCAACCGATTTCCTCATCGGGGATACTGGAGGGGGGCTGATCGGGAAATTGCAAATTTGCTTGGTAACTGGCAATGCGGGCCAGTACAAGGGCGCGGTCTTCCTCAACGGTGCGTTCTATGGCGGCTTCTTTTTCCGTCTGTTGCGCTTCGAGGCTCTGGATTTGACCGTATAACTTTTCGACGAGGCCCCGTTGTGCGTCTAATTCTTGTTCGAGCTTTGTCTTTTCAGAAGAATCCGCTTCGAGGGTCTTAATGGTTTTCTCTGCATTGGCGATCGCCTTTTGTTGGGCGGCAATTTTTTCTTCCAGGGCTTTTACTTCCCTCGCCAAGGTTTCCTTCTCCGTGAGCAATGTTTGATCAACAGAATCTGTCGCGACCGTTTCCTGTTGGGCGTAGAGGGTTTCAATGTGGGCCAGTAATTGCGCCTTCGTCATCCGGGAAAGGGCCGTTGGTGAAGGTTTCTCCGGTGTATCATTAACCGTCGTTTCGGGGGCAGCAGCCTTGGTTTTGTCCTGCTTTGCCTCCTGCCGTAATAAGTCCGATAAATTTTGTTTGCTGCTAGCCATAACCGTTAAGTCCAATCTCGTTGCAATTCATCCGCGACACGACGATAATCCGTTTCCGCATCCTTAGCCTTTTTACCACGCATTTGGGTCATGGGAACGCCTGCGAGGACAGCTTGCTCGTGGGCTTTATAACTGCGCACAAAGGCATGGCACACCGGAATCCCCAACTCAATCAAGGTATTTTGGGCATCAATGCTCTCCCGGAGGCTGCGGCTATCGACTTTTGTCAGGAGCACTCGGTGACTAATTTCAACGGGGTTAATGGCCGTTTGCACTGTTTCAATTAAGGCGCTTAAGTCCATCGGCGCTGGTGGTGTCGGCAAGATCACATAATCCGCAATCCGGAGGACGGTCTTGAGGGCCTGCGATCGCAAGGCTGGGGGGGTATCCACCACGATCAAGTCATAGCCTTTAATCTGTCGGAGATTTTGAAGTAAATCCGGTTGATGTTCTCTACTGACATCCAGTTGCCATTCATCGGGGTTACGGTCTACCCACCAAGAGGCCGATCCCTGGGGATCGCTATCCACCAAGAGAACCTGCTGTTTTTCGGCAAAAATGGCCGCAAGGTTAACGGCGGTTGTTGTTTTACCAACGCCCCCTTTACCATTCACAACTGCTAAAATCCGCTGGGATGCCACGATAGATTCGTTTTTTGCTTATTAGCCTTGATTTATGGTGAGACATTATAGCGGCTCTGTTCCCACTCCCTAGTAAATGCAACGTTTCTTGAGGGAGAAGTGACGATCAAAAAGACGATCGCTCTTCCCAATATGTTCTGGTGGTAGGGGCAAGTTCTAGATCAGCACTGAGCAAATCCAGGCCATCAATCACATCGGGCCAAAAGTCTCGTTTTATTTGAAGACTTTCAAAACATTGCTGGCGATAATCAGGGTTTGTTTGAAAGGATTTAATCGCATCACCCAGGGGACGGAGCACTTCATAGGCATTTTCTGCTTTGGCGATCGCCTCGCGGGAAAGCCCTGTGTGTAACCGTAAAACAGCCAAATCGATTAGATCGCGGGATTCAACGCTTCTATCCATGTAGCGATCAGCATTTGCTAATAATTTACTGGTTAAACAGTCGTTCAAACTCAGACAAGGGACAGGGGACCACGGAGGGAAGCGCGGCTCATCCAGTTCAAAACGGACTTCAGCAATGATTTCTAATTTAATCGGCACTTGATTGATTTCTACCAACAATCGCACGCCATACTGATCAGTGGTTGCTCGTCTAATTGTTAACGAAGAATTTTTATTTAAAAATAAACCTTGGTCCCCTGTCTGATATAAATGGGTACGCAGTTTTTTGTAACCTTGGGAAGTAACAGAGCAGATAAGATCAATGTCTTTACTCCAGCGATATTCTTTCATATCTAAAGCGAGAAGTGTTCCACCACCAAAATAAGCCTGACAATCGAGTAATAATTTTGGATCAAGGGATTTGAGAATTTCTAAAATGTAATTATGGTGGGGGATTTTAAACTTCACAGCTGAGCCTGGAGCCAGGAATGATATTGTTTTGCAAGACGTTGGACAAACTCCAACTCTTCTCCTTGAGGAGGCTGAAAAATATCTTTATAATGCCAACCTCGTTCATATCGTGACAGCATTTGTTGGGGCGTGAATCGATAAACATCTTCTGTTTGCCAGCAAATCGCCTCTAAAAATGGCAAATATTGAGGATGATCAAGATTTTGAGATCGGGTTTCTTTGGCCATAGCTTAAGTAAGAAACATGACTCATAATGTTATTTTAATCACAGTATAGCCTACCCAAAATATTCCTTTCCCTGCAATTTTATGGATATAATTCTCTGTCACCAAACCGTTGATTTTGATGCCCTGGGGGCGGCGATCGGCTTGGCATATTTGCGGGTTGGGGCGCGGGTCGTGCTGACTGGCGGAGCACATCCAGGGGTGAAACGGTTTCTGGCACTGTATCGGGGGGAATTTCCGTTTATTGAGATGCGCTCAGTCCATCCGGAACAGTTGCGAACCATTATGGTGGTGGACAACCAGCAGCGACAACGGCTTGGCAAAGCCCAGGAATGGCTAGATCGACCCCAAGTGAAGCAGATCGAAGTTTATGATCATCACCTCGATCAAGAGCGGGATATTCCGGCAACCTATGTGGAAATTGAGGACGTGGGGGCCACAACAACAATCATTGCCGAAAAATTGCAGGCGCGGGGGGTAGAACTCGATCCCTATACGGCGACGGTGATGGCCTTGGGGATTCATGTGGATACGGGGTCACTCACCTTTGACCAAACAACGGTGCGAGATGCCCAGGCGTTGACGTGGCTAATGGGTCAGGGAGCGATGGTGAAAATTATTGCGGAGTATGCCGAACCCGGTTTTTCGCCCCAGGTGCAACATTTGTTTTCGGAGGCGATCGCCAACCTGGAGCGGGAAAATGTTGATGGCCATCGGGTAGCGCGAGTCTTGTTAAAAACAGCGAATTTTGTGCCGGGACTATCGAATCTCGTCGAGCAGATGATGCAGATGACGGATCTCGATGCGCTGTTACTGGGGCATTTTTATCATCAGACCGATGCGGAAGGGAAAATGGTGATCATTGGGCGATCGCGGATTGTGGGGACAAGCCTCAATCGACTTTTTGCCCCCTATGGTGGCGGTGGTCACGATCAAGCTGCATCCCTAAGCTTGCGCCTCAACAAACCAGAGGCAATGTTACACAAAATCTATGCTGAATTCATTGCCCAGGTGCCCCCTGCCCTGACAGCGCGGGATTTAATGACGGCCCCTGTGCGCACCATTTTGCCCCAAACTTCCATCGAGGAAGCCCAGCGGGTGTTGTTTCGTTACGGCCATTCCGGATTAGTGGTGGTGGATGATCAGCAACAACTGGTTGGGGTCATTTCGCGGCGGGATCTCGATTTGGCGATTCACCATGGCTTTCACCATGCCCCCGTTAAGGGTTATATGAGTCGAGAGGTGCGCACGATCCAGCCGGACACGACCATGCGCGACATTGAAACGATTATGGTGACGGATGATGTGGGGCGATTACCGGTGATCGAGGGCGATCAACTTTTGGGCATTGTGACGCGGACGGATGTTTTGCGACAACATCACCAGGATGAGCAGCCTTTTGATCTGTTACCCACCCCTAAAGACGATAAAAATCGCTATCCTTTGCGGGAAATTTTTGCGGAACGGCTGGCCCCTTCCCTGTGGCAGTTATTGCAAGGGGTGGCAACGGAAGCCGAAAAACGGGGCTGGCATTTGTACCTCGTCGGTGGGGCGGTGCGGGACGTATTGCTTTCAGATTCCGACGAAGAATTACTGCTCCAGGATATTGATCTGGTGGTAGATGGTTTCCATACGGCGGCGGATGTGGGAGCAGGGGTGACTTTGGCGAATTACATTTGCGATCGCCAACCGAACGCGCGGTTATCGGTGCATGGGGAATTCCAAACGGCGGCGATTTTGTGGCATAAAGATCCGGTGTTGGGTTCCCTATGGCTGGACATTGCCACGGCCCGAACGGAATTTTATCCCTATCCAGCGGCGAATCCGGAGGTGGAAGCGAGTTCGATTCGACAGGATTTGTATCGGCGCGATTTTTCGATCAATGCCCTCTGTTTGCGCCTGACGGAACCCCGGTCGGGGGAATTGCTCGATTTTTTCGGGGGGCTTTGGGATCTCAAAAAACGCCAAATTCGGGTACTCCATGCCAACAGTTTTATCGAAGACCCGACGCGCATCTATCGGGCGGTGCGGTTTGCGGTGCGGTTAAATTTTCAGCTAGAAGTGCAGACGGAGGAATATATTCGCTATGCGATCGCCTCTGGCATTTACGACAAATTGCACCACGAAAAACCCCAGGCCCCTGCTTTAACGACGCGATTAAGGGCAGAATTAAAATATCTTTTAACAGCAAAATATTGGAAACCTGCATTGCAATTGTTGGACGATCTGGGTGCTTTGAAATGTATCCATAAAAATCTGGCTTTAATAGATGCGGTCTGGTGGCAAATTCGCTGTGTGGATCGTTGGTTACGCTATCATGACCCCGATTATGAATTGGAACATTGGCGTCTTCGCCTGGAAGCTTTGTTGTTAAATTTGACCACAGCAGAACGCTTAAAAGTGGGCGATCGCCTGCAATTACCGAAGGATAGTTTGCAACGGTTAGAGACAATTTCCCAGCATGAAGCGCAAATTTTGCCCAAACTTTTCCAGGCCACAAAACTGAGTGAAAAAGTCTTTGCCCTTAAGCATTTATCCTTGCCAGAAATTATCTTACTAGCCGCCATCAGCCCGAAAAAAATACGTCACGATTTATGGCATTATCTCCGTCGCTGGCAATTTATTCAAGCACCCCTTAATGGTTTTGATTTAAAAGAATTAGGTTATAAACCGGGGCCACAATTTCGCGATATTTTATCAGATCTTCTCAAACAAACCCTCGACCAAAACATTGGCGATCGCCCCTCTGCTTTAGCTTATTTAGAAACCCACTATCCTCTCAATTAACTATTCTTCCATGAGGATTGCTTTCGGTTCCCCGACGGTCAACAGAGAAGTGGCGAGCAAAATAACTGGATCAGGGGTTTCATTTTGGCCGAAATGTACCATTCCCTCGGATTCTGTTACCGCATCCCCAGGTTTGAGGAGGGTTTTTTGTCCCGCAGTTAAGGTTTCTTTTGTGCCATCCGTGCGGGTGATGAGTGCCGTGCCTTTGATGACCGCATAGGTCAACAAGCCAAATTCCACCCGGGCGATTTGCAAACCAGGATGGATGTGGGGTGGCAGGGTCGCAAAGGGGGGAATTTCATAACGCACCAACTCCAAAATTTGATTGGGGGCCGCTTCCGGCAACCCTTCAGCTAGAACAGTGCGAGTGACGGTTTGGGTATATTGATTTTTGGATTCTGATTCAGCTAAGGCCGCTGGGGAGACAGAAAAACAGCTACAGAATAGTAATGAAGAAAGAAAATGATAGGGTTTCACAGCGAATGGAACTCACTTTTGTTAAAAGACAATAGTTGCAGTGTAAAAGTCCCTTTGGCGATCGCCTTTCCTCTGTTTCAAAACGACACAAAAAAAAGAGAGAACTCAGTGCCCTCTCCTTTGTCGTTTAGATAATTTCAGTTAGTAGTAATTACCCACTTTGCGGTGGTGAACAGCAGTTAAACCATCGGGGTTGGAGACGCGACCCGCAGCGACTTTGCTATACACAATCCAGTGATCGCTACATTCCATCCGACTGACCACTTCGCATTCGAGGTAGGCCAGGGCATCATTCAAAATCGGGGAACCATTTTTCGCGGTTTGCACTTTTACCCCTTCAAAGCGGTCTGCGCCGGGGGGAAAACGCTTGAGGAAATGTTTCATCAAAGGTTGGTATTTCCCTTCCTCGAGGATATTCAACACAAAGCGATCGCCCACTTGCATCAGGGATTCAATCGCCCGGTCTTTTGCTACGGCTACCGTAAAACCGGGGGGTTCAAAACTGGCTTGGGTCACCCAGGAGGCGACCATCGCCCCTTTCATGTCGCCTTTCTGGGCGGTGATGATGTACAGGCCGCCACTGATGCGTCCCATCGCTTTATCGAGTTCAGTATCGATATTTTTCCGTTGTTTGAGCTTTTCTTTTTGGGTGAGCAATTGGCCGAGGTCAGTACCAGATTCTTCACAGAGCTGATAAAGACCTTCGCTGGGTTCATCCTTGACGCGGATCGAATCAAAAGCTTTGGTCAGGCCAGCATCCCGGAAGCGCATCAGCAACGGATCAATGGGTTCGTCGTTGCCGCCGTAGGATTCAAATAATCCCACAACTTGTTTGTCCTTTGAGGCGGCGAGAATGGTGCCCACGGCTTTGCTTAATTCGGCGTTGTAGGCACTGTCGATGGGGGGCATGCCGATCACTAGCCCTGCGGCGCGACCAACGATTTCGTGGACATCTTGGGGATCTGCAACTTTGAGATCGACCATTTCTACGGCAACTCCAGCTTTGGTAATCCCTTTGGCGATCGCCTGGGAAATACGGTCACTGTAGCCATAATCAGAGACATAAAATACCGCCGCCATTTTATCGCCCTTGGTTTGGGCCTCGCTCCACTGGCGATACCACTCCATCATTTCCTTAGTGTTGTGCTTCAGCAGGGGGCCATGGCCATTGGCAACTAAGGTGATTTCCCCGTCGAGCTTGTCCACCCGTTTCATTGCACTGAGAACGGAGCGGGCGTTGGGAGCCATCAAGCATTCGTAATAAAAACGGTAATCCGGTGTGATCGCCTGGAGATCTTCGTCGTAGGTGGCATCAGAACAATAGTGCATCCCGAAGGCATCGCAGGTAAACAGAATTTCGCTCGCCGGATCGTAGGTAAAAATCGTGTCGGGCCAGTGGAGGTTCGGTGCACTGACAAATTCAAGGTTGTGACCGTTGCCTAAATCGAGGCGATCGCCACTTTTCACTTCGATAAATTCAAAGGGATCGTGTACCAAATCTTTAAGGAACTTAATCGCAATTTTTGCGCCGACCACCACTGCTTGGGGGGCAATTTTCAAAACATCTTTAACGAGGCCACTGTGATCTGGTTCCGTGTGGCTAATGATCAGGTAATCAATGGTTTTCGGGTCAATTTCGCCGGTGAGCGCATCGAGGTATCGCTGCCGAAACTTCGCGTGGGAGGTATCCACAAGGGCAATCTTTTCGCCCCGGATAATGTAGGAATTGTAGGTGGTGCCATTTTGCAAACCGAACTCGATGTCAAAGCGATCGCGGTCCCAGTCCAGTGAACGAATCGTTGTGGTATTGTCGTTAACCTTTTCTGTCTGGATCGTTAACCGCTTTTCGGTTTTAATTGGCGTAGCAACCATAGGTAACCCTCCTACACTGTGATGCAATAGTCATCTTTCACTTATTGTGGCACGAATTTATTAGGGGTTGTGGCCTAGGCAGAGGGGGAAATGATTAAACATTTCGATAACATTCATCATGGCGCAATGGTCTGAACTGCGGGAGATTTCTCGATTATTTTTGCGATTAGGTTTTACGGCGTTTGGCGGCCCTGTGGCTCACATTGCGATGATGCACGACGAGGTGGTAAAAAAACGCCACTGGCTCACGGAACAGGAATTTCTCGACATTCTCGGCGCAACAAATTTAATTCCTGGCCCCAATTCTACGGAAATGGCAATCCACCTCAGTTTTAAGCGCGCCGGTTGGTGGGGTTTGCTCATGGGGGGCCTTAGTTTTACGGCTCCGGCGGTGGGTTTAATGCTGCTCTGTGCGATCGCCTATCAGCAGTTTGGCACAACACCCCAGGGGACATGGTTGCTCTATGGGGTCAAACCAGTGGCGATCGCCATTATTGCCCAGGCCCTATGGAAGCTTGGGAAAAAGGCAATTAAAGATAGATTTGGGATCGGCTTAGCGGTATTTAATGTGGTGCTATCCCTGGTCGGTCTCCATGAACTGTGGTTGTTGTTTCTGAGTGGCTTCATTGGTCTAGGGAAAAAACTAGGGGGCCAATGGCTAAAAACAAAACAAACCCGCAGCATTGTTCCCGCTCCGTTGCTGTTGCTATTAAATGGCACCCCTGCAAATTTCAGTTTAGGCTGGCTGTTTCTCATGTTCCTCAAGGTGGGGGCGGTGCTCTATGGCAGTGGTTACGTCCTCGTGGCTTTTTTGCGGGCAGATTTTGTGGAGCGCCTCGGTTGGCTGACGGATCAACAGCTTCTTGATGCGATCGCCATCGGTCAAATCACCCCAGGGCCTTTATCTTCGACGGCGACGTTTATCGGCTATTTGCTCGGCGGAGTGCCAGGGGCCGGGGTTGCCACCTTGGGGATGTTCCTGCCTTCGTTTTTGTTTGTGGCGATTCTCAATCCAATTTTGCCGAAACTGCTCCAGGCCAAATCATTCCGGGCCTTTCTCGATGGGGTGAATATTGGTGCGCTGAGTCTTATGACCGTTGTCACCGTGTTTCTGGCGCAATCTTCTTTAGTTGATCCTCTGACCATTGGGGTGGCGATCGCCGCTTTATTCCTCTTGACCAAATACAAAATCAATTCTCTCTGGCTGGTCTTAGGTGGAATGGCGATCGGGTTACTGGCCCCCTTTGTCGTGGCGCAATAGTTTCAAAACCTTACTGGTGTTGTCTCGCATAGGCATCCACAAGATTACGAATCATCGCTTGGTAGGAAGCGTTGTGGCGTTTTGCTTCTTGTTTAAAAAATTCAATGCTTTCCTGGGTAAATTCCATCGTCACCTGCACATGGTTTTTCTTGGGAATCAATTCCTCCGGTGCCGGTAAAAAATCTCTCACCACAGTAACTTCACCAATCGGTTTAGCGGGATCCGGCGTGATATTGCTCATAAAATTTTCTCCATTGACGCCATTCAGCAGCACCAAAAATACGAATAACCTGATGGCGATAGGTAAACCGCACCGTCAAAATACGCTCTTCTACTTTACCAATGCAGAACCATCGTTCTTCCACCTCGCTATGCTGAGCATCATGGACAATTAAACGATGGGGATCAAAGAAAGCATATTGGGCCGTTTCAAAATCAACTCCATGTTTTGCTTTGTTACTAATATTCCGTTGATGATGCCACTCAAACGATGAGTACATATAGCTTTACACATTTTTATCCATATTACTTTACTGATTAGCTCAGAAAAATAAAAAGTTCTCGACCTGATTACTGGGGTAGTGGGTTTGAATTTAGAGGAGTCAAGGTAGACTAAAATCACATTCATCTGCGTATCAGTCCAAACCATGCAACTCTCGCCCCAGGAAAAAGACAAGCTGCTCATTTTCACGGCCTTTCTAGTGGCGGAACGCCGGAAAAATAAAGGACTCAAGCTCAACTATCCTGAAGCGGTGGCCTACATTTCAGGCTTAATCCTGGAAGGAGCACGGGAAGGTAAACTGGTCGCCGAACTGATGAGCGAAGGACAGACTTGGCTGACCCGTGATGATGTCATGGCCGGGGTCGCCGAAATGGTGGATGAAGTACAGGTAGAAGCGACTTTTCCCGACGGGACAAAACTGGTAACGATCCACAATCCGATCCAATAATCAAAAAATCCAGAAATTTCCCTAAAAATTTCTGCCCTCCAACAGACGGATAAAACACCATTAAAAACCTTAGAATTGGAGCAGTCTTTTTTTTGGTGTGACCGGAGTGAGGTGCCTCGGTGAATGTTCTAGATATCCTAAACCGTGGGGGGCCAGCGATGTGGCCCTTAGTACTCTTGTCGATTATGGCTCTGAGTACGATTATTGAGCGGCTGTGGTTTTGGTGGAAAGTGATCCAACAAAGCCAGCGGGTCCAGGACAAAATTTTGGATGCTGCCCATTACCAATGGCAAGCGGTGAGTGAAATTGCCCGCACCTGCCAGAAACATCCCCTTGGTCGCTTCCTCTATGCTCCTTTGAAGCAACAGGCCACCGACCCAGAAATTTTTCACTTGGCTCTCGAAGCGGCCGCTGATGAAGAATTGGCGAATATGCGTCGCGGTGAAAAGGTCTTAGAAGCAGTCATTGCCCTCTCGCCTTTGTTGGGACTCCTGGGAACTGTTTTGGGCTTAATCAACTCCTTAGGATCAATCCAATTGAGTGATTTAGGTACAGATTCGACCACGGGGGTGACCTTGGGGATCAGTGAGTCGCTCTTTTCGACGGCGATGGGTTTGATCGTCGCGATTGTGGCCCTAGCTTTTTACCGTTTATTCCAAGCGCTTTCGAGCAATCAGGTGCGCCTTTTCCGTCAAGCAGGCAGTGAACTGGAAATGCTCTATCGCCAAAATTATCTCGAAGGATTACCTGCTTCTGTTGACAATGTAGATGCAATGCTCATTGAAGGAGACCAAAATGAAGCGTGAGCCAATTAAGCCAGAAACTTTGGGTTTAAGGCCGTTCCAACTCTGGCAAGAAAATTCTGCGCCGGATCTGCGCATCGAAATTATTCCGCTGATCGATGTAATTTTTTGTGTGCTGACCTTTTTTATCCTGGCGGCAGTGAATTTATCGCGACAGCAAGCGATTAACTTAAATTTACCTGTGGCGGAGAGCGCAACGACCCAAATGCCCGATATGGTCATTGTAAGTTTGACGGACTTTGGGCAAATCTATGTGGAAAAACAACTGATTGAGACCCAGGCCCAATTTTCACAAATTGTTGAGGATTATTTAGGGCGCAATCCTAATGGTGTCGTTGTGCTCAATGCGTCGGAAAAGCGGCCCTATCAGGAAGTGATTCAGGTTTTAGATTGGCTCAAATCCATTGGTGGCGAACGGGTCGCCTTGGGAACGGGCGCAGGCACCCAGGGGGAACAGGCCCTTGATTCTTTCTTTGAGGGCCAACAAACTCCGGGCTTGAATCCAGGTGCGCCGACAATTCCCCAGGTGCCGGGAGTCAATCCGAATAATGATTTTCAGCTTGAGCCCCTCGATAGTGGCACGCCGCTACCGCCGCCCAATGGGAATGGGTTTGATTTGGAGTTACAGCCCCTAGAGGAGTTCGGGACGCCACCTAGTCCAACCCAGATTCAGGAGCAGTTACAAAATCAGCAATAGTTTGGAGAATTTGCTGGTGGATGGTTTCAGGGGGTTGGGTGGCGTCGAGTTGTTGCCAATTCCCTGGATAGGTTTGAAAAATTTGTTGGTAGTTTTGGCGCACTTGGGTAAGTTTGGCTTTGGTTTCGTAGATTTCTTGGTGCGATCGCCTTTGGACGCGCTCTAGGGCCACCTCCACGGGAAGATCGCAATAAAACACCAGATCGGGATTGGGAAAATCTTGATTGAGACGGTAAATAAATTCGTATTCGGCGGCATTGTTGGCGTTGTAGGCGAGGGAAGAAAAATAATAGCGGGTCGTAATCACCTGGATCCCAGCAGCGAGTTGTTTAAAGACGCCATCAATTTCGTTGTAAAGGTGATCATGGCGATCGCCAGCGAAGAGATAGGCCAGTTGCCGATTTAGTTGGGTTGGATCGGTGGTAAAGCGCAGCCGTTGCCGTAGGGTCTCGCGAACGAGGTTGCCGATAATGCCGTTGGAGGGTTCGGGACTGAGGACGGCGGGGATCTTTTGTCGCTGAAAATGTTGATACAAAAGCTCGGCTTGGGTAGAGCTACCGGAACCGTCAATCCCTTCAAAAACGATAAATTTTGCTTGGGTTTCACGCTGCATCACCACACCATCTCCGCCAAAAGGCCCGCATTTTCTAGGAGATTGTCCCATGTCTGGAAAGGTTTTTTAGTTTGAATCAAATCACGGCAATGGTAAATCAGTTTGCCGGAGCGATCGCCGAGGATGGTGGCCCCCAACAGTTGATCCTGGCCATCGAGCCACAATTTGAGCGTTAAGTCTTGGGGAAATTGCAGTTGATCAACGCGATCGATCATTAGAGTCTTACTCAGGATTTTTGCGTCGGGGGGCAGATTTTGACCTTGGGCACCCACATGATCAAAAGGTAGCGGTTCAAACAAACGATAGGGAATTTCGCCGTAAACACAGGGCATTTTCCGGCGCTGGGCCATATTGTTCACGAGGGTTGTCGCTTCGGCGATCGCCAATTCCGGCAAAGCATAACCGCCAAGCACTGGCCCGACCCCATAAATATTGCTGCGGGGAGTTCTAAGCTCAGGATCAACCCGTAGCCACATCTGGGGCGGCTGACAAAAATCGGGGGGCAAATTCAGTTGCGTCGTTAAACCCCGGCGCTCTTTGGCCCAAATGACGGCTTTATTTTCCTGGTTAAAAAGGTCTGGGATGATCCCAAACTGGAGCGTTACCCCCGCCACTTCGAGGCAAGTCTGTAACCGTTGGACGCAGTCAGGATCTTCCGTGGGCAATAGGCTTTTTGCGCTAATTAACGTGACTGTTTTTCCTAATTTTGCGAGGCAGTAGGCAAGGGTAAGACAATGGGGATCGTGACCGACAAGGACAATTTTTTCTGGCAGGGTGCGCCAAATTTCTGGATTTAAGAGGTCAGTGGGGCTTAAAAAACCATCCTGGGGAGGCGTAGCCCAAGTAGCGCCCGTGGCGATCGCATAATGTTTGCTTTGGAGGCGACGGGTTGCGGTGACAAAACAGGTGCTGGGTTTCCAGACAAAATTGCCCATTTCTGGGATCACATCAACGCCCGCTTCTGCCAGGCGTGCCAAGGGTTCATAGAAATCATCAGGGGCGATCGCCCCCTTGACCCAAGCGGCAATATCCATTGGTTGAGATTGTTCGGCTAGGTGTAGCAAGGTTTTTTCGAGGGCGAGTACCTGTTGATCCTGGAGTGGCTGCCCCGTTTGTTGCACTAAAGCGACTTTTTTACCAGAG
Organism: Picosynechococcus sp. NKBG042902; assembly: GCF_963864045.1. Taxonomy (NCBI): domain Bacteria; kingdom Bacillati; phylum Cyanobacteriota; class Cyanophyceae; order Chroococcales; family Geminocystaceae; genus Picosynechococcus; species Picosynechococcus sp. NKBG042902. The sequence goes on along the minus strand of NZ_CAWLTV010000073.1, from coordinate 90,979 downwards.
GCGATCGCCCGTTTTGCCGTCGCAATGCCGGCCCCCGTTGCCCCAATCACCACCAAGTCGTAGTCCACTGCCATACCAACCCCAATTGCTCACGTTCAGAAGGGATATCATAACCCAGGTTTCGGATCGTCCTAAAGCTGCTGCAATACAGGCTCGGCTGTCGCTTTTTCCTGGGGAACAGGGCCGGTGATTTTTTGCACATTCACGGCACAGGCTTTTAATTCCGGCTGCAATGAATCGGGACAGGCTTCGGCGTGGCTCAGGGCATTAGCTTCGGTATCTTCTCCCCACAAAGCGCCCCAGTGCATCGGCGCAAAAACGGTGCCAGGGGTGATATTTTTCGTGATCAGCGCTGGAAATCGGGCCATACCGCGCGGCGATCGCACTTCCACCATTTCCCCATCGGTAATGCTGAGACGGTCTGCATCGCGGGGGTGAATTTCTAGGAAAGGATTTGGGTGCATTTTTTGGATTTTTTTGATTCGTCCCGTGCGGGTCATCGTATGCCAATGGCCATAAAGTCGTCCAATGGTCAGCACAAAAGGATAGTCGGTGTTTGGCGGCTCTGCCAGACCCCGGGAGTGGTACGCCGCAAATCTGGCCCGGCCATCGGGGGTATGGAACCGTCGGTCGGTGTAAAGCCGTTTGCCCTTGAGGGGTTCGTCCTGGTGGAATAATTTTTGCAATAAACCCCGGTTGTCAGCTGTTGTTTCTGGATCGCTCTTGGTCTCATTGGCGGGACAGGGCCATTGGATCGGCCCTTCGGTGGCCAAACGTTGGTGACTTAGCCCCGTCATATCACAGGGGCGATCGCCCGTGAGCTGCACAAATTCTGCGTAAACCTCCGCTGAAGATACCGCCCGGAACTGTTGCTGAAATCCGAGGCGGCGTCCTACCTCGGCGAAAATCTCCCAATCAGCCCAGGCTTCACCGGGGCGATCGCGGAACTGGGGACAATAGGTCACAACTCGCTCCGAATTGGTCATTGCGCCTGTTTTCTCGCCCCACTGCAACGCTGGCAAGAGGAGATGGGCGTAGTTAGACGTTTCCGTGGGGTAATAGGCATCCTGGCAAATGGTGAAAGGAGATTTTAACAGTGCGGCCTTGGTGCGTTCCAAATCGGGCATACTCACCGCTGGATTCGTCGCCACCACCCACAACAAACCCACTGTCCCCCTGTCTAGCCCCTCGATCATTGCCCAGGCATCTTTTCCGGGCAGTGGTGAAATGGTTCCTGGGGGTAATTGCCAGGCTTTTTCTAAGGTGGCGCGGTGCTCTGGATTTTTGACGAGGCGATATCCGGGCAGTAAATGGGCCAGTCCTCCCGCTTCTCTGCCCCCCATGGCATTGGGTTGACCTGTGAGGGAAAAAGGCCCGGCCCCCGGCTTGCCAATTTCTCCGGTCATTAGGTGCAAATTAATTAGGGTGCGTACCTTGGCTGTGCCCTCAGCGGATTGATTCATCCCCATCGACCACAGGGACAGAACATTGTCCGCATTGGCCCAATATTTTGCGGCTTGTTCGAGGTGATCAATGCGAATCCCACAGCGTCGGGCCACCGTTTCGGGAGTGTAGCTCTGGATGAGCATCGCATATTTAGAAAAGCCCTTGGTACATTCATCGATGAAGAGGGTATCGATTTTGCTCCATTTCAGTAATAGATGCGCAATGCCGTTGAGTAAATCAATATCGGTGCCGGGTTTGATCGCCAGGTGAAGATCGGCCACTTCGGCGGTTTTGGTGCGGCGGGGATCAACGACAATTAATTTTGCTTTAGAGCGTTTGTGGTGTTCGCGTAGGCGATTAAACACAATCGGGTGACATTCAGCGGTATTGCTGCCGATGATAAAGGCGCAATCGGTTAATTCTAGGTCTTCGTAGCAGGGGGGCGGCCCATCGGCCCCAAAGCTCTGGATATAGCCCGCCACGGCGGAGGACATACAAAGGCGGGAGTTGGCATCGAAATTGTTGGTGCCGAGGCAGCCCTTGAGGAGTTTTTGGGCGGTGTAATAGTCTTCGGTTTGGAGTTGTCCGGAGCCATACATGGCAATGCCTTCAACACCGAGGGTTGCCTGTACCGTTTTGATTCGCTCCACAATTAGCTCAAAGGCGTCATCCCAACTGATGCGCTGGAATTGATCCTGTAGCGATCGCCGATACATGGGGTAGAGTAAGCGGTCTTGATCGAGGGATTCGGCAATGGTCGCGCCCTTAACACAGACTTTACCGAGGCTGGATGGATGTTGGCGATCGCCCATGACTTTGAGGGTGGGTTGTTCATTTTTGATCACCTCAGAAACTTCGAGGCCACAACCAACACCACAATAGGGACAAAGGGTTTTCGTTTTGCGTTGATCCATTGCTAAACCGCTAACTTTAAGACTTCAATAATAGAGTTAAAAAATGCCAGAAAATTAAATGGCATTAGTTAAGGAAAAAATCCCCTGGGGCGATGATCAAGAGAGACTTACCATGGCCCCAAAGCGCGTAATAGAAAAAACCTGTAAAACGCCATTACTTGCCATGACTTTTGTTTTACAGGTTGTGCCTAAACTAATCTCAAAAACCTAATAGGTTGCTTCTTCCTCAACGGGAGGAGTCGCTGTCATTTCCGTTTCGCCTTCATGGAACTCAGCAAAGGAACCCTTGGGTTCTTTGAGGAAAAAGGCACAGAGGAAAGCAACAATTAAACCCGTAATCCCCAACACTTGGAAGAAACCGGCATTCACCGCTGCCATCACGGGTTCGCCCCCATTGGCCCCTGCCGAAGCTTCGGTGAGCAACAATAGCACTGTTAAATAGGCCACTGCTCCCACATTGCCGTAGGCGCCAACGTTTCCAGCAATTTGTCCGGTAATGCGTCGTTTGACGAGGGGAACAATCGCAAAGGTTGAACCCTCTGCGGCTTGCACAAAGAAGGAACAGGCCATCGTTAACAAAACGGCGATCGCCAAGGGCCAAGTTCCCGCCACCGAACTCATCAGGAGATAACCAATCCCCATGCCCACCGTGAGGACAACCATTGTCCATTTCCGGCTGCCCATCTTATCGGAGATTAAGCCTCCCCCTGGGCGAGACATCAAGTTCATAAACGCATAGCTAGAAGCAATAATTCCCGCCGTTGCCTTGTCTAAACTAAAGGTGCCTTCAAAGAAAGCCGGCAACATGGTCACCACCGCAAGCTCAGAACCGAAATTCACAATATAGGTCAGTTCTAAAATGGCCACTTGGCTAAAGTCATAGCGGTCTTCCGGGGCATAGCGTTTTTTCCCGGTCATTAAGTCCTTATTCACAGTCCAGCAGTTGTAGGTCTGGAACAGGTAGAGACCCACTAGCGCCAGGATGGCGATCGCCAAGCCAGTGCCATTTAAAAAATTCACCTTTTGCAAACGCCACGCCAGCACCATCAAAATCAGGGTCAAAGGCAAATTCATGGCCAACAGGAACCAGAAATCCTTTTTGGTGGTGACTTCTATGCCCCGGGCACTCTTCGGGCGGTGGTACGTTTTCCCAGGGGGGGTATCACTTACGCTGAAGTAATACAACATCCCATACAAAGCCGCGATAATCCCTGTACCGGCGATCGCCGCCCGCCAATTCAAAATAGCCGTATTAAATTCCGGGAAAAAGAGAATCTTAAAACTTTCCGGCTGGCCGAAATTAAACGCACCGGGGAGGAAGGCCAAAATGATCCCAAAAATCACCATGGTAAAGGCCGAAAATGCCGAGCCAAAGTTGCCCCAGCCCCCATAAATGCCTTCTGCCGTACCCACATCTTTGGGGGGAAACCATTCTGCGACCATCCGAATCCCGATCACAAAACCAGCCCCAACAATCCCCATCAAGAGGCGTCCTAATACCAGTTGATTAAAGCTCTGGGCCGTCGCGAAAATCAAACAGGGAACCGCAGCGTAGATCAACAATAATGAGTAGGTTAACCGGGGGCCGTATTTATCTAACAGCATGCCGATAATGATCCGTGCGGGCACCGTCAAAGCAACATTACACAACCCGATTGTGCCTAGTTGAGCATTGTCTAAGCCAAAGTCCTGGGCGATGGTGGTTGCGAAAGGTGGAAAATTAAACCACACCACGAACGACAGGAAAAAAGCAAACCAGGTCATGTGCAGGATCTTATACCTGCCATTAAATGACCACATTTCTCCAAGCATTGTTTACCATCCTAAAAAGAGTATTCTCAAGCTGCAGGTCAGACTGTCAATTTTCGACCTTATGGGAGTTCGAACTAATCAATTAATTATGAATATCAAGAAAATAAACGAGGAAATTATTCTTTCCCATTGTGAGGAGACCAATATTATTTGATTCCGACAATTGTTTATTTTCCTGCTGATAGTTCGAATGGCCTAAAAATCTCTCGCCACCGCAAGAAGTTGTGATAAAGAATCACATTCTTTCTTCGCTAAATTCGTAACCGCTGATACTCTTTATGGGGATCGATGCGCTTTTGGGATGACAAGGGGCTTAATCCTGCATCCTAAGCTTCTGAATCTGTTTCTGATGTTAATGGGGATGGTTCATTGGAGGTCTCAGCACTTTCACCATAGGCAAAACCATGTTCATCGGCGTAGCGGTGCATGAAACGCATGAATCTTTCCCAGTGGTCAGCATTATCAATTTCAAAGCGACAAATGACGCCCCGCAGTTCGTCTCCTTCTTCACCACCAAAGACGATGCGGCAACTGGAGGGGGTAACGGCGATGTCTCCTTCTTCGTCGATCAGTCGGACAATGCCATTAGAACCAGCGGTAAAGCTCTGGAAACGGTCAAGGGCATTGAGTTGGGCAAAGGTCATGGAGACGGATTTGACCCCTGTTTTGGGGTTGCGCTGCAGGCTAACGTTGCTGAGTTCTTCGCTGATGCCGTTGAAAAATTCGATCCGTGGTGTTGGGTCTTGCGGTGGGGGCGGAGCGGCTGGTTCGGTTTGTTTATTTTTAAAAAAGTTAAACATGATTGTGGAGGGCGATCGCCAGTGAGGGAGGGATATAAGGCTATACCCCTATCCTAACAATCGTGTGCTGAACCTATTCGGCTTTGCCTGCTTTATTTTGGATTTTGAGGATCAAAAATCCCCAAGCTACACCAAAGAGGACTGCGGTGATGGCAATGATAAAGCCGTTGAACATCATGCTTTCTGCGCTCATGGAAATACTCCTTTGTCTGGTTATAATGGCTTGATTTTAAAGCGATTTGGCTACAAACGGTATTTTAAAGCAGGGAGTGTTTTTTGGCGGTTGGGGAATTCCGGGGGCGCGGTTGGGGGATTCCAGGGGCGATCGCCTAGCCGTAGGCCTATAAATTTGTAAGCAGTTGTGGGAATATATAATGTCTGATTTTTGCCGTAGGGAACATGCTGAAAAACGATATTTGGATCCTCGAACAAGCCCAACAGGGGATGATTTCTCCCTTTGAAGCCTCACTGATCCGCCAGATCCAACTGTCCCCCCAGCAGACTGTACCGGCCCTCAGCTACGGCCTTTCTAGCTATGGCTACGATATTCGCCTCAGCCCCGAAGAATTTCTCATTTTCCGCCACATCCCTGGCACCGTTGTAAACCCCAAAGCCTTCAGCCCGGAAAACCTTGAACGGGTTGACCTCAAGCGCGATGAATACGGTGACTACTTTATTATTCCGGCTAATTCCTATGGTTTGGGCGTGTCCCTCGAAAAAATTCAGATGCCCCCCAACGTCACCGCGATCTGTCTTGGTAAGTCCACCTATGCCCGTGTCGGTCTGATTGCGAACACAACTCCCCTAGAGGCTTCCTGGTGCGGTGCAATCACCCTTGAATTTAGCAATGCCTCTAGTACCGACTGCCGTATTTATGCCAATGAAGGGGTTGTGCAACTACTTTTCTTTGAAGGAGATCCTTGCAATACCACCTATTCTGATCGGGGGGGCAAATACCAAAACCAAGCCGGAAAAGTCACTTTGCCCAGGGTCTAGATAGATTCTGAATGTGTTTGGCGATCGCCCCAATTTTTATTACAACCCCCATGGACATCGCTTATTTTTGTCTATGGTGAAATCAAATCTTTTCTTTCCCTGTATCTCCATTTGCTCCTGAGTTTGAATTGTCATGGATAAATTTCGCGTTGAAGTGCTCCGCTCTACCCCCAACCCCCAACAAACCATCTGGAGTGCCATGCACCAGGACTACTGCGAGGAATTTGTGTGGGAACAACAGAGTAATTTTCCAGACGAACAAAAAGCGGGGGAGTTAATTGTCAAACATCTTTTGGCGGGTGGTCGCGGTCACTATGGCCCCCTGGAACATCCCCAGATTGTTTTTAATGTGGGCTATTTTCCCCACTCGATGATGCAGCAAATCCGGACTCATCGCGTGGGCGTCTCCTTTGATGTACAGTGCCTCGCCGGAGATACAGAAATCACCTTTGTTCAAGCCTCTGGATCTCTCCGCAAAATTAAAATTAGCGATCTCCATGACCTCTGGCACAACGGAGAAAAAGCCATACGGGAACGCAAAATTCGTGGTCGCAAAGGTGAACAACCGGGCTTTTACCGCCGCGACTGCAAAACTCGCTTGCGAAAAATGTCACTAAGGGTGCTGAATGAGGACACTGGTAATTTTGAAATTGGCCATCTCCAAGATGTAATGAGTAGCGGTGAGCAGCCCGTTTATCGCCTGACCTTAGCCGATGGAAAAACCCTTGACTGCACCGTTAATCATCGTCTCTACACGACCCAAGGCTGGCAACGTATGGGAGAAGCTCTGGGTTTAATGACCGATGAAGATCATCAAGTCCTAGCAGTGACAAAAACCTGTGAAGTCATGACCAACGGCGTTGTCCGTCCCGATGCTCTCTACAGTCAGCAATCTTGGTTAGCCGCACAGGTAAAACAAGGGTTAACAGCTCAGCAAATTGCTATTATTTGTGACTGCTCCCCAGACGTGATTCGCCATTGGGCCAAGAAATTTCAATTAAAACTTCCTGCGGGTCATCGACAGCATCTAGAGATTGTCGTTAATAATTCTCGTCGTAATGATCGAGTATGTTCACAAAAGCTCCTTCGTTTTCAGATCGAGTCAAAAGATAGCGGTCCCCGCTTAAAAGCGCATCCGGTGAAGGTGGTTGCCGTGGAATATCTTGGGATCCAGCCCACCTACGATCTGGAAGTACAAGGGCCTTGGCATAATTTTGTGGCGAATGGTGTTGTTGTGCACAATTCTTTCCGCTATACAGGACAGCGGATTATTGACGTTGCAGAAGGCAAGCGGGACGTAGAAGAGGTCTTTTACCTGCGGCCTGTGGGTAAGTATGACAATCGTCAAGGGAAAAAATATTTTTACTCAGAAGAACAACGCCAGGCGGATAAGGAATGGTGTCTGGCTGCCTGCGATCGCTATCGGCAACGGATTGAAGAAGGCTTGGCAGAGGAGCACGCTCGGAGTTTGATTCCTTTTGATGCACGGCAACACTTTGTTATGAGTTGTAATGTGCGATCGCTGATGCATTTGTTAGATTTGCGTTGGAAAAAAGACGCCCAACTAGAAGCCCAACAACTTTGTGAATTATTATTTGTTCACTTTGAAACTTGGTGTCCAGAAATTGCAGCTTGGTACCATAAGAATCGCGCCCAAAAAGCACGCTTGTCGCCTTAAGATTTTCTTTAGATTTTTGAGGCTGAGTGCCGATAAATTTACGCAAAAGTTAACATTGCTTGGTAATCTGTAATGTTCTTTCTAAATAGATCGAGTGGATGAAACCTTTGAAAATCAAAGAATAAGGCCGATTATCCATAAATTTTGATTGTCATGACCGGGGAATTTTGTGAAAATTCCTTAATCCTTTTGAATTTTCCTTTTAAGATAGAAGCAGTTGCTTTAGCTTGGTTGTGATGCCTCGAATTTTAATTATTGATGATGATCCGGCGATCGCCGAATTGGTTGCGATAAACCTTGAAATGGCGGGTTATGACGTCAGTCGTGCCGAAGACGGTATTAAAGGTCAGGCATTGGCGGTGCAGCTACAACCCGATTTGGTCATGCTGGATCTGATGTTGCCGAAAGTGGACGGGTTTACCGTTTGTCAACGGATCCGGCGGGAAGAACGCACAGCAGATATCCCCATTTTGATGTTAACCGCCCTGGGACAGACCCAAGATAAGGTGGATGGCTTTAATGCCGGGGCTGATGATTACCTCACGAAGCCCTTTGAAGTCGAAGAAATGTTGGTGCGGGTGCGGGCTTTATTGCGACGGAGCGATCGCATTCCCCAGGCCGCCAAACACACAGAAATTTTGAACTACGGCCCGTTAACATTAATCCCAGAGCGATTCGAGGCGATTTGGTTTGATCAGACCATCAAGTTGACTCACCTTGAATTTGAATTACTCCACTGTCTCCTGCAACGTCACGGCCAGACCATTTCTCCCAGCGAAATCCTCAAGGAAGTGTGGGGTTATGATCCTTCCGATGATATTGAGACCATCCGGGTGCACGTTCGCCACCTGCGCACGAAGTTAGAGCCGGAGCCCCGTCGTCCCCAGTACATCAAAACGGTTTATGGGGCGGGTTACTGCCTGGAGTTGCCGTCGCGGGTAAACCACGGGGAGACAACTCAGGTCTCGGAGCCAATGAACTCCTAGGCCCAAGTTTGCTTTGGCGTTAATTGATCAGCGATCAAAGGTAATGGAGCCAGCGGAGTCCCCAATTTCTAAGGCGATCGCGCTGGGCAAAGCGGCCATAAAGTACCTGGGAGAGCAACCAGCGTTTTAGGGGATATCGCCATTGTCGTAATAAGGTCTGCAATCCCCAGCCGAGCAGACCCAAGACGATGGGAACGAGGATCCACAGTAGGGGTTGCATCATCAGCGTTGACCAACCCAAGATCACAGAGATGAATACAAAGGCGATCGCCAAGGGCCAGGCAAGATAACTGAAGCCATACTTTCGTTGTCGCCAGGGTAATTGCGTCAATAATTGCCCAATAAACCACCCTTGAATTTCTGCTAACTGTTGATAGAGGGAAGGCGACGGCAGTAGATCCGCTACCACTTGGTGCAACACACCGCCATCAAGTCCAATTTGGGTTTTCAAAACGTTGATCCCTTCGTAACGCAACAGAAAAGAGAGGGACGCCTGGGGCCAATCACCTTCTCGAAAAAGCACATATTTTCGCCAAGTGAGGTTGAACTCATCGGTAAACGTTAGGGTTTGCCCTTGGTTTTTGAGCGCTAGGAGCTGCAAAAGGGCATCGTGATCCAACACAAATAAAACCCCGTGGCAGAGTGTGGACTGCGGTGGCGGCGTTAGCTGTTCTTGATCCAGTTGGATGTAGGGGTGTGCGGAAACAGTCACGGGAGGAAGGGCAAAAAGCGTAAATGACAGAGGAAACTATTGGGGCTTGGCAAGGGGCGCTCTGGGGAGGCTTGGTCGGGCTTTGGACGTTTGTGAACTCGGTTTGGGTTGTCGTTTGAACGTGCCTTGAATGAGACTGATAAAAAATCTTAAGAGTCCCTGCCATTGCTGTTCGCTGGTTTGGATATTGTGCTGGTGGGCCTGGAGGACTGTCGTGCAGTGGGGATGGCTCATCAGGGCTTCGGTGTAGGTATTCGCAATGGTGCCATCCAGTTGCAGGATTGTTTTCGCGTAAATAATGCCTTCGGGGAGGGGCTGTTTCGCTTGTTGGTGCTGTCGTTTGCGTTGGTCAAGGGCAATTTTTAGTTCTCCTAGTTTGCGTAGGCAACAGAGAAATTGGCGATCGCCAAGTAGATTTTGAATTTGCCGCTGATCTTGGGCATTGCCCGTGGGATTAGGGAGTGGGGGTAGAGGGCCGGAGTTTTCGCCATGATACAAAGGGTGTGTCGGTTCCCTAAGGAGGGCGTGGTATTGTCGCGCCAGTTGCGATCGCAAATTGCCGTAGGCCGCCTGTAAATCGGGGGAATAATGCTGCTGGCTGAGCGTATCCTCCCTGAGATAATACAAATCTTGATAAACCTCCTGGGGAATGAATCGCTGACCATCAATGGCATCGACCACCATCGTACTGACCTCTAAGGTGGTTGCATCCAGAAAAACCTGATTTAGAGCCTGGATAAATGGGTCCATGGCAGCAGGCTGGGGCTGAGGGGATTTGGCTTCGGGAGCAGAACGATTCATGGGAGACCAAAAAAGTGGGATGAAACAATTGGGAGCGTCGTTAGCAGTAACACCTAGGACTCTTCTTCTAGAAAAAGAGGCGCCTCGTCTCCAAAATCAAAATCATCAAAGTCCTTGCTATCAAAGGCACTCAGTTCTTCTAAATCTGCTAGCGCTTCTTCTAAATCTAGATCCCCTAGGGGGGCGATCGCCTCATCGCTGGCGGATAGATCAATGGCACTTTCTTGATCCAGATTATCAAGGCTGGTGATATCTATCGCTGAATTTTCCCCATCAAGGGCAAGATCGAAATTAGGATCTAGTTCACCCGATAGATCAAGTTCCTCTAACCAACTATCATCGCTGAAATCATTGGTCGGGGCGGCTGTTGCGTCATGGTGATGATTGGCCTCGCTGGTGCCGTTGCTTTCATCTCCTAGGGAAGGGAGATCGGCTGTAAGGTCAAGATCATCATCCCAAAGGGCCATGCCCTCCGGTGGTAAAGTCTGGGGGTCAAGGTCAAGGTCTAAGTCGTCAAAATCCAGGGCTGCAGCATCTTGCGGACTAAGATCATCTGGCTGTTGAAAATCTGCCTGAATCACAGTCTCTTTGCTGAACTCACTGGCCTCAAAGTCGTGGGAATTTTCTTGGTGATCAAGGGCTTCGATTTCAAGTTCGGAGAGATGGTCTTGATCGAGATCAAAGTCAAGCAGTGCTGCCTCATCGAGTTCCCCTAGGTTAAAGATATCGGCATCTTCTTCCTCTGGGTCGGCTCTCTCTGACAGCCAAGCGTCGGAATCCGTCGTGGATTCTGGTGGGGCATCAGGATCAGCAGGGGCGATGTGAATATCCTCGGTGAAGTCTTGTTGTTCTAGATCTAAATCAAAGGATGCATCGAGGGGATCAAGGGCCATTTCCCCAGAGAGATCCATCTGGTCGAGGTCAAACTCAAAATCGTCAAATTGCTCAAAATCTTCTTCAGATAGAGCTTCTGGAGCTTCTAGGGAATCGGTATCTGACCCAGAATCATCACTAATATTGTTGGAATGATCAATGGGTTCGAGATCAAGCTCAAAATCACTGGGCAGATCGAAGTCTTCCTCGGCTAGGGGATCTGCCGTTGCCAAGGGATCCGCCCCAAGCTCAAAATCGGCATCAAAAGCATCGGGATCGAGGTCTAGGTCTCCGTCGTCATCTAATTCTAGATCCAGGGCTAAGTCTGAACTGCCAAGGTCTGGGGCATTTAAGGGGCCGAGGGTATTTTCGTCTAAATCTGTGGGGAAGAGGTTGAAATCAAAGGCGTCCAAATCCTCTAGATCCGTGGGTAGGTCTTGGTGATCTGTAATGGTTTCTTCGGGGGCGATCGCCGCATCTGCTTCGGTAGTTTCAATGAGCGTTTCTTCATTACTCCCCAGAAGATCGTCCAAGTCAGCGGCGGCCAAAGTCTCTAAACGTTCTAAATCAGAGTCCGTAAAGTCTAATTCTTCTTCGCTGAATTCCTCGCTGGGCAAGGCCTCATCTGTCGTCAACTCTGATGAGGCTTCCGGGTCACTGTCAAAATTGGCGGTGGTGACATCCGGGAAGGCTTGGCTTAGGCGATCGCCAAGTTCATCTTCCGGGAGTTCGCCGAGGGCCAGATCCTCTATGAAAATATCCTCCCCAAAGTCAGCGATGGTTTCATTGAAGTCCCCTAAGTCTGCTTCACTATCACCATCATTAGCTTCGGACTCTGCCAGATCAGGTAAAGCCTCTGCTTCTGCGGCCAGTTCCTGCTCCAACCAATTTTCCGGAAGGGGAGGTAAAGGCAATCGGTCTGTCTCCGGCCCATCGAGGGACGTGATCTCTGTGACGCCTGGGTGATTGTGCCAATCCTGATTCAAAAATGCAAATAAAGTCTCATCATCGACCGCATCTAGATCCGTGGTTTCTAACGATGTCGCTGTCTCTGCTACGGGAGTTTCAGGGTCTTCGAGTAAATCTTCTAATTCTAAATCGTCTACTGCCTCATCTCCGAAGGGATCGCTGTCTACTTCAAAATCTGCCAAATTGGGGACATAGGCATCGGGGCGATCGCCGTTGGCCCGTTCTGCCGCCGTGCTATCAACGGGGGTTTCCCAATCTTCAATTTCTGGGGCCTCATGGGTCGTCAGGGTCGCCTCTGGCGTTTCATCCAGGACAATTTCCGCAAAATTATCTAAAAAGTTGAGAGAATCAGCATCCGCTAGATCCTTCGCCTCGTTCTTTTCTGCGACAAGGCTGGGCTGAGGTTCCGCAGCTGATTCGGTCGGGGCCTCTGGGGCTACCGTTGGCAGGGGGGTTATGGGCAAGAGGGGGAATTTTGTCACTCTCCGGCGGCGTTTCTGAAAAAGGCTCAACAACCTTAACCGTGGCGGCCATGAGCGTTTGGTTAGGAATTTCAAGGAATTTCAGGTCTAGGGGTTCCTCGGCATTCATCAAGCGGTCATATTGCTGCAGGGTCACGAGCAACTGAAATAGCTGCTGCAAACCCTGGAAATTCTCTTGAATTTTACGGTGACCCAGGGCAACCTGCTGTTGGTGAAAATGCTGGAGATTTTGGTACTGAGCGTTATTAAGTACGGCCTCGCCGACATCATTTTCGACGGTGCCATTAATGAGATCGACTTGGGTATGGAGGCTCGTATCGGGAGGGTAGGGCTCACCCTGGTCAGGATGACGGACAATGCGAGTTGTAATATTTAGGGTTGCTGCCTTACTCGCCACCATCGTAAAGGCTTTGGAAAGGTCGCCGCTGCGGAGGGCTTGCTTAAATTCATCGCTTAAGGACATGGTGGAATCTCCTTGGTCACTGGGTTGGCGCAAAAATGGGGGCGCAGTATGGATAAAAGCCTGGGGATGATGGCTGAGCGGATGTTATTTCTTCTCAGAATATCCCATCCCTAAAATGTCGTTGGTAAAATGCCAGTAAATGTAACATTGCCCTATTTGTTTGACATTGCCGCTGATCCTAGGGCCACAGGTGCTGAACGGTATAGCCGAGGTGGGTCAGCATTTCCCGCAATAGCGGCAGGCTCAAGCCAATAACATTACTATGGCAGCCTTCAATTTTTTCGATAAAAAGCCCCCCTTTTCCTTCAAGGGCAAAACACCCTGCACATTGTAGGGGTTCACCGCTGCGCACATAGGCCGCAATGGTGTCATCGTCAATGGCCGCGAAATAGACTTTGGTGACTCCGTGGCGCACGAGTAGTTGGTTTTGAGTTTGATCCACGAGGGCATGGCCTGTGTAGAGCAAACCGTAATGGCCCCGCATGGTTTGCCACCGGGCGATCGCCTCAGTAGGGGAGGCCGGTTTCCCCAGGATTTCGCCCCGGACATGGAGCACCGAATCGCAGCCGAGGATTAAAGCATCTTGGCGATGTTGGGCCACGGTTTTTGCTTTGGCCGCAGCGAGGGCTTCGACCAACTGGGCCGGATCATCATGGTGAATTTGGGATTCATCAAAGTGACTCACGTGGACAATGGGGTTGATCCCAATGCCTTGGAGTAAACGACGACGGGCTGGGGAAGCGGACGCAAGGACAAATTCCATGGTGTTTTGAGATAAGGCGGCGCAAACAAAGGCAATTACAGCATACCCAGGTGGATGCACTGGCGGATCAAGGTGTCAAAAATATTGCTTCAATATGGCTCATCAATTAGACCTTAAAGGAATTGACCATCGCGTTAAAGAGTTTCTCCACTTGGGGCCAACGGCTTTCGCGGGTCGAGAGATTGAAGGTATAGAGTTTGCCTAGCTTGACGGCAACGGTGGCGAGGTCATGGCGCATTTGACCTTCAGGGAGGGTGACGCGATATTCGAGGGTGTAATAGGTTTGGCCCTTGTCGGTGCGGCTTTCGGCCCGGATCAATTCAGGTTGGCGATCGCTATTTTGGCTTGCTTCTTTCATGAACCGATAGCCAACGTCGGTGGGGGTGCCGAGATCGTTTAAGGCTTTATCGGCGGGAACATCACTGATAATGACGCTCAAATTTTCGGAATATTCCACCAAATCCCGAAACACCACATCTACGCCAGTATCGCTCTTGCTGACGTCAACGGGAATCCAACCATTGGGATAAAGAAACTGATAGCCATAGGTGCCATTGCTATAGCCCTGGAGGCTACCAACGCCACCACAAGCAGCCAACGTACAACTAATCACGATCAACAAACTGGCGATCGCCTTTTTCCATCGATTTTGGCGCATTTATTTACCTCAGAAATTTAAAAGAAATTAAAAAATAAACTTACAGAGCCGGAGTCTCCGCGTTCATCATCCTAGCGAAAACACCGGCTCAAACCGAAATTTATTGGGTTTAATAATGCCTTAGGCTCTTGCTAAATCGCCTCTTCCGTTTCGAGGTTAAACAGCATCTGCAGCGATTGTAGACAAACTCGACGGGCTTCGATATCCTGTTGGGCTCGCAGTTGCACCATCGGATCATGGAGAATTTTATTAACAATCCCCCGGGTCAAGGTTTCAATGACTTCCTGGTGCTTCTCTTCAAATTCTGCACCGAGGCGAGAGAGGGCTTTTTCCAGCTCCTGCTCCCGAATGCTTTCGACTTTGCTGCGTAGGGAACTAATGGTCGGAACGGTTTCGAGGGACTGCCACCATTGGATATAGTTTTCCACTTCCTCTTCTAAAAGGGCTTCGGCTTCTTCGGCCATTTTGCGGCGGGATGCTTGGTTTTGGGCCACTACTTCCTTGAGGGCGTCCACATTATATAAACGCACGCCGGCGATTTCTTCCACATCGGCAGCAACGTTAAGGGGCACAGAAATATCGATCAAAATTAACGTGTGAAGATCGAGATTTTCCAGTTTTGCCCGGTCGAGAATCGGTTCCGTCGCCCCGGTACTGGTAAAGACAATGTCCGCCTGTTCAACAACATTGAGCATCTCTGGCAACAGTTCTAATTGCAGATCCACATCGGGGAATTTTTTCGCGAGATCCCGCGCCCCCCGTTCGGAACGGTTGACGATAGTGATGTCTTCGGCTCCTTTAGAAACGAGGTGTTGCACCAACAGGCGCGACATTTTCCCGGCACCGATAATCGCAATTTTTTGATCGGAAAGATCCTTGACCTTCATCTGGGCCAATTCCACGGCGGCGGAGCTAATGGAAACGGCTCCGGTGCCGATGTTGGTTTCACTGCGGACGCGTTTCCCGGCAGTGATCGCCCGTTTGAACATCCGATCCAGTAAGCGGCCCAGACCTTTGTGCTGTTGGCCAAGTTTGTGGGCGGCTTTGACCTGGGCGAGGATTTGGCCTTCGCCGAGAACGAGGCTTTCTAGGCCCGCAGCGACTCGCAATAAATGACGAATGGCATCTTGGTGCAGCAGGGTGAAGAGGTAACGGCGCAGGCGGTTGAGTTGGAGTTGTCCTGTTTCCGCGAGAAATTGGCAAATTTCCCGCACGCCCTGTTCTGTTTCCTGCACGACGGCATAGATTTCAAGGCGGTTACAGGTACTGATAACGGCGACTTCCTCTACGTGGGGGTAGGATTTGAGGTGGGCGATCGCCTCGTCCATTTTCGCTTCTTGAATACTGAGTTTTTCGCGGATTTCGACGGGGGCTGTTTTATGACTCAGGCCAACAACAACGATATTCATGGGGTTTTCTCTAAAGGTTTGATCTCTCTAGGGCTCCAACATCCAAGGGAAGCGCAGAGTTCTATTAAAGGATTTTTTTAACTTCCTATGCAATGTAGTCTCCGAACATTTAGGGACAAAAGGTTTTGTAAAGAAAATTTATGTAACTTTACGGCATCCCAATCGCTGACAGCGCACGAAAAAAAGGCGACCCCTCGTTGGCGATCGCCCTTTTGTTGCAGACAGATTAAACTCCAATGATCGCCGTCAAGTTTGATCCTAGAGTTGAATGTTTTGGGGGTTGTCCCACATGTGAATGGTATCCACGAAGCGAGCCGTCATGGATTGGCTAGAAATAACCAGAGACTGGGTGCGTGCGCCACCATGGAACAGACGAACCCCTTCCATGAGGGTGCCGGGGGTAATCCCACAGGCCGCAAACAGAACCGTTTCACCGGAAGCTAATTCTTCTGCTTCGTAAACCTTGTCCGGATCTTCAACGCCCATGGACTTGAGGCGTTTGATATTTTCTTCGCGATTCCAGTCCGCACTTTCGGGGGTATTCACATCGGCGGGATCGTAAATCAGTTGCCCTTGGAAGTGACCACCCAAACAACGCATCGCGGCGGCACTGATCACCCCTTCTGGAGCGGCCCCAATTCCCATCAGCGCATGGATGTTCGTCCCAGCAAAGGCAGCACAAATTGCTGCAGAAACGTCCCCATCGCTAATCAAACGAACCCGGGCGCCAGTGGCCCGAATTTCTTTGATCAGATCTTTGTGACGGGGGCGATCCATCACGATGATGACTAATTCTTCTGGGCTACGATTTAAGCACTCAGACAAAATTTTGATGTTTTCGGTGGCTGACTTGCGAATGTCAACTTTCCCTTTGGCGGCTGGGGGCGCGGCCAATTTTTTCATGTAGTAGTCGGGGGCATGGAACAGACCGCCTTTTTCGGAAATGGCGAGGACTGCCATGGAACCGGGTTGACCATTGGCGACGAGGTTGGTGCCTTCACAGGGGTCAACGGCAATGTCAATTTCAATCAGTTCATCGGGGTTGCAATAGGCTTTGGCATCTTCACGGGTACAGATACCGACTTCTTCACCGATGTAAAGCATGGGGGCATCATCCCGCTCCCCTTCACCGATAACGATGCGACCGCGCATATGAATTTGATTCATCCGTTCCCGCATGGCTTCAACGGCCACTTGGTCGGCGGTATCTTTTTCGCCCATCCCCATCCATTTGGCAGAGGCGATCGCCGCTTGTTCGACAACTTCAATAATTTCTAAACCGAGGGTGCTTTCCACGCTTTTTATCCTCCAGACTGCGACTGTTGATCAAAACCACCAGTCATTTAGTTTTTTGTAAACACCCCAAAGTCTATCAGAGAAGGGCGATCGCCTCAGAAGATTCCCAGAAAAGTTTTTCCTTTAAATATCTCCGGATGGGCTAGAGAAAATAGGTCGTTAAGGTTTCATATAGAAGGGTGAGATTGGTTTGGCGATAGTCGTGCTGGAGGGAGTTTGCAGGGGGCGTGTTTTGGGCAAGTCGCCGCAAATTTGCTTGGATTTGTGAAAAATCCCGATAACGATTTTGCAGTCCCTTCAGGATCGGGCAAATGACGGGGGAAGTCAGGATATTTGGATCGGCTCCCTGGGGCATGAGGGGGAAATGTTTGAGGTGATTAAAGTGGGTTTGGGGTAAGGTGGCGATCGCCTGGATAATTTCTTGGCAACATTCCCGGGTAAATTCCTGGGCGAGGTAACGCTGGATAGACGGTTGCAGGCCAAAGTAGGGGCGATGATTTTCTTTTTTCTCCAGGAGGAAACGTCGGTCAAGGGAGCGCACCGCATCCCAAACTTCACTGGCAAAGGGCATTTCTACATGAAAGTTAGCCTGCAGTTGTTCGAGGGTAATGGATTTGCCCCACAACATCAGCCAGTAGAGCACTTCCTGTTCGGAGTTGCTAATGCGGCAGGTGAGATTGTAGAGGATATCCCGTAGGGTATTGCCACCGATAATTGTTTCTTGGTTTTGAAATTGCGCCACAGAACCGCCGTACCATTCTTGAATCCCCGTGGCAATTAGCCGGAGCTTGAGGGGGTTGCCGCGATAGGTCTCGACCAAATCAGCCCAAAGCTCTGGGTCTTGGAGGTTATATTCCTGGAGGATTTGCTGGGCGACTAAATTACTGAGGCCTTCGACGGTGATCAATGTGACCCTGGGGTTATCCGTGGCTAAGGCTTCGATGGCGGGGGAATGTTCCCGGGAAATCACGACAACGGTGCCAGCTAGACTCTGGTGGGCGATCGCCTCTAAAAATTCCACATACATTACGTGTTGCGGTTGATAGTTCCCCGACAGACAAGCGGTGGCAAAGAGTAGTTCCCAGTGGTCAAAGACTAAAATCTTCGGCTGCTGTTGCAAATGATTCTGGAGTTGGGCGATCGCCCCGTCAGGGTGTTCTTCTAAAGCCCATTCCTGCTGAATCAAAGCCCAATTGTGATCAAACATGAGGCGATCGCTGAGGTTACACCAGAGCGTGTTTTCCTGGAGTGGTGGGTGGTGCCGGAGCACTTCGCTGACAAGGGTGGTCTTTCCCAGGCCGCCACCCCCTAGCACGAAGATTAATGAAATATCCCTTTGTTGGAGCCGTTGCCCTAGGGTGCGCAGGGTTGACTCTTGGTTATAAAAATGATTCTTGTTTCTCGGAATCCCTTGGTACTGGGGTGGTGTTGGGGCTGGCACTTGGGACTCCGTCGTTGCGGCCATACCGTTGGGCACGATTTTATCGACCGCTGCCTTTTCTTGTTCCGAGAGCTGCTCATATTTAGTGGTCAAAGCCAACTGGAGTGAACGAATCCCCACCCGTTGGTTACAATAACGTCCGAGGCGTTTCCAAAGATCCGGAGCAATAACCCGTTTTACATAGCTGTGGGAATAGCCATCGATCTGAATATCTTTTAATTTGTACCCTTCTAACGCCCGTAATAATAGCTCTTGACGCAGTCCATCCAGGGGGTCCCCGTGTTTGTGACTAAGCCAAATACAAAGCTGAAGAAGCGTAAGGTTGGTCATGTGGCGTTATTCGATGAAATGTTAGGTGACGGCTGCAATGGACAATGCTCTGCCACACACTAAGGCAACTATCTAAGAGTTTATCTGTATTCCTTTCCTTCCTGGTGTCCTTGACCAAAAGTTGTGAATAATATGACTTTGTGAATAAAATGACTTTCTGCAGTTGCCAATAAAGAGCAAAATGTTGCAGAAAATGCATTGTGAGCATTTTTGAGTTGCTTCATTTTTGACCATTCGGTCAAGATAAAAAATGCATTGTCAGAGCCGTTAAGCATTAATCGTGATTGGCCGTCACTTTTATGCAAAATTTGGATGCAAAATATTCATCGCAGCGATGGTGAGAGTAAGGGACTTTTGGCGATCGCCTAGGTCTTAAGGAAAATCCTTTAGGATCAAAAAAGCATTGCGCAAGCGAAAAACGTCACCGAAATTGATGGGATCAGTTATGGAAATTAGTGCAGCATTACCCGCCTTTGTGATTACGTTGCGGGAGGGCTTTGAAGCGGCCCTGGTGGTGGGCATTGTCTTGGCTTGTCTGGCGAAAGCGCAGCAGATGTCCCTCCAAAAGTGGGTCTATGGTGGCATTGGTGCCGGGTTGGGGGCGAGTGTCCTGGTGGGCTGGGGTCTGTGGGGGCTGCTGTTACAGGTGGCAACGGCGGATGGAGCCTATGCGCCAGTTTTTTAAACAAATCCTCGAAGGGAGTTTTGGGGTTGTGGCGATCGCCATGTTGAGTTGGATGCTCATTTGGATGACCCGCCAGGCCAAATCTTTAAAGTCCGACGTCGAAGGGGCATTGCAAGCGGCACTCCAGGACAGAGAAACGGCGGCCTGGGCTGTTTTTTCCCTGATTTTTATTGCGGTACTCCGGGAGGGATTTGAAACGGTGATTTTTATCGTGGCCCAATTCCAAGGAGGATGGCTGCCGCCGAGTCTTGGGGCGATGGCTGGCTTGACTGTGGCAACGGTGCTAGGGTTTCTCCTCTTTGCCCTGGGGGTACGGCTGAATATCAAGTTATTTTTTCAGGTGATGGGAATCTTTCTGCTGCTGATTATTGCGGGGCTGGTGGTCGGTGTTTTAAAGCACATCGATGCGGCGATCGCCCTTTTCGCCCAGATCCAAACCCAATATCAAGCCCTCTGCATTTCCCCTGCCCCAGCCTGCGTTTTGGGGATTCAGCTTTGGGATTTGTCAGAAACTTTACCCGACAAACAGTTTCCGGGGATTCTGCTGAAATCTTTGTTGGGTTATCGCCAAAAAATTTATCTGGCCCAGGCGATCGCCTATGTGCTCTTTCTCAGTTCCGTTGGCACACTCTATCTTTATAGCCTCGGTTTGTTCCGTAGACTCGATGTCCCTTCAGTGAAACAACCCTAGGGAAATCGTTTTAGCTAATCATCGTAATCATACGAACGCACGCGACCACATTGCCGCAACAAATAGGGAGGCACTGGGTTGCCGCGATAATATTCCTGTCGCCACCGGGCTGGTAAGCAACTAGCATCGATGCCGTAGTCAAACCCGCGCTGATAACGGTAGTTGTTGTAATTGTTGTAGTTACGATCAAAAAGAACACCGAGAATAATGTCACGGATCAAACTGTCATTTCCCCTAGGCAGACCGAAGGTTTGAAACAGGCTCCGACGCAGATTTTGGTCACGTCTTAGGAAGTAAAAAAGCTCGCGGGGAATACGATTGTTGTAATTGCGATCAATGTCATTAAAAATTCTATCCCAGGAAGAAATTTCATCTCGCCAGTCGTATCGACGGTATTGATCTCGATAGCGATCATCGTCGTCATCGTCATAATCATCCCAGTCATCATCGTCATCATAATCCCAACGATATCTATAGTATTCGTAGGAATTTTCGGGGGTGTTGTTTCTTCTGGGGTCAGCGGCGGCGGGCAATGTGGGCAGTAGTGACCCCAAAGTCAGGAGGGGAATAAGGCCCAGCAGTACCCATTGACGTGTGAAGGGTTTCATGGTGCTAAATATCCTGCTTAACTCAATCCTTGTGTAAAAGTCCATGACAGGTTAAGCCACGGAAAAGTTTCCCAATGGGCGTGAAATTAATAATGTAAAAATTTGTACTAATTGCTGTTTTACCGTGGCGAAAAACATCAAAAAAGCAAGCCTGGAATGATATTTTTCCAAAACTTGCCGATAATGAACTGTAACTTTTCTGAAATGAAAAATTGATCTGGTTTAAAAAACTGTTTTTAAAAATTCGAGCAATTCATCCCAGGATTTGAGATCCGCTTGGGGGTCATAATCGCTAGAATCCCACTTGGTAAAAGAGTGCAAGCCACCCCCATAGATTTCCATGTCGTAGGTCACGCCTGCTTCGTTTAAATCTGTGGCGAGGGCGGCCACCTCAGCGATGGGAGAGACAGGATCAGCGGAGCCATGGAGCACTAAAACGGAACCTGTGGTTTCACTGTAATCTTGGCCTTCTGGTAGGGCTAAGCCGCCATGGAAGGAAATGAAGCCGTCGAGATCTGCCCCTGACCGGGCCATTTCTAGTACCGCTGACCCCCCAAAGCAATAGCCCATGATGGCAACTTTTTCTGGGTCAACCCCTTCGAGTTGCTTGGCGACTTCTAAGCCTGATTGTAATCTTTCGCGCATCAGTTGGCGATCGCCATAGAGTTTGCCACTTTCTGCTTGGGATTCAGCGACATTTTTTGGTCGTACCCCCTGACCATACAGATCAAGGGCAAGTACCGTATAACCTTGGGTCGAGAGCATATTCGCGCGCATTTTCTCGTAGCGATTGAGGCCATCCCAGTCGTGCACGAGTAAAACAATCGGCTGATCATTCCCAAAGCCTTCGTTGCGGGCAACATACCCCTCAAAGGGTTGGTCATCGATGTTATAAACCAAAGGATAGGCAACAACATCCGCCTGGGCCGGCATACTGAAGCCAGCACCCACCATGAGCGTTAGGCCAAACAAGAGTTTTCGTAACATTTTCAAAGGAGTTCCCATCGAGTAAATCAACTAATTAACTCGTATTGTAGTGGTTTCAGACAATCACCCCTTGGCCTGGGGAAAGCGGGCGACAAAACTGAAGCTAAGCAGAAAAAGAGTTAAAAATTTCCTGAAAATCCCAACGTTAGCGATACAAAGGGGAAATTTTCGCGCAAAATAAAATCACTTGACTGCACCAATGGAGAAACTTAACTGTGGCTGTGGATTACGATATTGTCATCATCGGCGGTGGTTCTGGAGGCCTCGTGGTGGCCAGTGCAGCGGCCCAGTTAAAGGCAAAGGTGGCCCTGGTCGAAAAGGATCGCCTTGGGGGAGATTGCCTCTGGTATGGTTGCGTTCCCAGTAAGTCTTTTCTCCATGCGGCAAAAGTTGCCCACCAAGTGCGCCACGCAGGACGGGTCGGCGTTCATACGAAAGCGCCAGAAATTAATTTTTCAGAAGCAATGGGCCATGTACAAAAGGCGATCGCCACCATTGAACCCCATGATTCTCCAGAACGATTTGAGGGGCTTGGGGTCGAGGTGATTTTTGGCGATGGCCAGTTTCTCGACGGCAAAACTTTTCTCGTCAATGGTCGCAAGCTAACGGCCCGCGCCTTTGTGATTGCCACCGGGTCACGGCCTGCTGTCCCCCCCGTCGAAGGGCTCCAGGAAGCGGGCTTTATTACCAATGAACAGGTGTTTTCCCTCACAGAGCAGCCAGCATCCCTTGCGGTGATTGGGTCAGGGCCGATTGGCTGTGAGTTGGGGCAAGCCTTCCACCGTTTGGGGACAGAAGTGACTCTGTTTGCGAGCCGCGATCGCCTTTTGCCCAAAGAAGACCCCGACGCCGCCGCCGTCCTGGAGCAACAATTTAACCAAGAAGGAATCACCATTCTGAAAAATGCCCGGTTAAAACGGGTAGCAGTGGTCAAGGGCAAAAAACACCTCTACACCGAGGATGATTCCCAGGTGGCGGCGATCGCCGATGAAATTCTCCTGGCCACGGGCCGCACTCCCAATATCAAGTCCCTCAACCTAGAAGCCGCTGGAGTGGACTACGACAGTCAAGGCATCCATGTAAACGAAAAACTCCAAACGACCAATGGTCGGATCTATGCTTGCGGCGATGTGATTGGGGGCTATCAGTTTACCCATGTGGCGGGTTACGAAGCCGTTGTGGTACTCCAAAATGCCCTGAATCCACTGCAATTATTTCTCAAAAGCGTCAATTATCGGGTGATTCCCTGGGCAACCTTTACCGATCCGGAGGTGGCACGGGTTGGCATGACCGAGGAACAAGCCCGTAAACGTTACGGTGATGTGCTGATTTTGAAAGTGCCTTTCGCGTCAGTGGATCGCGCCCAGGCGGAGGATTCTACCGTGGGCTTTAATAAGTTGATTGTGCGTCATAACGGCGAAATCCTAGGGGCGCATCTGGTAGGGCCAATGGCAGGGGAGCTGATCCATGAAATTGTTCTGGCGATGACCTATCGCTTACCGGTTTCGGCCTTAACGGGGATTCATGTTTACCCGACCCTGAGCGAAATTAATAGTAAAACGGCGCTGTTACTCTCCAAGAAAAAATACGCCGATAACGAAAAACTTCAAAATTTCTTGACCGAATTCTTTAAGTTTCTGCGCTCTTTGTAGGCCGCCAAATCGCATCGGCAATTTTCGCCACATCGATCATTTCTGGGCCATCATGCACCCGGAGGATATCAGCTCCAAAGGCGATCGCCCCGGCACAGGCCGCCGCCGTCCCCCACACCCGTTGCGTGGGATCTGGTTCGTTGAGGATGTGGCCAATGAAACTTTTGCGAGATGGCCCCACCAGCAGAGGATAACCTAAAGCGCGAAAATCCTGGAGCTGGCGGATTAGATCGTAATTTTGCAGAGCCGTTTTCGCAAAACCAATGCCCGGATCGAGGATCAGGTGATTTTTCGGGATGCCCAATTTTAGGGCGGCAGCGATGCGCCCTTGGAAAAAGGTTTTCAGATCGGCAATCAGATCTTGGTAGTCCGTCAGGCTTTGCATGGTTTCGGGTGTGCCCCGGATGTGCATCAAAATAATTGGCACGTTTAAATCCCGTACCACTGTCAGCATTTGCGCGTCAAAGGTCGCCCCAGAAATATCATTAACAATATCGGCCCCAGCGGCGATCGCCTCTTTTGCCACGGTTGCACGGGTGGTGTCGATGGAAATCACCGTTTGAAATTTTTCTCGAAGCGCTCGAATCACAGGAATTGTCCGGTCTAACTCTTCCGCGAGGGAAATTTGTGCCGCACCGGGTCGGGTCGATTGACCACCAATGTCAAGAATATCAATGCCAGCAGCGACCATTTTTTCCGCTTGGGCCAAGGCCGAAGCAACGGAATTAAACTGACCTCCATCACTAAAGCTATCGGGGGTGACATTGAGAATCCCCATCACATAGGTGCGATCGCCCCAGGTAAAAGTTTGATTCCGGAGGGTAAGCGGTTCCATCGGTTTAAAGCTCCACAATCACAGGGGTATGGTCACTGGGTTTTTCCCAACCGCGCGGCTCCCGGTCGATCCAACAGCGTTTTGCCTGGCCGTAAAGCTTTTTCGTCAGATAAATGTGGTCAATGCGCCAGCCACGATTCCGACTAAAGCCCCGGGTCCGATAATCCCACCAGCTAAATTGATCTGCATCTTGGTTAAATTTGCGGAACACATCCTGAAAGCCGAAGCCTAGAATCTCCGTGAGTGTTTCCCGTTCTGCGGGGGAAGCCATAATGTGATCGGGTTTTTTCGGCATATAAATATCCCGGTCTTCAAGGGCAATATTAAAATCACCGCACATTAAAATCTCTCGATCGTCTTTGCACAATTCTTTTAAGTAGGCCTTGAGAACCTCAAACCAGCCCAGCTTGTAGTCATATTTTTCGCTACCGACGGCGGAACCATTGGGCACATAGAGATTCACCACCCGCACATCGCCAATCACCCCAGAAATCACCCGTTTCTGCGCGTCAAAATCCTGGGCGATCGCCGCCCCGACCACAGGCGTAAAACCAATGATCACATCCTGGAGCGGTTCCCGACTGAGGAGAGCAACGCCATTGTAGGATTTTTGGCCAGAGATCGAGGTGTGATACCCCAGGGCTTCAAAGGGCTGCCGGGGAAAATCTTCATCTACCACCTTTGTTTCTTGGAGACAGAGCAGATCAACCCCCGTTTGTTCTAACCATTGGCAGATGTGGGTTTGACGAGAACGCACCGAGTTCACGTTCCAGGTTGCGATTTCCATGGGCTTCGAGAATTGGACTTAGTTAATTTAGCGTAGTTTGCGGCCAGGAATCCGACTGATAGCTAGGCGATCGCCTTTTATTGCATGAATGCCAACTGATAATTAATAGTGATAAAACTTGTCTGAAATAATTATTGGGTTTCTTCATATCAAAACTAATTAGCAAAAAAGACGTGATCGTTGCGGCGAGAAGTGGAGCGAGAAATTCGTAAAAACTCCTATTTTCTTTGTAAAGATAAGGTTTTTGGTCTCATGGAGTGATTGGCCAGGGCAACTTTTTACAAAAGTTAACTTGACTTTACTGAGAATAATTGTAGGATAAAGCCAATCCTTTATTGCTAAATATATGCGATAAGTGATTAGCCTGATTAGTTTTAACGACCACTCTTTTTAAAATCACGATGCAAACCTACGATAATCCAGACGTTAAATACGAATGGTGGGCAGGCAATGCCCGGTTTGCTGACCTTTCCGGTCAGTTTATTGGTGCCCACGTAGCCCATGCTGCCTTAATTGTTTTCTGGGCAGGGGCCTTCACGTTGTTCGAAATTTCTTACTTTGACCCGACCCTACCCATGGGCGAGCAAAATTTAATCCTCTTGCCCCATTTAGCCACCCTTGGCCTGGGCATTGAAGGAAACGGTGCGATCAATACAGAGCCTTATTTTGTCATTGGTGCAATTCACCTAATTTCTTCAGCGGTACTGGCGGCAGGGGGATTGTTCCATGTGTTGCGTGGCCCCCAAGATCTCAAAACAGCCACCGGCCCAGCCCGTCGTTTCCATTTTGATTGGGAAGACCCGAAGCAATTGGGTTTAATTTTGGGCCATCACTTACTGTTGCTGGGACTGGGTGCTTTCTTGCTCGTAGTGAAAGCGATGTACTTTGGCGGTTTGTACGACACAGCGACCCAAACCGTGCGCTTGGTTACAGAGCCGACCCTCGATCCGGCGGTGATCTACGGGTATCAAACCCACTTCGCCACCGTTGATAATCTCGAAGATATCGTTGGTGGCCATATTTATGTGGGTGTGCTGCTTGTGGCTGGGGGAATTTGGCACATTCTCGTGCCGCCACTCCAGTGGGCAAAAAAGGTGCTCCTGTTCTCTGGGGAAGCGATTTTGTCCTATTCCCTGGGGGCGATCGCCTTGGCGGGATTTGTGGCCGCCTACTTCTGCGCAGTGAATACCACGGCCTATCCCGTTGAATTTTATGGGCCTGTTCTCGATGTCAAACTCAGCATTGTGCCTTACTTTGCCGACACCATCGAGCTCCCCATGAACGAACACACTTCCCGTGCCTGGTTAGCCAATGCCCATTTCTTCTTTGCCTTTTTCTTCCTCCAGGGGCACCTCTGGCACGCCCTCCGCGCCATGGGCTTTGATTTCCGTCGAGTCGAAAAAGTCCTTAGCGATCCACTGGATGCCTAGGTTTTTTTAACCGCTACACATCAACTTAGTAAAAGTTTTCCTCTCATAGACAATCGGGTTCCATGCAGTGATTTGGAACCTTTTTTCTTTCTCCTAACGCGACTCTTTTTAGAGTAATTGATTTTTCAATTCAAACAACTTTCTAAAGCAAGATTACGGTTTTAATCATGTCAAAAATTGGTTTATTTTTCGGCACACAAACAGGCAACACAGAAGAACTTGCCCAAGCGATCCAAGCGGCCTTTGGTGGTTCAGATATTGTCGAACTTTTTGATGTGGCTGAGGTTGATATCGAAGCACTACGGGATTTTGATCAGCTGATCATTGGTTGTCCAACCTGGAATGTGGGAGAACTACAGTCAGACTGGGAAGCCCTCTATGATGATCTCGATGACGTAGACTTTTCAGGAAAAACCATTGCCTATTTTGGGGCTGGGGATCAAGTGGGCTATGCCGACAATTTTCAGGATGCCATGGGCATTTTAGAAGAAAAAATTACCAGCCTTGGCGGGAAAACCGTAGGCCAATGGCCCACCGCTGGTTATGACCACAGCGAATCCAAAGCGGAACGGGACGGTAAATTTGTCGGTTTGGCGATCGATGAAGATAATCAACCGGAATTGACGGCAGAACGTATTCAAGCTTGGGTTGCCCAACTTAAACCAGCCTTTGGTCTGTAGAACGCTTGATTAATGTCATTCAGGGGAGGAGCTTGTTGTACTCTTCCTCTGGTGGAATCAAAAGGAATTCGGTAAAGGGATTTTTCCAAATAAATTTTTTAATCAATAACAACAATAAAAAATTATTCTAAAAATAAAAATGTACCAAACCAATGATGTGCTGTGGTTAAACGTTAATCCCGCTTTTAAATCCTTTGATATACCTCTCCTGAAGGTATTAGCAAAAAAACACTCAGTTCACTATTGGGAATATCAGCAATCGATGGACGAAGCCCGTTCCCTTGATGATGTTTTAGTCTTGCTTCATGATTACCTCAAGCAGTGCGATCGCCCCGTTCATTTACTAGGCCATGGCACTGGCGGATTAGTGGCCTTGCTCTATGGCGATCGCCACCCAGAACGGGTGAAATCCCTGACCTTGCTGTCGGTAGGGGCTTATCCGGCGGTGGATTGGCAGGCCCATTATTATGCCCAGTTGCGCCTGTTACCTTGTCCGAGAAGTATTCTCCTAAAGCAGACCGTTTACAACCTATTTGGGATTCAACCGCCAGCCACCGTTTATCAACTGCGGGACGTGCTCGAAGCCGACCTCAAAACGGCCCTGCCTCTCCACACCCTTTGTCGGAATCAATCTTTGCCGCCCCGCTCGGTCTCAATGCCTTTGTTGGTTTGTGGGAGCAGTGATGATGTGGTGATTGATCAGAAACTTCAAACAGATTGGCAGCCTTGGCTCAAGCCGGAGGATACCCTGTGGCAATGCCCCCAAGGTCGATACTTTTTCCATTATTTTTATCCTGAAAAAGTGGCCCATAAAATTTCGACTTTCCTGCAACTCAAGCAATCGGCCCTAACAGCGACAGTTTAAAAATAGTGACCAGATTTCTAGTGAATGTTCAATTGGCGATCGCCTAATTCTTTTCAGAAGGTTGAATGTTCCAAGAAAGTTGGAGTTGATGCTGGCGTGCCCAGGCCAAAAACAAATCACTAGGAATAATCTGCTCGACGGGATAGAGACCGGGCTGGTTAATTTGCTCACCCAAAACTAACTCCGCCACCAGAGCAACCCCTAAGCCAGCGGCGATCGCCGTGTGTTTATGAACAAAATCCACCGTAACCTGCTGGGGCGTACCATCTTTTATGCCGCTAACAATCGCTCGCATCGCCACCCCAACCCCCGTAAAGGGATCCGTGAGCTTAGTCATGCCGTAGCCAATTTTGCTGAGACCTTGAATGATGCGGGGATGTTGGCGTAATGATTCCGGTAATAGGGTCATGGCCCGCGTCAGCTGATTATAAAAATTGGGCAGAGAACCAAATTTTGTGACCACCGTTTCTACCGGAAAAGACTCAGCAAAGGTAAAAGTTTCCGCCACATCAAACCAATACACCGTCGTTTTGCCAATGGGTGCCGGGAAATCGATAATCGTCGGCTTGGAATAGGGTTGTTTGGCTTGCCAAGTGCCCCCTTGGAACACCAGAAAAGGTTCTCCTAACCCCAGAAAAGTCGTGGTCAGCACCGTTTCTCCAGCGCCTCCGGAACCTGCGACACCATAATAAAGCTCAATTTGGTGAGGTTCGTCGAGCTGCTCTACACCGAGGCGCACCATACTGTTAGAGATCCCCGGAAAGACCCCTGCATTGCACACCGCGATAATTCCGGCTTCCCTGGCGGCTTGGGTCAGGGGTTTGAGCTTTTGGTACAGGCAACGGTGATCACTAACGTCAATGTAATTTTTGCCTTGGTGGATGCAGGTTTGTAGGACTCGCCCATCCCGGCGGTGAAATGGCCCCGCACAGTGAATCACCAGATCATGGTTGGCGATCGCCTTTTCTAAAGCTGCTAAATCTTCTAAATCAAGGCGCAGAAATGTTCCCTGGAGCGCCTTTGCTGTCTGCCCAGAACGTCCCGTAACTGTCACCGCACCCAGGGGGGCGATCGCCGCTGCCACCCGTTGACCGATGCGGCCCGTGCCCCCCAAAATCAAAATCTTCCTTACCATCGGCGCTATCCTGTACTCTGGCTGCCACACCCTGGGCATTTTATCAGGCCGCTCCCTGGGACAGTAGACAACGACCCACCACGCCACCGCAAGCCTGAGCCTAAAAAATCCAATTTTCCCCGCCAGGTTGCCCCTAGGCTCGGATAATATTTAAGGTAGAAACGCCATTTGTTGCCAAGCCCATGGATTGAAAAGAATAGGTCTGGTTCAAAGGACGACAATGTAGACTAAGCTAAAACAGTCCCCCTGGGTCACTGCGCTTGAGGACAACGCCTCACCTTCTTGACCATCAATATTGATTTAAAATTTTTACCTAGTTTTTGATTCTTTTTTAACGATTCTGCGTTCATTATGGATAACAAAATTGCAGTCTTTCACCCCACGGGCATTTTTGATAATATTAAATCCCTTGAGTTTAAAGATGATTTACTCAAAAGTATTACCGAGGAAAAAAAGAAGTTGTTGTCCTTGATTTTGCTGGAATCACATTTATGGACAGTGCCGGCCTCGGATCATTGGTTTTATTATTAAAAACGGTGCGCTCCCACGGGGCGAAAATGATTTTATGTAACGTCAATGAACAGGTACAAATGCTGTTTGAGTTGACCAATATGAACCGTGTGTTTGAAATTTTTGCGACCCAAGCAGACTTCTTTGAACAGCAGGCAGCGCAATCCTAAACAAGCCCCAAAAAGCCGAAGCGATCGCCGTAATCTTTTGTTGATTTTTTTATTGATTTTGCGGCCCCGTAAAGAACTGTAATACATTTAATGAACCCCTAAACGCTTCCTGTCACCGTCGCCATTACCTATGACTTTTTCTTCGGTTGTCCGTTTTTTGAGCCGCGCTGCCCTCACCGCAGAATTAAACCAAAAGCTCCAGACCCAAGGGGAACTCGCATTAAGTGGCCTGCCAAGACTCCCCAAAGGACTGTTGGCCTCAAGTTTGGCGCAGTTGCAGGAGAAAAATTTATTAGTAGTCTGTGCCACCCTAGAGGAAGCCGGACGTTGGGCGGCCCAATTAGAGGCCATGGGCTGGGGGCAGGTCTTGTTTTATCCCACCTCGGAAGCGTCCCCCTACGAGGCCTTTGATCCAGAGTCAGAAATGATCTGGGGGCAGATGCAAACCCTAGGGGCGATCGCCCAGGGTCAGTCGTCTAATGCTGGTAAGGGCATGGTCGTGGTGACAACGGAGCGCGCTCTCCAGCCCCATCTGCCACCCCAAACGGTTTTCCAAGATTATTGTTTGACCTTAACGCCGGGAGAAGAACTCGATCACGCCGGGGCGATCGCCACTCAGTTAACGCGCCTGGGTTATGAGCGGGTGAACATCGTCGAAACCGAAGGCCAATGGACTCGTCGGGGGGATATTGTTGATATTTTTCCGGTGTCGGGGGAGTTACCGATCCGCTTAGATTTTTTCGGTGATCAGCTCGAAAGCATCCGGGAGTTTGACCCCAACAGCCAGCGTTCCCTCGATAAAGTAGACCAACTGGTTTTGACCCCCACGGCCTGGGCTCCTTTAATTGGTCAACAGATCCTTGATCCGGCGGATCTCCCTTTAACCCCAGAGGAAAAAGAACAATGGGCGGATGGTGTTTACCCGGAGGGAATGCAACGCTTTTTAGGGATCGCCTTTGCGGATCAGGTGGCCTCGATTCTGGAATATTTACCCGAAAATACCTTGGTGGCCATCGATGAACTCTCCCAATGTCTGGCCCATGGCGATCGCACCTACGAAACCAGCGAGGCCCAGTGGCAGTTACTCAATGGCGACTTTCCCTTGCCGAAAATTCACCGCAGGGTGCAAGAAAATTTCGACCAAGTCAGCCAACGGTATCAAAAAATCACTTTGGCAGAACTTGATGATGTCAGTGAAACCAGTGTTAACTTGTCCAGTCGCCCGGTGCCCATTACACCGCACCAGTTTGGTAAATTAGCAGAAATTTTGCGGGGTAAACGGGAAATCTACAGCACCATTACCCTCGATAAATACAATGCTTGGCTGGTCTCGGCCCAACCCTCACGCTCTGTGTCCCTACTCCAGGAACATGACTGCGCCGCCCAGTTCATCCCCAACCCTAGGGATTATCCCGCCATCGAAAAGCACCAACGCCAAGGCACGGCGATCGCCCTCAAATACAAAG
This sequence comes from Picosynechococcus sp. NKBG042902, assembly GCF_963864045.1. NCBI lineage: Bacteria > Bacillati > Cyanobacteriota > Cyanophyceae > Chroococcales > Geminocystaceae > Picosynechococcus > Picosynechococcus sp. NKBG042902. The sequence continues at coordinate 59,649 of NZ_CAWLTV010000073.1, read as the reverse complement.
GCCAGGCAGAACTCGAAGGTTTTATTCTACCCACCTTTAGAATTGCCGTTGTTACCGACCGAGAATTCTATGGCCAACACGCCCTCACCACCTTTGGTTACATCAGAAAACGTCGGCGGGCCGCCTCAAAAACCGTTGACGTTAATAAGCTCAATCCCGGTGATTATATTGTCCACAAAAGCCACGGTATTGGTCGCTTTATTAAAATTGAAACCCTGCAAAGTCGAGAATATTTAGTTCTCAAATATGCCGATGGAATTTTGAGAATTCCCGCAGATTCTCTAGATACCCTGTCCCGCTATCGCCACACCGCCAAGGGGCGTCCGGAACTCCACCGCATGGGCGGCAAAACCTGGGAAAAAACCAAGGCCAAGGTCAGAAAGTCCGTTAAAAAGCTGGCCGTTGACCTGTTGAAAATCTATGCCCAGCGGGCGGAAATGAAGGGCACAACCTACCCAAGCGATGCCCCCTGGCAACAGGAAATGGAGGATTCTTTCCCGTACCAAGCAACCCCAGACCAACTGAAGGCCGTTCAGGATATTAAGCGGGATCTCGAAAGCGATCGCCCAATGGATCGTCTCGTTTGTGGCGATGTGGGATTTGGGAAAACAGAGGTGGCGATCCGGGCCATTTTTAAGGTGGTGACTGGCGGCCATAAACAGGTGGCTCTCTTGGCACCGACCACAATTTTGACCCAACAGCATTACCACACTTTAAAAGAACGCTTTTCTCCCTACCCGATCAATATTGGCCTTTTAAACCGCTTCCGCACCACCTCCGAACGCAAGGACATTTTGGAGCGGCTCCACAAGGGCGAATTAGACATTGTGGTCGGCACCCAACAACTCCTCGGCAAAGACGTGCAATTTAAGGATTTAGGTTTGCTTGTGGTCGATGAAGAACAACGCTTTGGGGTGAATCAAAAGGAAAAAATTAAGGCCCTCAAAACGAAGGTCGATGTTTTGACGTTGTCCGCCACCCCGATTCCGCGCACCCTGTATATGTCCCTGTCGGGCATTCGGGAAATGAGCCTGATCACCACGCCACCGCCCTCCCGTCGCCCGATCCAAACCCACGTGTCCCGCCATAACCCCGAAATTATCCGTACTGCGATTCGCAATGAATTAGATCGGGGCGGACAAATTTTCTATGTGGTGCCTCGCGTTGAAGGGATTGAGACCATTGCCACCCAATTACAAGAAATGATTCCCTCGGCGCGGGTGGCGATCGCCCACGGTCAGATGAACGAAGCCGACCTCGAAACGACGATGTTGACCTTTAATAATGGCGAGGCGGATATTCTTCTCTGTACGACCATTGTGGAGTCTGGCTTAGATATTCCCAGGGTGAACACGATTATCGTCGAAGATGCCCAAAAATTTGGCCTCTCCCAGCTCTATCAACTGCGGGGTCGGGTGGGACGCTCCGGGATCCAGGCCCACGCGTGGCTCCTTTATCCGAGCAAAGGGGAACTGACCGAAAAAGCCCGGAAACGATTGCGCGCCTTGCAGGAATTTAGTCAACTGGGTTCTGGTTATCAATTGGCGATGCGGGATATGGAAATTCGCGGCGTGGGAAATCTCCTTGGGGCAGAGCAGTCCGGGCAAATGGAGGCCATTGGCTTTGATCTGTACATGGAGATGCTCCAGGATTGCATCAGTGAAATTCGCGGCCAGGAAATTCCCCAGGTGGATGACTGTCAGGTGGATCTACGGCTCACGGCTTTTATTCCGAGCAACTACATCACCGATGCCGACCAAAAACTTGATGCCTATCGTCTGATTACCCAGGCCAACTCCAAACCGGAACTGATGCAAATTGCTGCCGATTGGGGCGATCGCTACGGTAAATTACCCCCCTCGGTCGAGCAACTGCTCCAGGTCATTGAGTTAAAAATGATTGCCAAATCCCTTGGTTTTGCGCGCATCAAACCCGAAGGCAAACAAAATATCGTCCTAGAAACGCCCATGGAGGAACCCGCCTGGCAGCGCTTCGCCGAAAAGTTACCGTCCCATCTCCAGTCCCGCTTTGTGTACACCTCTAAAAAAGTGACGGTGCGGGGTTTGGGGGCGATGAAACCTCAGCAACAGTTGGATAGTCTTATCGAGTGGCTCGGCAGAATGCAGGGGGTGTTAGAGGAAGCCAAGGTATAACGGAACCATCAAAGAAAGCTAAATTTTCAAGCGCAATGGAGAAAATCAATGGTATTTCATAAATGCTTCATCCATGGCTGTAGAGCGCTGGTTTTACTCGGATTAATCTGGTTTTGTCTGACCCCAGCGGCGATCGCCTTACCAGTCCCCGCTCAACAGCCCCTCCAGGAAATGCAGATCCATCTGGGTACAACCAGTGGCGCCCTACGATTTGTCCCTGATCAGTTAGAATTTGTCGCTGGCCAACGCTACAAATTACTCCTCGACAATCCCAGCAATCAAAAACACTACTTCACGGCCAAGGATTTTGCCGATACCAGTTGGACTCAAAAAGTCGAAGCGGGCAAGGTGGAAGTAAAAGGAGCGATTCACGAACTCGAACTCAAACCAGGGGCGATCGCCGAATGGATCCTGATTCCCCAAAAGACAGGCAAATTTGAACTGCATTGTTCTGTCCCTGGCCATGCCGCAGCAGGGATGGTTGGCACCATTCAAGTCATTGCTGATTCGTAAAAAAACTCCCTCAAATCAAGAGGGAGCTGTGGGGGATAGTTGTGGACAATTTTAAAAAACTTAACTGAGCACCAGGGGCGATTTTAGACAGCTTCGAGGTCTTTTTCGCCAGTCCGGATCCGCACAATTTGATCCACAGGAGAAATAAAGATTTTCCCGTCGCCGATTTCCCCAGTCCGGGCCGCCGCAACAATTTTGTCAACGACTGCATCTACTTGATCATCATCGATGACAATCTCAATCTTGAGCTTTTGGAGGAATTCAACGGTGTACTCAGAACCGCGATATCTTTCTGTTTGTCCTTTTTGGCGACCGAAACCGCGAACTTCAGAAACGGTCATGCCGACGATGCCTGCATTGACGAGGGCGATTTTGACTTCATCGAGTTTGAAGGGGCGAATAATGGCTTCTACTTTTTTCATTGAAGTGATGACTCCTCTTAAATAGTCTGAAAATAATGAAAAATAATGAATTAAGTGCGTGAGCTACCTTGTTTTAGCATCACAGGTAAAAAGATATCGTTAGATTCAAGACAATTGTACAGGCTAAATTTTGCTGTCCTCGATTTTCGGTGCATTCCTTAACCATGTTTCGACTACCGGAGGTAGGCTACAACGCTGACGAGTTCTGGGATTGATCGCCACATGGCGGGTAAGGGCTGTGGCCAGGGGCGATTCTGGGGGGGAGTCTTGATTTTCCTTAAAAATCCGGTAAGAAATCTTAAATTGGCGAGAATTTTCAAGTTCTGGGTAAAGCTGAATGTCTAGGCGATCGCCCCAGGTAATTGGCCGAAAAAAATCGATGGCACTATGGACAATGGGCAGGGCAACGGTTCCCTCCCGGAGTAACCCAGACCAATCCATACCGTTCTCTGTGAGACATATTTCATAGGCCTCGTGGCAAATATGGAGAAGCTGGGCAAAATAGACCACCCCGGCGGCATCAGTATCCGCCAAATGAATGGTTCGTCGATAAGCGTAAGCCATAAACTTCGATTCCGAAATCTCTATGGGACAATAAAAGCGTTGTGCCGCAAAAATGACGATGTCTGCTCCAGGCCCCTACCAAAGTAAACTCTTTAACTTTCTCAATCGTCAATCGATCCAGTGGGGAAGCCGACTGACCCAGGCCGCCCGCCGCCTCAAAATTACGGTGGAGTGGGGTAGCCAAATCGCTCTGTATCCGCTGTATCTACTGGCGCAAACCAGCCGCGTTGCGGTGCGTCAAATTGCCGCCGCCCAAACAGAACGCAAACGCCTTGCCCTCGCGGAGGCAGCGACCCAAACATCGGATTTTCCCATCAGCATTTCTGGAGGTGACGGTACAACTCAGCCCCCCCTCCAAGGCATTGCCTGCGACCTCAAAACCCAGGACATTTTATTTGTCGATCAAGACAATCACACCGTTGAACCCCAGCAATCCCAAACGGAGCTACAGCGACAAATCAGTTTTCACCTCGGCAGCGTTAACTATCAAAAAAGACAGCAGGATCTCGCGAGCCAAACCCCAAATCCTCGGATTCTCCCGCCCGTGCATCACCACAATCCCCGGCTTCTCGCTCCGGTACGTTGGTTGATGCAGGGTTTAAGTTGGCTTGAACAAAGTCCGGTGGCGATCGCCATTGATCTCTTCGGTGAATCCCATTGGCACACGGCGGTGGTTCCCCCCGAAATTTATTCGCCCCAGCTTTTACCCCCGTTGCCCCTCGCCCCAGTGCTTAAGCCCCTGGATCAACGGCTAGCCCAGTTAGAACAGCGGGTTTTGGCGCCCACGGTTCCCGCCGAAGCCTTACCACCTCTGCAACGTTTTTTTCGCAACTGGTTTAAGATTCAACCCGCCACCAGTGCCATCACGGCCCCTGACCCCGTTGTTACCCCCAAGCCTTGGCTAACCTGGGCCGACCTCTTCCAAGCCAAAACAAAGTCTGCTGAGGCTATTGATCAAGCTAATCTTAATTCGCCTCAGGCTCAACTGAGTCCACTGCCGCCATTGATCACAACTTTAGACCAACCAATTTCTCGCCCTGAATCGGGGGCGATCGCCACAGTTGAATCCCAGACCCAGAGCCTCACCCAGCCGGATGCCCCCCCCAATGCGACGGAGATCGAGGCGAAACCGGAGTGGATAGAAGCGGAGGCCCTCAGCGTTGGTTACGAGCAACATTTTTTGGAGCGGCTTTTAAAGGCGGTGGATCACCTTTTGGCTTGGGTTGAACATACGGCCAGCCAACTCTTTAAAAAACTAAATCAGCTTAGGAAATAAACAAAACCAGTCAATAGCGCTGCGACAAGTAAATGTCATCAGGATCGGTAGCCCAGCAAGCTAAAATTGGAGTGTTTTCAAAAACCTTAGCACTCTCGGATTATGGTGGCGATCGCACTTGTGGGTAAAGGACTAAAAAGTCTAGGGCTAGGCGCGTTAGCATTGGCTTCTGGAGCCGCAATTATTACCCTGCAACAGTTCCGTCTCAATAATTTGAAGCAAGCCACCGACTTAACCCCAGAAATTGTCGAGCGTCAGGCACAAACGGAAGCGGCCAGTTTAGACCTGTGGCAACAACTGCCCACCTACGGTTACGACAATTTAATTTCTGATTGGATTTTTCTGCGATTTTTACAATACTTTGGGGATGATGAGGCGCGAAAATTGGGGAATTATCGCCTCAGTGCGGATTATTTTGAGGTCATCGTCGATCTCGATCCTTGGTTTAAGGAAGGCTATTACTATCTATCGGGGAGCAGTTCCCTCTACGCTGGTACCCCAGACCGCACCGTCGAGTTGTTAAATCGTGGCCTGGCCGAGATGACCCCTACTGTCCCGGATCAAAGTTTTTATCTCTGGCGCATGAAAGCCATTGACGAGCATCTTTTCCTCGGTGATATCCCCGCCGCTATTCAATCCTATAAAACGGCGGCAGCTTGGGCGGCCTACTATGATGACCCCGAAAGTCAAAATGCCCAACAACGCTCTGAGGCCAGTGTTGCCTTTTTGGAACGGGATCCCCGCAGTATTATGGCGCGGGTAACGGCTTGGTCGTCGATTTTGGGGCAGGCGCGGGATGTGGAAACCCAGAGACGGGCGATCGCCGAGCTAGAGGCGATGGGGGTCATTGTTCGCATTGATGAAAATGGCAGACCCCGCTTTCAGGTGCCGCCGGAGATCCTAGAGGCGGAAAAAGAAGCGTTCCAAATTGAGGAAAATTAAAGATTTGATGACCCAGAAAATTCCGCAAAGCACCGCTGGAATATTTCGATAAATCCTTGGATCTGTTGGGGGCTGTGGGTCGCCATCACCGACACGCGAATGCGGCTGGTAGGGACTGTTGGCGGGCGAATGGCGGGAGCAAAAAAACCTGCGGCTAAAAGGCGATCGCCCATGGCTAGTGCTTGCTGGGGATTAGCGAGACCAAAACAAAGTACCGCCGACTCAGAAGGCACCAATTCATGGTTCCCAAGGGCGCTTTTTAACTGACGAATGTTTTCCCAGAGTTGCTGCCGCCGTTGGGGTTCTGCCTGCAAAATATGAATCGCGGCGAGGGCGGCCGCCGTATCCGCTGGGGAGAGTCCGGTGGTGTAAATCCAAGTCGAAGCACGGTTACGGAGAAAATCAATCAGAGCTTTACTGCCCGCCACATAGCCGCCGAGACTGCCCAGGGCTTTGCTGAGGGTGCCCACTTGAATAAGCGGTTGCTGGGTACAGTGAAAATGTTCTACGACTCCGGCACCTTTTTGGCCCAAAACCCCAGTTCCGTGGGCCTCGTCCACAAGTAACATGGCGGAAAATTCCTTGGCGATCGCCAACAGTTCGGGCAGTAAACAAAGATCGCCATCCATACTAAAAACGCTATCGGTGGTGATCAGGCAACGGCGGTAGTTTTGCCGATGGGTTTCGAGGAGCTGACGTAATGCGTCTAAATTGTTGTGGTCATATTCCAGCACCGTCGCACCGCTTAATTTTGCCCCATTTTTTAAACTCGAATGGTTGTACTGATCCCCTAAAATCAGGTCTTTTTTGTTGGTAATGGCGCTAATGGTGCCGAGGTTGGCTAGGTAACCGGAGCTAAATACCAGGGCATCTTCGGTTTGTTTGAGATTGGCGATCGCCTGCTCCAAATCCCGGTGGAGTTGTCGGTGGCCACTGGTAAGCCGAGAGCCTGTACTCCCCGTCCCCAGCGTCTTGGTGGCCGCTATGGCAGCATCAATTAAGCGGCGATCGCCCGCTAAACCCAGATAGTCATTGCTGGCAAAATTAACCACCGATTGACCATTTAAGGTGACCGTCGCCCCCGATTGACTGGTGATTGTTTTCGGTTGTCGATACCAATTTGCTTTTTTGATAGTGGCCAAAGCGGTCTCTAGCCAGCCATAAATAGGATCAGAATTCGCCATGATTACTTCGCGTCGAGCCAATTTTTACCGCAGTGAATATCAACCACTAAAGGAATAGATAAAGGTATCGCTTGCTCCATTGTGGTTTTAATTTTAGGGCCTAATTCTTCCCATTCTTCTGGGGGCATTTCAAAAACTAATTCATCGTGAACTTGGAGTAACAAACGAGCCTGATAATCCTTTAATAATTCGTGAATTTGGATCATCGCCACTTTGATAATATCAGCACTGGAACCCTGGATCGGTGCATTAGCCGCTGCCCGTAATAATTGGGCATCGTTGTAGGCATAATCGAGGCTATCTAAATCAATCGCTTTGGGATCGCTGCCTTTTAGTTCAATTAAACAGTTACTGATAAAGTCAAAGTTGCGTCGTCGCTGCAAAATTGTACTCACGTAACCCTGGGCGATCGCCTGCTTTTTAACCAGTTCTAAATACTCAAAGACCTTAGCATAGCGTTCATGGTAGCGGTCAATAAAAGCCCGTCCTTCTTCCTTAGAAACGCCCGCTTCCCGGGCAAACCGCTGGGCACCCATTCCGTAGATCACACCAAAATTGATAATCTTACCAATCCGTCGTTCTGCAGCAGTGACGGCCTGGGGCGAGTCCCGATCAAAAATCATTTGTGCCGTGACCCGGTGGACATCTTCTCCGGCTTGGTAGGCCTGTAATAAAATGGGTTCTTGACTTAAGTGGGTCAGGATTCTGAGTTCAATTTGTGAATAATCTGCCGCAACAAGTACCCAGTTTTCCTTAGGGATAAATGCCCGCCGAATCCGTTGGGAAAATTCAGTGCGTACCGGAATATTTTGCAAGTTTGGATTTGATGAAGAAAGTCGCCCTGTACTGGTCAAAGTTTGATTGAAATCTGTATGGATTCTGTTCGTTTTTGGGCTAACAAGAGTCGGCAAAGCATCAATATAGGTGGATTTTAATTTTGCAAGGGTACGATATTCAAGAATGTAATCAATGATTGGGTGATCCCCTTGTAATTTTTCGAGGACAGCATGGTTTGTTGAATAGCCTGTTTTAGTTTTTCGTGTTTTCTTTGTGTTTAAACCCAACTTTTCAAAAAGGATTTCTCCTAATTGCTTGGTAGAATTGAGATTAAATCGTTCATCTGCTGCGTTGTAAGCTTTGGTTTCTAGGTCTGTTAAATCAGCCCCCAATTCTTCGGCTAATTGCTGAAGATAGTCTTGATCAATGCGAATACCTGTATTCTCCATGGCACAGAGTACTGGTTCTAGGGGCATTTCAACTTCTTCTAGAAGTTTTTCTAAATCGGGGTAATCTTTAAGCTCGACTTTTAATTTTTGGCAGACTAAATAAGTTGTATAAACATCTAAGCCACAGTATTCTGCTGCAACGGAAATCTCTAAATCTGCAATGGTTTGTTTTTTGGTTAACCCTAAATCTTTATAGCTTTTAGCAATGATATTTCCCAGATAACGTAGGCTCAAATCCGTTAAATTATGTTTCATCTCTGGATGTAAAACATAACTTGCTAACATCGTATCGAACACTACCCCAGCTAGAGTGATTCCCTGGTGGGTAAAAATAGCGCGGTCAAACTTCGCATTTTGAAAAACTTTTGGATATTTTTCTGTTTCCAAAATCGGTTTTAGGGCCTGAAAAATTTGTGTTTTCTCTAGTTGATTTCCGTCATGGTGGGCGATGGGAATGTAGGCAATATTGCCTGGGTCTCTACCCCAACAGCACCCAATACCCACGAGATCGACTTCCCGGGGATCTAAACCAGTGGTTTCTGTATCCCAGGCCACGGGGTGATTGACATCGGTTTGGGTTTTGAGTTGATCAACCAACTGGGCGAGCTTTTCTGTCGTGTCAATAATCAGGGGCTGGATCGGCGAGATAGTTGCAGTTGGGGGCGTCTGGGCTTGATTTTGGTCGGGATCTGAGGGAGCAAAAATAGATAATTGTGCGTTACCTGCTTCGTCAACGATTGTATTATTGGACTGGACAGATTCTAGGGTAAGAATTTCAATTGTTTCTGCGCCAAAAATTTGCTGGATTCTACCAATATCTTGAATAAATTTTTTGAGTTCTAATTTCGTTAAAATCCCGATTGCTTGCTCTAGATTAAAGCCAGTTAAATGAAGCTCATTTAAGAGAATATCAAGGGGCGCATCCTGGGCAATTTTTGCTAATTTTTGACAATGATAGGCGGCGTCTTTGTCGGCTTCTAGGCGTTTTTTAGTGGCGCCTTTAATATTATCGAGGTTGGCATAAATATTATCTAAACTGCCAAATTCATGGATGAGCTTAATGGCAGTTTTCTCACCAATGCCCTGGACACCTTTGTAATTATCGGAGGAATCACCCGCGAGGGCTTTGAAGTCTACGACTTGCTCTGGTTTTACACCTAATTTTGCTTCGACAAGCTCTGGGGTGAATTCTTCATAGCTACCGCTTTTGACGCCCTTGGTATCGAGGTAAAGAATGCTGATTTTTTTGTCAGGGTTTACCAACTGAAAAAGATCGCGATCGCCTGTCAAAATTTTTACCTGTTGGCCCGCTTCACTGGCTTGTCGGGCGAGGGTCGCAAGCACATCATCGGCTTCATAACCCACGGCAGTCACCCGGGACACATTTAAGCTATCGAGCAGGTCGAGGAGATTTTCAAAATCGGGCCGGAAATCGTCTGGGGCAGGCTTACGTTGGGCCTTGTAGTTCTCGTCGGCGGTGTGGCGAAAGGTGGGTTCTGGTCGGTCAAAGGCGATCGCCACCGCATCGGGTTTTTGGCGTTCGATCACCTGCACAAGGGCATTGAGAAAGCCAAAGCAAATACTCGTTGGAATTCCCGTTGAAGTCCGCAGCGCCCCTTGTCTAGACTTGGCAAAGGCGTAGTAGCAGCGAAAGGCGAGGGAGTGACCATCAATTAGAAGCAGCAGCGGCGTTGTCATTAATACTTACGGAACAATTCAAGGAGCAATCGACTATGATGATCTTCCCATAATCCCGCCATTTCATCACCCCAGGGATTTGTTTTATTGTAAAAAGGAGGTTGGTTTTTTACTTCCTTAATTTCAATCATCAAGAAAATAACTAATATTAAATAACCGAAAATACTGTTCTTTTAAGCTTTTAAAATATGAAAAATTTTGACGCCTTTTTTCAAGAAATTTATTCCCAACCCATCGAAGCTCGGCAACATTGGTATGCAGAGGCAACCCAGGCCTATGACCAATATCGTGCCCCCTATGTGCCGGAAATTATTGATTTAATCTGCGAAAAAATCAAGCCGGAAAGTGTCATTCTAGAAATTGGCAGCGGCCCAGGCAATGCAACGCAACATTTTGCCCAACGGGGTTTTTCATTAATCTGTTTAGAGCCGAACCCACGAGCCTGTAAATTTGCCGCCCAACGCTTCCAAAATTACCCAATTCAAATTATTAATACCACCTTTGAAGAATGGGAACCGACCCTAGAAAAATTTGAGACAATCCTTGCCAGTACTTCTTTTCACTGGCTGCAACCAGACACCAGATGCCAAGCGATCGCCAATTTACTCAAGCCCCAGGGCAACATAGTCTTACTTTGGAATACCGTGCCCCAACCCGATCCCAGCATTTTTCAGGATCTCTTGCCTCTCTATGAAAAATATATGCCCAGCTTTGCCAGCTTTGAAAATATCGCTGTCCAAGAACAAAATCTCAAGAACATCAGCCAAGGTTTGCTTGATTCAAATTGTTTTCAAAACTTAGAACTAACCCAGGTCATTGAAACAAAAGATTATTCCCCCAACGATTACCTCAAATTACTCACAACTCTTTCTCCCTACATTGCCCTAGATTCCACCGTTCGTAGGCAACTCTTCGATGAACTAAAGGCTGTTTTTCAAGCTCGAAAAATTCAGACGATTCCCACCCAATATATTTGCGCTGCCCACATTGCCCAAGTGAAACCGCCCAATTAAGAAAAAAGGTGAGAATCACTGACTCTCACCTAATCGGTTTAACTTAATATTGTTGTTAGATATTAAATCAATCTAATTTCTCGATTAGCTTTCCTTCAACCAGCTAAACATTGCCCGCAGATCCTTACCCACAACTTCAATGGGATGTTCTGCTTCACGGCGACGAATAGCCGTAAATTGCGCTTGACCCGACTGATTTTCGAGGATGAAATTTCGTGCAAACTCACCCGTTTGGATTTCCGTCAGAATTTCCTTCATTGCGGCTTTGGTTTCAGCAGTGATCACCCGTGGCCCACTGACATAATCACCATACTCAGCGGTGGTAGAAATGCTATCCCGCATTTTCGCCAGACCACCTTCCACAACGAGGTCAACAATGAGCTTCACTTCATGGAGACACTCAAAGTAAGCCAACTCCGGCTGGTAACCCGCTTCGACGAGGGTTTCAAAACCAGCTTTAATCAGAGCACTCAGACCACCACAGAGAACTGCCTGTTCACCAAATAGATCCGTTTCAGTTTCTTCTCGGAACGTGGTTTCAAGGATGCCACCGCGAGTACCGCCGATGCCTTTCGCATAGGCCATCGCCAAATCACGGGCTTGACCTGTGGCGTCTTGGTAAACTGCGAATAATGCGGGCACCCCTTGGCCTTGTTCGTAGGTACGGCGCACGAGGTGACCAGGGCCTTTAGGGGCAACCATTACAACGTCTACATCAGCGGGGGGAACGATTTGACCGAAGTTGATATTGAAGCCGTGGGCAAAGGAAAGTACATTACCCGCTTGGAGGTTGGGGAGAATATCTTTGGTGTAGACAGATTTTTGGACATCGTCGGGTAACAAAATCATGATCCAGTCCGCCACTTTTGCTGCTTCCGCAACAGGTAAAACCTTTAGACCTTCTGCTTCGGCTTTGGCTGTGGACTTACTTCCGGCATACAGGCCGATAACGACGTTAATCCCACTGTCTTTGAGGTTGAGGGCATGGGCATGGCCCTGGGAACCATAGCCGATGATGGCAACGGTTTTGCCGTTTAACAGATCTAAGTTTGCGTCCGCATCATAATACATGCGAGCCATAGGACAATTCTCCGACGGAAATTACAAAGTTAAGAATATGTGTTAATGCATACTGCAGACTTCGTATTATAGGAGATTGTTGTCAACTGAACTTTTGCTGGGCAGGCTCCTCAGAAATTTTTAATAACTTATAGGAAAAACAACCAACCGACATCTTTGATTTCGGCAAACTCTGCTGATCATTGCGTCGAAATTTTGGCGATCGCCGAGGATCTCAGTCGCCCTCCCTGGGAACTTGACAGGCGCAGCAATGATTCGCCGAAGGCTTTTGGGGCTGTTACAATAAACCTCTGATAATTCTGTTGGTCTTACAAGCAATAAACTCCCATGGGTAAAGGTATCGTTCTGCTATCAAAACGAGAAATTGAAAAAATGCGCAATGCGGGACGGCTAGCGGCGCAACTCCTTGATTACCTAGAGCCTCTGGTTAAACCGGGAGTGACGACCCTCGAATTGAACGATGCGGCGGAGGAATGGACCCAAAAACACGGTGCAAAAAGTGCCCCCCTCGGTTATGGCAAGAGCAATCCTTACCCAAAATCCATTTGTACCAGTGTCAATGAAGTAATTTGTCACGGCATTCCCAGTAAGAAAAAAGTGCTCAAAGACGGCGACATCATCAATATCGATGTGACCCCCATTCTCGATGGCTACCATGGTGATACGTCCCGGACTTTTTTTGTGGGCACCCCAGCACCCAGGGTTAAAAAATTAGTCGAAGTAACGGAAAAATGTCTGTACATCGGCATTGAAGCGGCTCAACCCAACGGTCGCATCGGTGATATTGGGGCGGCGATCCAAGAATATGCCGAATCCCAAGGCTATTCAGTCGTGCGTGATTTTGTCGGCCATGGCATTAGTAATGTCTTCCACACAGAGCCTCAGGTTCCCCACTATGGTAAACGCGGCAAGGGCACCAAAATTCGTCCGGGGATGGTTTTTACCATTGAACCGATGATTAATGAAGGCACCTACGAGAGCCAGCTACTCGGTGATGGTTGGACAGCGGTAACTAAGGACGGTAAGCTCTCGGCCCAGTTTGAACATACCATTGCGATCACCCCAGAAGGGCCAGAAATTTTAACCCTGTCGGCATAAAGGGTGTGATGGGATAGCTTGAAAACCTGAGATACCAACAAAAAAGACCCCACTTGGGGTCTTTTCACAATTAGTTTTAGAGTTTAAACGTAAGCGTCTAAAGCTCTATTCTTCTTCGTCTGCTGCTTCAGCCTCTTCTGCTTCGAGGGTTCCGGCAGGGACAAATTCGATCTCAGACTGTTCTTCGAGCCAATCGAGGGTAGCATCAATGGTCAACTCTTCTTTGATGGCTTCCTGGAGACGCTCTTCATCAAAGCCTTCCTGGAGTTCTGCCTTAGCTTCCTCTAGGCGCTCGTTGAATTTGTCGGTATCAATTTCGATCTTCTCGACCTTGGCAATTTCCGTGAGAATCAAGGAGTTGCTGAGCCGTTGTTCTGCTTCTGGGCGAGCCGTTTCTCGCAGTTTAGGAATCATATCCTTGGTAAAGATGCGATTCACATCGATGCCCATGCGGCTAAATTCCATCATCTGCTGGGTGAGGACTGCGGTAATTTCTTCGTTGACGCTCACTTCTGGCAGTTCGGCGCTGTTGTTGGCAGCGAGTTGCTCTAGCAGATAACGACGCACGCTGTTTTTGGTGCTGATTTCAGCGTTTTCTTTTAGCTGGGCTTCTAGACTTTCTTGCCAAGCCGCGAGGGTTTCAAATTCTTCGTTGGTGGCTTCGCTGGCAAACTCATCATCGAGTTTCGGTAGTTCGCGGCTCTTGAGTTCCTTGAGGGTGACGGTGAAGGAGACTTGTTTCCCGGCCATTTCTTCGTTGCCGTAGTCTTCGGGGAAGGTAACGGTGAATTTCTTGGTTTCTTCGGGTTTCATGCCGACAAAACCATCCACAAAGCCTGGGATAAATTTGCCTTCTTCGAGGTCGAGGGAAAAGTCTTCGGCTTGGGTGCCGGGGATAATGTCTGCTTCTTCTTCACCAGCGTCGTTTACATAGCGACCTTCGTAATCGGCGATCGCCACATCTCCCATTTGGGCAGCCCGGTCTTCGACGGGGACAAGGGTAGCAAGCTCGCGTTGTTTCTGGGTGAGAAATTCATCGAGATCCGCCGGATCATATTCGCTCTTTTCGGCCTTGAAGCTGAGGCCCTTGTAGCTGTTGAGGCTGACGGTGGCGGGGACATCCACGGCGGCCTTGAAAGTGAAGGCTTCACCGGGTTTGTAGGCGCTGATCAGGTCATCGAAGGAAGATTTGAGTTGGAAATTTCCTAGGGCCTCAATGTTTTCTTGGGCGATCGCCGCTTTTAAGCTGTCGTCGATCAAATCCTCAAGGACAGACGCCTTAATGCGATTGGGGCCTAACCGTTGGATCAAAATCTGCTTAGGCACTTTCCCTTTCCGGAAACCAGGGAGGTTCACGGTACGGGCGAGTTTCCGCACTGTGTCATCATAGGCTTTTTGGGTGACGTCAGCGGGGACTTCGATTTCTAGCCCAACTTGGCTGGCAGGAAGCTTTTCCTGGATAACTTTCATCGATGTTTAAAGGTTCTAATATATAAGTTACAACTAAGGGTCTTAGGATAGTTTTGTTCGTTGGCGATCGCCCCTTTAGGGGTCTGAATTGAGCGCTCCATGATATCCTAAGGTCAGTAACCCAAACGCAGGATTACCCAGAGTATGTTTGGGTCGGTCTATTGCGTTTTTACGAGGGGTTAACCTATCTGATAATAGTATAATTAGAGCTTCGATATACAAAGTCTTGCGAAAGGGATGTCCCAGCACAGAACGACAAAAGCGGCCCTGCTTATCCTAGCCAAACCCTCGCCTCTGGGGTGATCAAGCCAGCCCCGCCACAGTGAAAAATTCCCCCTAGGCGATCGCCCCAACCAGATTTTTACTTTTTAATTTCATTACCCTTAACCCAAAGTCATTAGGAGGTTTATTCTTTGTCAAAATTAGTCAATGTCGCCATTCTTGGTGCTACCGGAGCCGTTGGCGCAGAACTCTTACAGTTGTTAGAAGAACGGGATTTCCCCCTCAACAACCTAAAACTTTTGGCCTCGCCCCGTTCTGCCGGGAAAACCCTCACCTTTAAAGGCCAACCCATTACCGTCGAAGCCGTCAGCCCAGAAGCCTTTGAAGGGATCGATATTGTCCTCGCCTCCGCCGGGGGAAGCACCTCGAAAAAATGGGCCAAGGCGATCGTCGAAGCCGGTGCCGTGATGATCGACAACTCCAGCGCCTTCCGCATGGATCCTGATGTGCCCCTCGTGGTGCCAGAAATTAACCCAGCGGCAGCCCAAAAACACCAGGGTATTATCGCGAACCCCAACTGCACAACCATTCTCATGGGGGTGGCAATTTATCCTCTCCATCAAATGCAACCCATCCAGCGGATTGTGGTTTCCACCTATCAATCTGCCAGTGGTGCTGGGGCCATGGCCATGGAAGAAGTCAAACAACAAACCCAAGCGATCTTGGCGGGTGAAGAACCCCCCACAGAATCTTTTCCTTATCCCCTCGCCTTTAATCTTTTCCCCCACAATACCCCCATCGATGACGCGGGCTATTGCGAAGAAGAGATGAAAATGGTGAACGAAACCCGGAAGATCTTTGGGGCGCCTGACCTGCGGATTAGTGCTACCTGTGTCCGGGTGCCGGTGCTGCGGGCCCATTCTGAAGCGGTTAACCTAGAGTTTGCGCAGCCCTTCGAGCCAGCCCAAGCCAAAGACATCCTCACCACGGCTCCTGGTGTTACCGTAGTAGAAGATTGGGAGAATAACTATTTCCCGATGCCCGTGGATGCAACGGGGAAAGATCCGGTGCTGGTGGGTCGTATTCGCCGGGATATTTCCCAAGACAATGGCCTGGAATTGTGGCTCTGTGGCGATCAAATTCGGAAAGGAGCAGCCCTTAATGCCGTCCAGATTGCGGAACTGCTTTGGGAAAAAGATTGGCTCCAACCAGCGGCGATCGCAACGGCGGTCTAGTCCAGTAAGATTTATGTGTGTTGTGTCGATTCGTTTATGACAAGTACAAGATTTGGTCGAGTGATCACCGCAATGGTGACCCCCTTTACGGAAGAGGGGCAGGTGGATTACGCGATGGCGGAAAAATTAGCGGCCCATCTCATTGACCAAGGGAGTGACGCCCTTGTTGTCTGCGGCACCACCGGAGAATCACCCACCCTGACTTGGGATGAGGAGTATGAGCTATTCCGGGCTGTGCAAAATGCTGCCACTGGACGGGCTAAGGTGATCGCGGGTACGGGTTCTAATTCCACCAGTGAGGCGATCGCCGCCACCCAAAAAGCCGCTAAACTGAACTTGGACGGTTCGCTGCAAGTTGTTCCTTATTACAATAAGCCCCCCCAGGAAGGACTTTATCAGCATTTCAAGGCGATCGCCGAGGCCTGCCCTGATATCCCGTTGATGCTTTACAACGTGCCGGGGCGCACCAGTTGTAATCTGTTACCCGAAACCGTGATTCGCCTCGCCACAGTGGACAACATCGTGGCCATCAAAGAAGCCAGCGGTAACCTCGACCAGGCCGCCCAAATTCGTTGTGGTGTGGATTCTACCTTTGAAATTTACTCAGGGGATGATAGTCTAACCCTACCTTTGATGAGTGTAGGAGCCCAGGGCGTTGTGAGCGTTGCCAGTCACCTTGTCGGGCCGCAGATGCAGGCGATGATCCAAGCCTTTCTTGCTGGCCGTACCCAGGAGGCGATCGCCCTCCACCTGAAGCTTTTCCCCCTATTCCGTGTCCTATTCTGTGATACCAACCCCCTCCCCGTGAAAACCGCTCTCATTCTTCAGGGATGGCGTTTAGGTAGCTTTCGTCCGCCCCTCTGTCCCCTCAGCCCTGATCGCACGAAACAACTCACCCAGGTATTGAAGGATCTGTCCCTCCTCTAAAACAAAGCATGGGACGAACAGCCCACTGCCATGGCTTTTGACAACTGAACAGTATTGCGCCAATTACCAGCACCCTGGCGATCGCTGGTCATATCTAGCCGTTGGTCTTCAAATACCAGCCTAAAAGTTTTCTATTTCAACCTTTTCTCTAGTTTTAACCACAAGCAAATCTAAGGAGTTTTATGAACAAGAGCAAACCCCAACCCACAACCCGTAGAAGAACTCGCACCAGTCAAAAACAAACGACAAAGCCAGAAAATCTCAACCCCCAGGACAGTATTAAAATTATTCCCCTGGGTGGTCTCCACGAAATTGGTAAAAACACCTGTGTTTTTGAATATGACGATGAAATCGTGCTGCTTGATGCGGGACTAGCCTTTCCGACGGATGGGATGCACGGGGTCAACATTGTTCTGCCAGATACAACCTATCTCCGGGAAAACCGCCACAAAATTAAGGGGATGATTGTCACCCACGGCCACGAAGATCACATTGGTGGCATTTCCCATCACCTCAAGCAGTTTGATATTCCCGTCATCTATGGCCCCCGCCTAGCCATGTCTCTGTTGTCCGACAAACTAGATGAAGCAGGCGTAAGCGATCGCACCAAACTCCACAGCGTTATGCCACGGGACATGGTGCGCATTGGTAAAAATTTCCTCGTAGAATACATCCGCAATACCCACTCCATTGCCGATAGCTTTACCGTGGCGATCCATACCCCCATCGGCGTGATTATTCACACAGGGGACTTCAAAGTAGACTTTACCCCCGTTGACGGTGAACAGTTTGATTTCCAACGGCTCGCTGAGCATGGCGAAAAAGGCGTTCTCTGTCTTTTAAGTGATTCGACGAACGCCGAAGTTCCTGGTCGCACCCCTTCGGAAGCCTCAGTGAAGCCGAATTTAGACCGTATCTTTGGTCAGGCCCAAGGACGACTCTTTGTGACGACCTTCGCCTCTTCTGTCCACCGGGTCAGCATTATTTTAGAACTGGCGCAAAAACACAACCGTAAGGTGGCTGTGGTAGGCCGTTCCATGCTAAACGTCATTTCCCATGCCCGCAATTTAGGCTACATGAAATGTTTGGATGAGCTGTTTATTCCCCTGCGGCAGCTGAAAAGCATGAAGGATGAGGATGTCTTGATCCTGACAACGGGTTCCCAAGGTGAAACCCTATCGGCCATGACCCGGATCTCCCACGATGCCCACCGCCACATCAAAATTAAGGAAGGGGATACGGTAGTCTTTTCGGCCAATCCAATCCCTGGGAATACGATCGCCGTGGTAAATACCATTGATCGTTTGATGATGCGCGGCGCGAAAGTCATCTACGGTAAAGGGGAAGGAATCCACGTTTCTGGTCACGGCGCCCAAGACGATCACAAGTTGATGTTGGCCTTGACGAAGCCGAAGTTCTTTATTCCGTTCCACGGGGAACACCGGATGTTGGTGAAGCACGCCCAAACGGCCCAATCAATGGGGGTACCAGAAGAAAATATTGTGATTATCGATAACGGTGACATTGTGGAACTCACAGAAAATTCCATTGGTGTTACCGGGAAAGTGCCTTCGGGAATTGAATTAGTAGACCGTTCTGGTATTGTCCATGATTCGGTACTCCAGGAACGGCAACAGTTGGCCGAGGAAGGGGTGATTACGGTGGCCGTGGCGATCGCCCAGGACGGTAATCTAATTGCGCCGCCAGAAATTCATCTCCGGGGTGTGGTTACCGCAGCAAACAATAAGTTGCTCCACCAGTTAATCCAACGGAATGTCGAGAATGTGTTGGAAGACCGCCTCGCAGAGTACAAAGAACATGGCAAGCGCAGCAATGAAGACATTGATTGGACTGACATTCGTCTAGAGATTGAAGCATCCTTACAACGCCTTGCCCGTCGAGAATTACAAGGGGAACCCCTGGTGGTCTTTTTGATGCAGGTCAGCGAACAGACTGCCGTTAGAACCCAGCGCCGTCGTCGTCGTCCCACAGCATCCCTTGCTTCCTAATGAAGGAAAAGGATTTGGGATCTACTCTAAGTCTCTTGTAAGCATTTGAATTCAGAGAAATACACGAAAGGGAGCCATAATGACTCCCTTTTTTGTTTACGGATTTAGAGCATTAAAAAAATTCGAGAAAATGTTTAGCTGATAGCCAAGCTCTTAGAAAAATTAATTTTCGCTATTTTGAGCCTGGGCCGGATCTACCCAGATAATGCGCTGTTGTTTGGGATCGACTTTTATGGTGTACTCCTGCATTAGTCGATGGCTCTCGTAGGCATCGAAGTGACGGTTAAATTCTTGGCGTAGTTTGGCGACCCGTTGTTCTGCTTCGGTGACTTCGCCCTTGAGAACAGATAACTGCTGCTGTTGGGATAGTTGGGCTGGTAACAATTGGGCAATGGAGGCGATCGCCACCCCACCGAGGAGACAATTTACAGAAATCTGCGCCGCCAATTCCCAGCAGGCGAACCGATGCTGCTTATTTGCTGCTGTTGATGGGCCAGCGCTTTTTTGATCTTGCTTATGGCGACGTTTCTGGAGAGAAATGGGGGTCTGTTGCCGGGGTGATTGTGGAGGGGAGAAGCCGTACATGAACACAGGATCCAACACTAAAAAAACAAGAAATCGCGTAACCTGAAGTTATCAAAGCATTTTTCTTTGATTGATAATGCTTATAACAAGCCTTTTTAGAAAAAATGATCGATAATTTTGCCGATGTTTAAATGACAGTAGATGCGCTGAAAATGGATCGAGGCGATCGCCCAAATCATTAAGATGTAAAAAATTTCAAGACCGAAATTCACCACAATTTTTTGGAGAATTTTGATCAAGCTTTGGCCTTGATGCTAGCAGCATCTTAGCATTTGCGTTTTAAAAAATTAGAATCTCTTCAAAAAGAAGCTCTGATCCCCAAAATTCAGGCAGATATGGCCGCTATTGATAAATAAAATAAATCATAGTCACGCAGATTTTGTTGAATTCTAATAGGTTTCTGCATAGGGGCTGGGACTCTGGGCCAGATTCAAAAACTTTGTTAGCTCCGGCTGGAAAATCAGCTTAACCGTCCCGGTGGGGCCATTACGGTGTTTCGCAATAATCACCTCGGCAATATCTCGCTCCGGAGTATCTGGATTGTAATAACTGTCGCGGTAGAGCATTAAAACCAGGTCGGCATCCTGCTCGATGGAACCTGATTCGCGCAGGTCAGACATCATCGGGCGTTTGCTGTTGCGGGCCTCAACCCCTCGACTTAACTGGGATAGGGCAAAAATGGGTACATCTAATTCCCTGGCGAGCCCTTTGAGCGATCGCGTAATTTTTGAGAGTTCTTGGACACGATTGTCTCCACCGCCTTCCATGAGTTGCAGATAGTCAATGAGGATTAACCCTAACTTTCCCCCCTGTTCTGCCTGAAGTTTCCGGGCCTGCGATCGCATCTGACCTACCGTGATATTCGCCGTATCATCGATAAATAAAGGCACATCCGACAAAAATTCCACCGCTTTGAGGAGAGGACGCATATCAACCTCATCGAGGCGTCCGGCCCGGAGACGATTACTTTCAATCTGAGCCTCCCCAGCCAAGAGGCGCTGCACCAATTGCTCCTTCGACATTTCTAAACTAAAAATGGCCACGGGAAGCCGTTCCTTTTTAGCGATATTAGTGGCCACATTGAGCGAAAAACTGGTTTTCCCCATGGCGGGACGTCCGGCAATAATCACCAGATCAGAGCGTTGGAAGCCATTGGTCATCGCATCGAGATCATAAAACCCACTCGAAAGCCCCGACAGCATCTCTTTTTCCTGCTGCTTGGCCTGGCGTTCTTCGATATTGCTAAAGGCTTCGGCAATGGTTTCGGCAATGGCGGTTAGGCCATCCTGGGGACGGGTCTGGGTGAGCCGAAAGATTTTTTGCTCAGATTCATCGAGGACATCGGGTAGAGTTTTAACGGTGTCATAGCCCAGATCAATAATTTCATGGCCCCCGGCAATGAGTTGTCGCCGCACGTATTTATCCATGACCAGTTCCGCATAGTGGTCAATATTCACCGCGGATACGGTGCGATCCACCAATTGGGAAAGCTTGGGAATACCGCCGACTTTTTCGAGACGTTCGTTGTCCTGGAGCCAGGTACTCAGGGCCAATAAATCCGTCGGTTTGCCTTGGTTATGGAGCACCAACAAACCTTGATAAATATCCCGGTGGGCCTGGACATAAAAAGCATTGATCACCAGAACATCCACCACCCGGCCCATGGCCTCTGGGTCCATTAAAATCCCCCCTAGAATAAATTCTTCGGCTTCGATATTTTGGGGCGGAAGGGCGTTACCGGGAAAAGCGGGAGTTGAATCGGCCATGGTTGGGGAGGAAGTGGGGCGTAAGGAAACGCTTTCTTAATAGTCTAAACGTACTGATTGAAAATGAAAATAGCGATCGCCGCTGGGACTTGCTGGAATGTCAGAGGCAATGGGAAGATCGCAGTCATTAGGCAGAGGGGATTTCATGTTTAGTTATCTTAAGGGAGAGGCGATCGCCATCCACCGGAATTTGCAGGGGCGTTTTTTTCTAATTCTCGAAGTAAGGGACATTGGCTACGAGATCCAAGTGCCAGGACGCCTCGCCCAGGAGTTGGAAGCAGTGATCGGCCAGCCCCAACACATTTTTGTCCACAGTCAGCAACGGGAGGACGGCACCTATCTCTACGGCTTTGCCAGCGGTGCCACGCGGGATTTGTTTCGGCAACTGATTAGTGTCAGTGGCATTGGTGCCCAAGGGGCGATCGCCCTCCTCGATACCCTAACCTTGCCGGAATTGGTACAGGCCATTGTCACCGCCGATCATCGCCAGCTAGCCAAAGCGCCGGGCATTGGCAAAAAAACCGCCGAACGGCTTGCCCTCGAACTGCGCAGCAAACTCAGCCAATGGCGGGATCAGTTTTCGCTTCCCGACACAGCCGCTCAACCCAATGCTGCCGTCCACGAAGATTTGGAGTTAACCTTGTTGGCCTTGGGATACCAAGAAACCGAAATCCGTGGGGCGATCGCCACCCTCAGTCAAGACTCGATTCTGTTGCAAAATGACAATGCCGACGAATGGATCCGGCGGGCCATCACTCTCTTGAGCCAGACATAACAAGACAAAAACCCCCTGCAATGAGGAGGCCCAGGCTCACCTGTTCAACAAAAAAACGCTATTGAATTTCCCGGACATGGGGTTGTCCGTCAATAATTTCGCCGACCAAAATCACATCAGCCACCCCAACAAACAGACCGTTTTCCAGGACGCCAGGGATATTATTAATCTTTTGCTCTAGGGTTGCCGGGTCGTCGATGCCAGCAAATTTAAGATCCACGACTAAATTTCCTTCATCGGTCACCACGGGGCCAGCTTTTTTGACTCCCATTCGGAGTTCCGGCTTACCACCCAATGCTTCTAGTTGGCGCATCACTGGCGTAATGGCCATGGGAATAACTTCCACGGGTAATAAAAAGGTTGAACCCAAGCGATCAACCAGCTTGCCGCTATCTACCACGACGATAAACTTGTTGGCGAGGGCATCCACAACTTTTTCCCGGGTGTGGGCCGCACCGCCCCCTTTAATTAAATTTTTCTGGGGATCGACCTCATCGGCCCCATCAATGGCCACATCAATGTGATCGACGGCATCCAAACTGCTTAGGGGAATGTTGTACTGTTTTGCGAGAACTTCTGCCTGGAAGGAGGTGGGAATCCCGACAATATTCTCCAGTTCACCTGCGGCTAAACGCTCACCAATGTATTGAATTGCATAGGCCGTTGTTGACCCAGTGCCTAAACCAACCACTGAGTTGGACTGGACTAGGGCGGCGGCGGCTTTGCCCACTTCCTGTTTCATGACCGTGACGGCATCCATTGTGTATCCCTCCGAGAAAAAAGTTGAATAAAAAAATTAATGCTGAAAAATTTTTTGGCGTAAACAAAACAAATCCTGCCACACGATCTGCAGCAGGAAAATCAATGACCCAAGGCCTAAACGTTAGCGGTTTGCTGTTGGAGCATGTCTTTGAGCTTCTCCAATTCGCTGGCCCAGCGGGGGTCGGGTTGAGCGGAAGTTGCATCGCCATAGCTGGATTGCTTCTTGCTGCCACCACCACTGCGCTTGCGCTTGCCGCCTTTGGCATTACTGGCTTCGGCTGGTTTGTCATCGCCTTTGCTACGGGGGAGAGCCTTCTCAATTTTGAGGGGACTGTCCATGAAGGAT
Source organism: Picosynechococcus sp. NKBG042902 (assembly GCF_963864045.1). Taxonomy (NCBI): domain Bacteria; kingdom Bacillati; phylum Cyanobacteriota; class Cyanophyceae; order Chroococcales; family Geminocystaceae; genus Picosynechococcus; species Picosynechococcus sp. NKBG042902. Next base: position 36,383 of record NZ_CAWLTV010000073.1, on the reverse strand, counting down.
TGGCCATTGTACTTTTCGATGAAAGCATCGGCTTCTTCGTCGGTGGGGACGGTAACGAAGGCGAAACCACGGCATTTGCCTGTTTTCCGGTCTTTGATCACTTTGGTGGTTGCGTTTTCGCCTGCTTCAGCAAAGAAATCAACCAGGGCTTGTTTTTCGACGACGTCTTTGGGCAGATTGCCGACATACAAACGTACGGACATAGGGAACCTCCTAGATGTTGGTTGGGTTAGATGAAAAACTGGTTTGGGGACAAACTCGTCCAGGGATCAAGTGCTGATAATGTGGCGATCGCCTTTGACCTTGCATACAAAAAAATTTAACTGTAAAAAGACTGATCATCCAGTATTGTTGTGCCCTAGGGCCTTCGGTGAAAACTGATCGGTTTGTCTGTCACAGGAGCAGTGGTGGCATACTTCACATCGTGCGGTTGCTCTGGAATTTTTACTTTACCGTGAACGTTACAGAATGTATAGCACCATCGAGTGACCCATTATGGGGTAAATGGTGCGGAAAGACAAGTCACTTAACGTTTTTTCCGTTTTCCCCAGGGGATTTATGCTATGGTGATCGCCTGAAATTTTCTCGATGCCGTGGCTTTGGTGAACGATAATCCATCGTAAACCTTGGGGGAAAAAATTGCCCCTAAACGTAACAGAGATGACGGCACCACACAACGGAATGTGAAAGATCGATCAGAAAAGTCGGTAGGATTTGCTAGAGTGGATCACCGATTTTCCAAAACATCTATGGAAAGCGAATTGTGTTTTAAGTTCGGGAGAGTGAGGCAGGTTCCATGGCAATGATCGTTCAAAAATACGGCGGTACCTCCGTCGGCTCGGTGGAAAGAATCCAAGCAGTGGCCAAGCGGGTACAGCAACGGGCCCAGGCGGGCAATCAAATTGTCGTGGTGGTCTCTGCCATGGGAAAAACCACCGATGGTTTAGTGAAATTAGCCCACGAAATTAGTGATAATCCCAACCGGCGGGAAATGGATATGCTCCTCTCCACGGGGGAACAGGTCTCGATTTCTCTGCTCAGTATGGCCCTCCAGGAACTGGGACAACCGGCAATTTCTCTCACTGGTGCTCAGGTGGGAATCGTTACTGAAGCGGAACATAGCCGTGCCCGCATCCTCGAAATTAAAACCGACCGCCTCCAACGACACCTGCAAAAGGGAGAGGTGATCGTCGTGGCGGGTTTCCAGGGCATTTCCAAAACCGAAGATCTAGAAATTACTACCCTGGGTCGGGGCGGATCGGATACTTCTGCGGTGGCGATCGCCGCCGCCCTCAAGGCCTCCTGCTGTGAAATTTATACCGATGTGCCAGGAATTTTAACCACCGACCCGCGTATCGTCCCCGAAGCGCAACTGATGGCCGAAGTCACGTCCGATGAAATGCTAGAGCTTGCCAGTTTAGGGGCGAAGGTGCTTCATCCCCGAGCTGTCGAAATTGCGAAAAATTATGGGGTGCCTTTGGTGGTACGTTCCAGTTGGACGGAGGATCCGGGGACTTGGGTGACCTCTGCCCCGGTGAGCGATCGCCCCTTGATTAACCTCGAAATTGCCAAAGCCGTCGATGCGGTGGAGTTTGATACTAACCAGGCCCGCATTGCGATGCTGCACATCCCTGATCGCCCTGGCGTCGCCGCCAAATTATTTGGGGAAATCGCCACCCACAATGTCGATGTGGATTTAATTATCCAGTCGATCCACGATGGCAATAGCAATGACATTGCCTTCACCGTGACCGAAAATGCTGCTACCCAGGCCCAGGCGATCGCCGAAGCCATTGCCCCCACCCTCTGCGCTGGCACAGACCAAGATTTAAGCGATGTTGCGGTGATGAGCGCCAATGACATTGCCAAAATCACCATCTCTGGGGCTGGGATGATCGGCCGTCCCGGAATTGCCGCGACTATGTTCCAAAGCCTAGCCGATGCAGGGATTAATATCGAGATGATTTCTACCTCGGAAGTGAAGGTGAGTTGCGTTATCCAGCAGACGGATTGTGACCGGGCGATCGCCACCCTCTGCGATGTTTTTGACATTGCCTCTTCCCCGATGAATGCGACCCCGGCGGCTCTCAATCCCGAAGATCACCCCCCCGTCCGGGGTGTCGCCCTTGACCTCAAACAAGCGCAACTGGCCATTCGTCACGTGCCGGATAGCCCCGGCATGGCCGCCCAAATTTTTTCGCTGTTGGCCCACCAAAACATCAGCGTCGATATGATTATCCAATCCCAACGGTGCCGTGTCCTCAATGGAATCAAAACCCGTGACATTGCCTTTACCGTCGCCCAGGGGGATGCTGAAGCGGCTCGCCTCGCCCTCTCTAGCATGGCGGAACAGCTAAACTTTGGGGAAATCGAAGTAGATCCGGCGATCGCCAAAGTCAGTATTGTCGGTTCTGGGATGATTGGCGCACCAGGGGTTGCGGCTCGTTTCTTCCAAGCCCTCGCCACGGCAAAAATCAATATTCAGATGATTACCACTTCTGAAATTAAAATTAGTTGCGTCGTCCCGGAAACCCAAGGCCAGGCCGCCCTGAAACTCGTCCATGAAGCCTTTGCCCTCGGTGGTGAAGCAAAGGTGGAAGTCCCCGCCTAATCATTGCCCAAACCCAGGATTAGCCCGCCGAGGAGAATTAGGAGCAAAAGCCCCAGGATCATAAGTACGCCCATACAAATTCCCTAAAAATACAATCTGCATTCAAACCCAGCCTAGCCCGGTTGGGTTTCTTTGTGGCGGAAACAACTTGATTCTAAAAATATTTTTCACACAAAAAAAGAGCCCACCGAGGTGAACTCTCTTTATGCAGTGCCGGGAGGCGGAATTGAACCGCCGACACGAGGATTTTCAGTCCTCTGCTCTACCAACTGAGCTATCCTGGCGTTTTGCGCACAAGTTCTAATTTAGCAAAGCAATTTTAAATTGGCAACCCCTAAGCCTAGATTTTTCTCAAAAAAAGTTTTTTACGGGGTTTTTTCCATTATTCTTCGATGGCAATGCGGCCCTGACGTCCCAAACGGAACACCAAAAACGTCAGTAAATACACGACATAAATCACCAGGCCGACAATTCCTAAGAAGCCGAGAAAACCGGGTGTCGAGTTGGCGTGCAAAATTTGTTGGTAACGGCTGGGTGCTTCTAGCCACACTTGGCAATAGGTTCCTTGGCGCATCGCCGTCGAAAAGGCACAGCCCAAAAATGGTAGATTGGCGATCGCCCCGAGCGCACAGTAAACTGTCACCGCCCAACGCCAAGCCGTAAACGCGAGTTTTAGACGACTACCCGGCTGATCGCGAATTTCTTCATTGAGATCAATCCAAAACCATAACCCAATGGGGATCAAAATCCGTGACAATAGCCCTGTCAGATAGCCCACTGACCAACTGGGAATCAACAAATACACCGTCACCATTAACAAGCTGGCCACTTTCCAGTAAATGCCCAGGAGCCGCTGCATCGATTCCACCTTCGCGACGAAACTCCAGATCAACAGTGCAATCGGCACCATCACCGTAAAAATGACCGCCAAACGGTAGTCCATCCAGGCCAATTGCTGTAGTAACGTTTCATCCATGGTTTATGTGGGGTTTGAGACAAATTAAGATTGATTTTTCACAGTATACACAAGTCAAAGCAGTGGCACTACGGAGAGAAACCACTGCTTTGGGGGTTAGCCTCTAGCACATTTTTTGACCTTACCGAAGCCAAGATCAATGACTAAAAGCGCATCAACTAATTTTTTTAACAAAAATAAAGGCGATCGCCGACAAAATTAGTCTTCGTAGAGACGGCATTCATCCGCGTCGGGGTTATCATCACAAAACTTTTCTAGGGGACTTTTTTCCGGCTCTTTTTCCCGTTGGTGGGCGGCTTCCGCCTGGAGTTCTTCAACGGCGTCCCAAGCAGCTGCACATTCAGCGGAAGTGGAGTCAGTACTACAAGCTTCCCGAGCCGCATCACGTTCTTGTTCAATTTTTTGATGAATATTTGTCATGAATCCTCGTTTTATCTTGCTATCTTTTTTAATTAAGGGCTCCAGTGACGAATGTTGCAATGTTTGCTTAAGCTCAGCAAAAAGAAAAGACAACAGCCACTGGCGTAGGAACGAAACTCTTTGCTTTTCTTGGCAGTGATTGGCATTCACCGATGGAGATTAGCGCAGGATTAAATTCGAAAAATAAAAAGTCCCTACTGTTCCCCATTGTACCGTAGGAAACCTGGTGGGTCGGTTTATTTTAGATCGGGTATTGCGCCATCGCCGCCCCAGAAAAAATCCCGCCGGCTAGGGGATGTTGTAGTAGAATCTATCTGCTCTGCTTGGAGATCTCCGGAAAAAGCCATGAAGTTTGTTTGCAGTCAAAGTGATCTAAATAGCCAACTGTCCCTCGTCGGTCGGGCGGTGCCCTCGCGGCCTACCCACCCTATTTTGGGAAATGTGCTGTTGACTGCGGATGCGAACCGCCACCAGATTCAACTCACCGCTTTTGATCTCAGCCTCGGCATTCGCACGAGTTTTCCGGCCCAAGTCATCGAAGGGGGCACCCTAACCCTGCCAGCGAAGTTGCTCAATGATATTGTGTCGCGTCTGCCTGAGGGGGAAGTGACCTTGAGTTGTCCGTCGGATACTTTGATGAAAGGCGATGCCCAGGCGACCCTAACTGCTGCTACGGGACGGTTTCAGATTCGAGGGATGGGGGCCGAGGAATTCCCAGAATTACCAACGATCCAGGACGGTAAAAAATTAATGTTGCCGGCGATCGCCTTGAGTGAAGGCCTAGGAGGTGTACTATTCGCCGCAAGCCCCGATGAAACCAAGCAAGTTCTCACGGGCGTCCATCTCACCCATCACCAGGATTGCCTTGAGTTTGCCGCGACCGATGGCCATCGTCTTGCCCTCGTCGAAACCAGTGATCAGGTCAGTCCAGAACCAGAATCCAGCGAAACTGGTAAACTTCCCACCTCAACCCTGGAAGATTTTGCCCTAACCATCCCCGCCCGGGCGCTCCGAGAACTAGAACGAATGTTGACCACCGCCAATGAAGCGGATTTAATTGCCCTGCATTTAGACGATAGCCAAGTTATTTTTGAAGTCAATCACCAGCGCCTCACCAGCCGTAAACTAGACGGTGCCTACCCCGCTTACCACCAGTTAATCCCCCGGCAGTTTAGCCGTGATGTCACCCTAGAGCGACGGGCTTTGATTAGCAGCATTGAACGGGTGGCGGTTCTGGCCGATCAAAAAAATAATATTGTCAAATTCCGCCTCAATAGTGCCGAACAAAAACTTCACCTCGCTGTGGAAGCCCAGGATGTGGGCAGTGGTGAAGAAGCCTTGCCCGCCCAGGTTTCAGGGACAGACCTAGAGATCGCCTTTAACGTGAGGTATCTCATCGATGGTTTGAAGGCTTTACCGAGTAATGAGATCAAGATGCAGTTGAATGAGAATAACCAGCCAGTCATTTTTACGCCCCTGGGTGCAGTGCAAATGACTTATTTGATTATGCCCGTGCAGATCCGCAGTTAAGGCGTTGGGGCTGGGGCTGTCTCTGGGGCGACTGGTTGGCTAGGCGCTTGGATAATCTCTTTTTTAGCCATGTGGTCATAGAATTGACGGCTGATTTTGTGGAGTAGCTCTTTTCCTTTAGGGTCGTTGTAGGGACGCTCGACAAAAATTGCGGCAACGTAACGCTTGCCATTGGGCAGATCAACAATTCCCGCATCGCCGATGATACTGCCGATGTCTCCGGTTTTATGGACGATGTCGGCTCCCTGGCCCAAACTCTGGGGTAAAAGGCGATCATTACTCGTGGCTCCCATGATCCGAAACAGGCGATCGCGGGAGCGGACAGACAAGATTTCGCCTTGGTTAACGCGGGCCAGGAGATGGGCAAGATCCTTAGCGCTGGTGAGGTTTGTGCCTTCGAGATCTGGCAGGGGGTTGTTTAATTGGGTTTGGGTCATACCCCACTGCTGAAATTTGGCGTTGAGGACGGCATTCCCCCCCAACAATTCGGTGATCATGTTGGTGGCGGTGTTGTCACTGTTGACGCTCATTTCCGTGGCGGTGTAGAGGGCGGTGTAGGTGCTGCCTGGGGTTTTGTATTGCATGCCGCCAGATCCGCCCCCGATGACCTCTTGAGTGAGGGTGAGGGAATCATCGAGGTTGACTTTGCCACTGTCAACGGCTTCAAAGAAGGCCACAAGAATGGGAATTTTGATCGTACTGGCGGCGGAGAGGGGGCGATCGCCAGCCACATCTAAATATTCCCCGGTGTCTAAATCCACAAAGAGCAAAGACGCATCCAGGGTAGAGTCAGCGGCGATCGCCGCTTGGGTCGTTTCTGCCAGTTGGGTGAGGGGCGTTTTTAGGGGGAGTGGCGCCGGGGCTGGGGGAGGAGAAACTTGTTCAGAGAGGAGCTGTTGGCTCGTTATGTTGTCGGGGGGAGTAACCGTGGGGACGGAGCGTAGGTTTGCGGCGCTGAGAATGGTGCCAATACAAGCACTAACACCAACACCCACGATGAGTAAACGGAGAGGATACAGGAGGGGCCGGGGTAGTTTGAGGCGTGCTTGGCGAACTGGGCGGCGGGAACGGCGATTTGTCCTTGGGGAGTTGGGGGAAGCCTGGAGCGCGATCGCCTGGGGGGAATTCCCTTGCCGATGACGGGCTTCAAAGGCGATCACTTTAGTATTGGTCGCAGCATTCAATGATCGTGGCGCTGGGGATTTTCTGCGTTTAGAACGACGGGACTTACCAACCACTGACGACTCCTACCTTGACTTTGGGGTAACTGAAATAGATTTTTTTCATTATGCCTGAAGACTTTAGCGATCGCTTCCCCTTTCTCAAAATTTTGTCAGCTCGCTGCAGCCTAAGGGAAAACCCAGAGAATCATGGCCAGCCTCTGCAATGCCATTGAGCCAAAAGCAGGAACAGATCGTGGTGTTGCGCCTTGGAGAAGGCAATTTAAATTAAATTTGTATCCTATTTTTCAATCAGGATAAATTTTTGAGCTTTGGGGAGAATCTAAATTGATTTAGTAATTTGGCGATCGCCTTTTTGCGAGAAAACATAGCTTTCATGCTTAAAAATCAAGGTTGAAAAATGATCGCTTTATGCTGAATTTCACTTTAGGTCAGTAAAAGGACTGTTAAAATTTGCTTAAATACTCAAGCCAATTTAGGGGAAATAATTAAGGCAATTCTCCCCTCCAAAATAACTGACAACAATGCTACAAAAATAATTCGGGGTGTTGTGTATGGTGAGTTTTTCTGGTGCTTTGACCTGGGAAAGTCTGCGGGGCTTTTTGACGGGGCGGATGTATATGCCCCACGGAAGCTGCTATCTATGGCAAACCCCTCTAGTCGGTCTACATCTGATGGCGAATTTGCTTACGGCGATCGCCTACTTTTCGATCCCGATTATGCTGGTTTATTTTGTCAAAAAGCGGCAGGATATGCCTTTTTCACGGGTGTTTATCCTATTCAGTACTTTCATTACTGCCTGTGGAATTGGTCACTTTTTAGATATGTTGACCCTCTGGTTTCCCATTTATTGGATTGATGGGATCGAAGGCAGTTTTACGGCTTTGATTTCCTGCTATACCGCCATAGAATTGTATACTCTTCTACCAAAATTTTTAGCGCTCAAAAGCCCGGAAGAGTTGGCAATTATCAACCAAAAATTACAACTCGAAGTGCAGGAACGCCAGAAAGCAGAAAGCATTTTGAGTCGTATTGTGGCGGGCACGGCTGCGGTTACAGGACGTGATTTTTTCTCGGCCCTAGCGGAAAATTTGGCGATCGCCCTTGATGTTTGTTATGTCGCCATTCGTGAAATCCTCGACAACGACACTCATTCGCCACAAACCCTTGCCACCTGGAAAAATCCTAAATTTCCCTCGATCCCAGCAGTGGCGATCGCCTCCCCTGCTGCGGAATCCGACACCAGTCAAACGCTCCAGTTCCCGATCCAAGACCGCAATTCTCGCACCATCGGCACCCTCCATGTGCAGCACTATCAACCCACCATTGACCAAGAGCTAGCCACAAAATTAACCCGTATTTTTGCTGCCCGGGCCGCCGCAGAAATTGAGCGCAAACGCGCCCTAGACGAACTTGCCTGGGCCAATAATCAACTCGAAACCATTAATAACCAACTCGAAGAAAAGGTCGCCGCCCGCACCCAAGCGCTCAAAACAGTGAACGAAACGCTCCGGAGCAGTGAAGCCCGTTACCGTAGTTTAGTGCTCAATATTCCCGGCGCTGTGTACCGTTGTCTCCCCGACGCACAATGGACAATGCAGTTTCTTTCCAATGGCATTGAACCAATTACTGGCTACCCGGCAACGGATTTTTTACATAATCAAATTCGTGCCTTCGGAGATATTATCCACCCCGAAGATTACCCACGGGTTCTTGCTTCTTTGGGCACACTCACCCCCGATAATCCCACCTATACCGATGAATACCGTCTTGTGCGCGTTGACCAAAACATTTGTTGGGTCTTTGAACAGGGACGGGGAATTTTTGATGAAACCGGTCATTTAATTCGCCTAGAAGGGGTGATGATCGAAGTCACTGACCGCAAACTGGCTAGCCAAGCCCTTGATCAAGAGCGGCGGCAACTGCGGCAACTGATCCAAAATATGCCCGTGGCGATGGCGATGTTAGACAAAAAGCTATGTTACGTGGCCCATAGCCATCAGTGGCTTGTTGACTATCAACTTGGGGAAGAAACCCTCGTGGGGCGATCGCACCGTGAAGTTTTTGTGAATCTCCAGGAAGACTACCAACAGCATCTCCAAACAGCCCTAAGCGGTCAGGTGATCACCTGCGAAGAAGATTGCTACGTCCAGCATGATGGCAAAAAACAGTATCTCAAATGGACAGTCCAACCCTGGTATCACCGAGAAAATCAAGTGGGTGGGGTAGTGATTGTCACCCAAAATATCAATGATCTTGTCGAAGGTCGTGAGGCTGCCCTCGCTGCATCCCGCCTTAAATCGAGCTTTTTGGCGAATATGAGCCACGAAATTCGCACTCCCATGAACGGCATTCTCGGCATTGCGGAGCTTTTACAAACGACTCAACTGAATCCCCAGCAACAGGATTTTATAAAAACCCTCAGCCAAAGCGCGAACCATTTACTTTATGTGATCAACGATATCCTGGACTTTTCTAAGTTAGAAGCCGGGGAAATGCGCCTCGAATCCGTGCCTCTACAGATTATTGACTGTGTGGAGTCGGTGGCAGAGCTACTGGCCATTCAGGCCCAAACGAAACAGGTGGAATTGATCACCACCATTGATCCGCAACTGGGAGGGACAGTTACGGGAGATTCGATGCGGTTGCGGCAGATATTGACGAATTTAGTTGGTAATGCGATTAAGTTTACCCATCGGGGTTCTGTGGTGATCCGCGCTCTACCCATGACCGAAGACGAGGCTTCTGTTTTGGTGAAGTTCGAGGTCATTGATACTGGGATTGGCATTGACAAAGCAGATCAAGCAAAATTATTCCGGTCTTTTTCCCAGGTTGATCCGTCTACGACAAGGGAATATGGGGGAACAGGTCTCGGTTTGGCGATCGCCAAACATTTGGTCAGTCTCATGGCCGGAGATATTGGTTTAGAAAGTAGTCCTGGCCAAGGTTCAACCTTTTGGTTTACGGCCCGTTTCCAACGATTAGAAATGCCCTCTCCCCTGCCCCAACTGGCTCCCTACCGCGTTCTCCTCATTGACTCCCAGCCCTTGTCTTTAGAAGCGACGCGTCGGCAGCTCAGTCACTACGGGGTCAGTGTCACGGCCTATGGGGATTTTATGGGGGGAATCCTCGCCCTCGAACAGCAGGATAGTTTTGATCTGATGCTCTTGGCTTTACCCATTATTGGTAATCAGGCAGGCATCGAAACGGTTCTAGATAAAGTAAAAACGCTCCTCCCCCGGGAAAATTTAGTGCTGCTGCTATCGGCGGTGGATTATCCTCGCTTAAAAAATTGGCTGCAGCCCCAAGGACTCCGTTATCTTCTCCGCCCTCTCCAACAGGAAGCGCTACTACGTTGCCTCCAAGCGGAAAAAAGGCTGGATCAGACAATGGCAGATGACCCAGATTTGGATTGGACTTTAGCAGAAATTTTGGGTGATCAGGGGGAGCGATCGCCAGATATTCAAATCCTCGTGGTCGAAGATACGCCCATTAACCAAACGGTTATTCTCAATCAGCTTGAAATTATTGGTTTTCGCAGCATCGATTGTGTGAGTAATGGCCGCGAAGCCCTCACTCAGCTCCAACAGCGGACCTATGACCTGATTTTGATGGATTGTCTGATGCCGGAACTAGATGGCTATACGACCACGGAAATGATCCGTCAACAAGAACAGGAGGATACCCACCAATTGATTATCGCGATGACGGCCAATGCGATGAAAGGCGATCGCGAAAAATGTCTAGCGGCGGGGATGGATGGCTACATTGCCAAACCCACCAGTATTAAGACCCTCCGTCAGGTCATTGATAAGTGTTTACAAAAGGCAGAAAAAAGTCGATCCGCAGGGGCGATCGCCGCGCCAACGATCCAGGAAAACCCAGAAATGGCAACAGATCCTGACACGCCTGTAGATTTAACACAATTGGTGCATTTTTATGGCAATAATCCCAATTTCCACCGGGAAGTGTTCGTACAATTCCTCGAATTTGCGCCCGGTTATCTACAAGCACTCCAAGGGGCGATCGCCAATCGGGATGCCAAAAAAATTTCCTACGAAGCCCATCGCCTCAAGGGAGCCGCCAGTAGCGTGAGTGTTCGTAAAATTCCAGACTGGTGCATTGCCATCGAATTCGCCCTCGCCACCGAAAACTACGCCACGATCCAGACGCTTTCCCAGCAGATCGAAACCCATTTCCAGGCGGCCCATCAGTTTATCCAGACCTACCTCGAATCCCCCGACTGATGGCCGAACAACCCTTGATCTCAGAGTTCTGAGCGGCGAATATCTTGCTCGGCTTGCTTTCTCAAAAGGCGATCGCGGCGGCTATGGTAGAGCTTCGTTTCCTCTGGGGTCATCTGGGTCGGATCGAGGATAATCAACCCATGGAAATTTAACGCCGGATAAACCTTTAAATGGGGTAAACATTCCTCCAGAGCTTGCAACACAAGGCCATAGACATCCGCTAAAAAATAATCAAAGGCCTCTGGCTGATCCCGTTGCCGATAGCCCACTGCCTGCTCCAGGTCTTTTTGGGAAATAATATAGCCCGCCTCAAATTGTGAAAACTCCAACATTGCTGCCCATACTTAAATTGATCCAAGGAAAAACATAAAACAAAAAATCCCCCAATGAGGGGGAGCCATTCGGTATTTAAAGAGATATCTATACCGCTTGGGGTTGTTGGGGTTGCCGTTGGGGCTGGAATTGGAACAAGGAGTAAACCACGTTCCGGCGGATGTCGATCATCATTTCCAGGAACATTTCGTAACCCTCTTGTTTGTATTCAATCAAAGGATCTTTTTGACCATAGCCCCGTAAGCCGACAGATTCCCGTAGGGCATCAATGGCCTGGAGGTGTTCCCGCCAGAGGGTGTCGATCTGCTGGAGGATAAAGAACCGTTCTGCCTGGCGCATCAAACCGGGTTGACTTTTCTCCACCTGGGCTTCCTTGAGGTCGTAGGCTTTACGCACTTCCTCATGGAGGAAGGTTTTGATTTCGGGGACGGTCATATCCTCAATATCTTTGGGTTCTAGATCTTCGAGGAGGTAGATAAATTCCTTTGCTTTATCGAGGAGCTTATCGAGTTTCCACTCTTCGGGGGGCAGTTCGGGGTTAACGTAGGCCTCGACGATTTCGCTCATGGTCTTTTCGGCGTATTGGATAACCTGCTCTTTGAGATCTTGCCCTTCTAAGACCCGACGGCGTTCAGCGTAAATGGCCCGCCGTTGATTGTTCATTACTTCGTCGTACTCGAATACCTGTTTCCGGGCGTCGTAGTAGAATGTTTCGACTTTCTTCTGGGCACCTTCGAGGGAGTTAGTAAGCATTTTTGATTCGATGGGCATGTCTTCTTCGACCCGGAAGGCATTCATCAAACCAGCCACGCGATCGCCACCGAAAATACGCAGGAGATTATCTTCGAGACTGAGGAAAAATCGTGTCGAACCGGGGTCCCCTTGACGACCGGCCCGGCCCCGCAGTTGGTTATCGATCCGGCGGGATTCGTGGCGTTCCGTCCCAATGACATGGAGGCCGCCGTTTTGAATCACCTCGTCATGCTCCACGCTGGTGAGGTCATGGTAGGTTTTTTCGATGGCATGGTATACCGTCCGTAACTTTTGCACCACGGGATCGGCGGTGGGGGCATTTTCCGAGGCGATCGCCAACTTTTCCTCGGCCTCTAGTTCCGTCAAACTTTGGTTGCCATATTGATCGACGGCGAACTTTACCGCTTCCTTAAGCTGCTGTTCTAAGTCTGTGGGCAGTTCCGTTGGATAAATGTCGAGGGTGGTTTTCCAGGTTTTTTTCTTCTGTTTATTGTTGGTATCAAAACCCTGGCCGCCGCTGTTTTTACCACTGCCGGCGATCGCAAAACTGCCTTCATCCTCTGGTTTGACAATCTGGGGCATGAAATATTCGCGCATCTTGAGGCGGGCCATATATTCCGAGTTCCCGCCGAGGATAATGTCCGTACCCCGACCAGCCATGTTTGTGGCGATCGTCACGGCCCCTTTGCGACCCGCCTGGGCGACGATTTCTGATTCCTTCTCGACATTTTCAGGTCGCGCATTCAACAGGTTATGGGGAATACCCAACTCATGGAGATAGGCTGAAATAATTTCCGACTTTTCCACACTGGTAGTCCCGACTAGCACCGGCCGCCCTGTTTCGTGCATCTGGGCGCATTCTTCGGCGACGGCTCGCCACTTCGCTTTCTCATTTTTGTAGACCACATCCGCGAGATCTTGCCGCTTGGTGGGGCGATTGGTGGGGATGATCGTCACCTCAAGGTTATAGACCTTTTCAAATTCTGTTTCTTCGGTTTTGGCTGTCCCTGTCATCCCAGAAAGTTTGGGATAAAGCAAGAAAAAGTTTTGGTAGGTAATATTGGCGAGGGTCTGGGTTTCTTTTTGGATCGTGACCCCTTCTTGGGCTTCGATCGCCTGGTGGAGGCCATCACTCCAGCGTCGTCCTGGCATAATCCGGCCCGTAAATTCATCGACGATTACTACCTCATCGCCGCGTACGATGTAGTTCACATCTTTCTTAAACAGTTCCTTGGCTTTAACGGCATTGAAAATATAGTGGGCCCAAGGATTTTGCTCGTCGTATAAATCCGTCACTCCTAGCAATTGTTCTGCTTTGGCAAACCCTTCGTCGGTCATTAAAACGTTGCGCGCTTTTTCATCGACTTCGTAGTCACCGGGGCCATCTTCTTCGACTTGGGGCACCAACTGTTTCGCAATTTCCGCCGCTTGGAGATATTTTTCGGTGGGGCGTTCGATCTGCCCAGAAATAATCAGAGGTGTTCTGGCTTCATCAACGAGGATTGAATCCACTTCGTCAATGATGCAGTAGTTAAAGGGACGCTGCACCACTTCTTGGATCGTGGTGGCCATATTGTCCCGCAAATAATCAAACCCTAGTTCAGAGTTGGTGGTGTAGGTAATATCGCAGCGGTAGTTTTCAATCTTTTCGGCTGGCCCCATGCTGGACTGGATTAGCCCCACAGTAAGGCCCAAGAAACGGTGTACCTGCCCCATCCATTCGGCGTCCCGGCGGGCGAGGTAATCGTTCACAGTGACCACATGAACCCCTTTCCCCGTGAGACCGTTGAGATAGGCGGGCAGGGTGGCAACAAGGGTTTTACCTTCCCCGGTTCTCATCTCGGCGATTTGCCCTTTATGGAGGACGATCCCCCCCAAAAGCTGGACATCGTAGTGGCGCATCTGGAGTACCCGCCAAGCGGCTTCGCGAACGACGGCAAAGGCTTCGGGGAGGATTTCGTCTAAAATTTCTTCGGTTTCTTCGTCGCTATTGGCTTTATCGAGCTTGGCGCGAAATTCTACGGTTTTTTGGGCTAGGGCTTCGTCTGTAAGGTTGGCAAAATCCTCTGCGAGCAGGTTGATTTCAGCGACGAGGGGCTGAAACCTTTTGAGTTTGCGGGCGTTGGGGTCACCGAATAGCTTCTTAAACATAGGATTTTGATTACAAACGGAGGATTAGGGGAAAAATATACTCATTGCGCTGGCACTGACTAGACGCCATTTTTCCAATTTTGGGTCTGGCGTTGGGCGATCGCAAATATTAATTTAATAACTTTTTTTTAATTATGGTATCACTCCCGTTTTCGGTGAGAGAGTGGGGAAAATACGCCAGGCCATAGAATTCTATCGGCGATTAAAAGGCGATCGCCCCTGGCATTTGGCTCGTGAATACCAAATCAGGCCACAATCTGACGCATCATAATTTGCGCAACCGTGACAGGAAATATTCGTGGAGCAGGCAACCGAATACCAAGGACGGAGAGACGTTTGGCCGGGCCTAGGCTTTAGTAAATTCGAGGCCGTTTTCCGCTGCATAACGTTCCATAAACCGCATAAAACGATCCCATTCAGCGGTTGAGCGCATCACCAAGCGCGCTTCAATAATGCGTGGTTTCCCATCATAAAATTTTGCTTTGACTTCGCGGGTGACAATTTCGCCTTCTTCGTCGATGAGGTACATACCCGTAATTTCATCGGTACTTTCTTGGGCGAGGGCGGCGGGATCTTCAAAAGAAAATACAGCGGTGCCGGTACTACCATCGGGGGAACGGGTTAAGCGGATACCGGGAACTTCGGGTTCATTAACGCCTTGGGAAAACTGAATAACGGCCATAATAATTTAATTTTTCTTCATATATTTGTGCCCCTATCTTCTCATACTCCCATCGGTTTGTTGATGGCCTGGGTCGGGAAAAGCGGGACTTTTTTGACAAAAGCCTGGGGGAAAATCAGGGATTAATCGAGGTTATTTGTTTCTAATTCCCAGGGCTGTTGGGCGTTCACGGTTTTCAAAATCTGTTCAAAGATCGACCGACAATGGTTATCGGTATGGAGGGGGAGTTCTTGGTTTTTCGCCACAAAATCCACTTGCAGTTTGCCATCTTGAACTTTGTTGCGGTCAAATAGGACTTCAAGCTCCACAAGTTTGGTGAAAGAGACGTTGCCGGGTTTTTCTTTGGCCATGATGTAACCTCCCGTCTCATAGGTGAGGTTGAGGTCGCATTCCTGGATGATATCCCTGAGGGAAGCGAGCATCTCTGGTTCGGAGAGTCCAACGAAGTAGGAGCAAGTATAACGCGCCATAAAAAATATCTTTCAACCATGCTGAAGCATTCTTTTTTATCTTACCGAACGGGAGGCCCCTAACCGAATGATTTCTCTCGATCAGGTTCTTGGTCAACCCCAAGCCGTCTCACTCTTGCGTCAGGCGATCGCCCAGGATCGTCTGGCTCCTGCCTACCTATTTGCGGGGCCAGAGGGCATTGGTCGCAGTTTGACAGCTAGGGGCTTTACGACGGCCCTCATGACCCAAGGAGTGCCAGAAGCAGCCCAACGTCTGATTCGTTATAAGCTCCTGAAAAATAATCATCCCGATTTGTTATGGGTAGAGCCCACCTACCAGCACCAAGGCAAACTCTACACCCCAGCCCAGGCCCAGGAAGCTGGCTTAAAACGGAAGGCGCCGCCCCAGATTCGCATTGAACAGATCCGCCAATTGGGGGAATTTCTCAGTCGTCCGGCCCTGGAAGCCCCCCGTTGTGTGGTGGTGATCGAGGCCGCCCAGACCATGGCAGAGGCTCCGGCCAATGCTCTTTTAAAAACCCTAGAGGAACCCGGCAACGCGACGTTAATTTTGTTAGCCCCCAGCAGCGATAGTTTGTTGCCGACCCTCGTTTCCCGCTGCCAAAAGATCCCCTTTTATCGCCTTTCCCAGGAGGATGTGGCGCAAATTTTAACGGCCCAAGGTTATCAACACATTTTGGCCGATGAAACGATTTTGGCGATCGCCCAGGGGAGTCCCGGTGCCGCGATCCAGATTTATGAGCTACTGAGTAATGTCCCCCAGGATTTATTACAAAGCCTCCAGCAACTCCCCCAAAACCCCCTTGGCGCTTTTAGCCTCGCGAAGGAAATTCACAATGCCCTTGACATAGAAGTGCAGTTGCAACTTATTGACTACCTGCAGTATCAGTACTGGCAACGGTTTCACAATGATCAACTGATCCAGCGCCTTGAAACCACCCGAAAATACCTCCGTAATTATGTTCAGCCCCGTCTCGTGTGGGAAACTTTCTTCTTAGAATTTTGCAAAACTAGCCCTTAACACCACTGCTGCTGTCACTGGGGATGATGTAGCGCTGGAGGAAAACAAACAGGATCATCACTGGCAAGATAGAAATCATCGAACCCGCCGCGATCAAGCGCCAATCGAGGGAAAATTGGCCCGCCAAGGTCGCTACTCCCAGGGGCAAAGTATAAAATTCCGGACGGTCAATGACGATCAGCGGCCAGAGAAAATCGCTCCAGGCACCGATAAAGACAAAAATTGCCAGGGTAATCAAAGCCGGACGCACGGCAGGCACCATAATGTGCCACCAAATGCCCAGTTCCGAACAGCCATCAATGCGGCCCGCTTCTTCTAATTCCTTGGGCACCCCTTGAAACGCCTGTCGCAGCAAGAAAATCCCAAAGGCAGAGGCCAGATTGGGAAAAATAATCCCCAAGTAAGTATTACGCAGACCAAGCTGTACCGTCAGGACATACAGGGGAATCATCACGATCTGAAAGGGGATCATGATCGTCGAGACGATGGTGGCAAAAATAGCATCCCGGCCCCGGAAGTCCAGACGTGCTAGGGGATAGGCGGCCAAGGCACAAAACAGAAGATTGAAGCCCACGGTAAGAACCGCAACGAGGGTGCTATTGAAGAGGTAGCGGCCAAAGGGATGTTGTTGCCAGACGGTGATGAAATTACTCAGGGTCGGCGCTTGGGGAATGAGTTGGGGTGGAAAGCTAAAGACGTTTTCGGTGGGGGATTTGAGGGCGGTGCTCAACAACCAGAGCAGGGGAAAAAGCATCACTAGGGCGATCGCCCCCAGAAGGAGATAAGTGGCAGCGGTTTTCAGGCGATTCATGGAGGGCCGACATGGAGAAGATTGCAGCCTTATTTTGTCATATCTAGTTGGAGATCTCGGCAAGGAAAACGTTAGGCAAAGTGTTGAAAGGTTTGAATTTGGCTTAAGGGCATGGTTTGGCCTGCTGCATTGGCGATCGCCACCGTTTGCTCGGCGGTAATCTGGCCGATAATCGCCCCTTGACCTGAAAGCTTGACCAGGAGCTGTTCCGCCGCCGTCGGGGGGAGACAAAGCACCAGTTCAAAATCCTCGCCACCATACAAAGCCCACCGTAAAGCCGTTTCTAGATCTTGATAACGCCGGAGGGCCGGGGACAAGGGGATTTTCTCTGCTTCCACTACGGCACCGACACCACTGCGTTGACAAATTTGCAGCACGGCATCGGCCAAACCATCGCTACTATCCATCCCTGCTGGGGGCAAATCTGAGGGGTTTAAATACGACAGTACATCCAGGCGGGGTTGGGGCGTTTGGTGGGCGCGGATCAAAGCTTGGCGATCGCCTGTCGATAGAGTTTGGGCGCGAGAATCACCATGAAGCAGCAATTCCAGACCCGCACGGGAATCCCCGTGGCAACCTGTGACGAGAATCACGTCGCCTACTTTTGCGGTACTACGTTGAATTGCGCGGTGCGGCGACACGACCCCAAAGGCCGTAATACCAATGGTTTTTACTGGCGATCGCGTCAAATCTCCACCGACTAGAGGCGTACTATAACGACTCAAACAGGCGGCCAGTCCTTGATAGAGCTGATCGAGCCAAAGGATTGGTGTTTCCGGCGGCAAAGATAAACCCACGGTAATGCCGATTGGCGTTGCTCCCATCGCCGCTAAATCCGATAAATTCGCCGCCACTGCGCGCCAGCCCACTTTCTCTGGAGGCATTGTGCGATCGCCAAAGTGCACCTCATCCACCAGCACATCCGTCGTCACGACCAAATTCTGACCAGGGGGAAACCCTAAAACCGCTCCATCATCGCCGATAATTTCTGCCGGACAAAACCGCTGCAACCGCTGGAGAATCTCCGCTTCCCCAAAATCCTTGAGACATTTCATTTCTGCCATGGTTCTTTAGCCAAGCCCTCCATCATGAACCGTTTACCCCTCGAAAAAGTATAGTAATTGACTAAATCCATTACTTGTTCTGTAAAATCGAGGAAAGAGTAATGGACTATGACAACATGGGTACCAAAAATAAAGCCGTCACCGCCTATCTCCCCGAGGAAATTGAAGCACGTCTGACCGCTTTTTGTTTGGAAAATGGTCTGTCCCGCCAAGGCAAAAAAAGCGGCAAAGAGAAGCCCGCCCTGGGCACAGGCATTATCGAAGTGCTGCGGATCTTTTTTAGTGCTGACCTTAATGGCAATAGCTCTACCCCTGTTTTAGACAAAGATGAACTCCAGGCCATTGTCTCTAAAACCCTCCCCAGTAATGTACCAACCCAGGAATGGGTACAAACGGAAATTCAACAGGCGATCGCCCAGCTCAAGTCCGAATTAAACAGCCCGGCCCAAACCACCGAAACCCAGCCCAGCCCCGAAAAAAAAAGTCCTCTTGTCCTGAAACAAGCTGATCTAGCCCGCCGCCTCCGTTCCAATCCCTCGACCCTGAGTCGCCACAATCAAAAAGGGGGCCAACATTTTGCCCAGTGGTCGAAGGCCAAAGATCCCGAATCTGTCGCCTGGCAATACCGTGGCGTCGAAGAAAATAGCAAAATGTATGAAACAATCGAGCTTTGAACTAGGTGTTTTTCGCGTTTTGATGTTTTTCTAAGCGATAACTTTGGACTTTCCAAGGTTCAATCGGTATGTCAATTGTTTGTGAAATCGTATCTTCTAAGCCATTTACTTGCTCTGTGATGGTTAATCCCAAAGTATTACGACAATTCAATTCAGTTGTTTGGCCACAAGCTTCGTAAAAACGAAGGATATAACCTTGATTTGATTCCGCCTGTTTTAATGCCAATAAAACCAAATTATCTGAGCCTAATGTCAAAAAAGAATGGTGGGGCAACAAATCGTTTTGGGTGGTCGTAATGTCAGGAACCACTGCCCGTAAAGGTGAATTGAAATTCCGTGCTAAATTAACGGTTTTTGCCCTTTGCCATGGGCCACTATGGGGATACAGAGCATAGGCTAGATGATGCGTTCCTCGATCTGCTTGAGGGTCAGGCCAAAGGGGACTTTTGAGTAACGTTAAGCGCAATTGACCGGATTTTGTATCGTAGCCATGGTGATTTTTGGTGAGAATACTGACGCCATACTTCTCATTGTGAAAATCAGCCCAGCGTAAGGCTGGCACTTCCCATTTTACGGAATCAATTTCCGGTTTTCGTTCAATGGCCCCGCAGGGAGTTTCATAGGTACAAGTAGCCCCGTCAATGGCCAAGGGAAATGCCACTTTTAAGACAACTTGGTCTTCCTGCCAATCCACAGTGCTGTAAATCTTTAGCATTTTTCCCTGGCAATCGAGTTGATAATCCTGGCTAAAAGTGGATTGATTTAATTGCTTTTTCACACGGATAATTGAGCGCACAGCATTTTTTTCTCGCCAGTAAATTGAAACTACTTCAGGAGAATGGAGAGGTTTGGTTTCATAATCAGGGGCAATATCCCAGGCGTCCCAGTATTGGCCTTTATCTTCAAAGGCTTGCAGTTGATTGCCCGCATCAGAAAAGATATTTTTTTCATTTATTTTGTCAAAACATTGGGCAAGATTTCCCGTTTTCGGGTCGATTTCGATACGGAGAAAATCATTCTCTAAAATAAAGTCTGGTTCATTCTGTAAATCGTCTTCTCTTTGGGTTGGTGCTTGCGGATCGGGACACAACCAGTAAAGGGAATAACCGACGGATGGCACTGTCGCGAGAAAAGATAAATATTTTTTGTCGTTGTGATCTGCCTGTAAATCTTCAACAATGATTTGTGGCTCGACTTTGTTGCCGTTCCAGTCGTAAACTGTCACTAAATCTGGAATAGTTAAACTAACAACCTCTGTGCGCTCCCAGTTGAGGTCATTAAAAAGAAGTAGTGGTTTAGCCGCCTTTGCTAAGGGGCAATCATAGGTGATTTGCGAGGCGATCGCCTTAAAACTTTGGGATAACATCGCTTCCCCAGCATTAATCACTTCCTGCCATTGTTGGTTAGCTTCTGTAAAGACTTCAGGAATCGAGGTGCCGGGCAAAATATCGTGAAATTGGTTAAATAAAACTTTTTTCCAAAGGTCTTTTAATTGTTTTTGAGATATCTTTAAGCTAGAGGAATCCTTGTTGGATAAATTGTTGGCGATCGCCGACCAAATTTCAACTTGACGTAGTAAGGTTTCACAGCGATTATTAAAGATTTTTTGATCCCGGTGCACGCTATAGTACCCACGATGCAATTCTAAATAAAGTTCATCCTGCCAAACTGGTAAATTGGGAGTTTCTTTAACGTGGTTGAGGTAACTTTCTGCGGTAGAAAATTCTAATTTAGGAAAAAATGGCGACTGTTGCCACTTGCGGGCCACCTGCAACATATCCTTTGTGGGGCCACCACCATGATCACCCACGCCCGGCAACCAAAAAATATCTTTTAAATGGGTTTGTGCTTCCCATTTTTGGGCATAACTGGCCATCGTCAGCGGATTGGTATCCATGATTCCGGTGACATTGGGAGGCGTCATGAAGGTTAACAGGTCGGTGCCATCGGGCGATCGCCACCAAAATAAACCATGGGGAAAAGGAGCCGTATCATTCCAGTGGAGCTTTCCGGTGCCAAATGCTTTAATATCGCAATGCTGGGCCAATTGGGGAAATTGATTGGGAAACCCAAAGGAATCTGGCAACCAAGCAATGGTTGAACGTCGGCCAAATTTTTCAAAAAAGTATTGTTGACCATAAAGAAATTGGCGGATAATAGATTCCCCAGAAACCAAATTTACATCGGGCTCAACCCACATCCCCCCCAATAATTCCCAACAATTATGATTAACTGCCTGTTGAATTTTCTCCCAAAGATCAGGACGATTTTTTTCAATCCAATCATAGAGGGCTGGGGTGCTATGGCCAAAAATCAATTCAGGAAATTCCCCTTGGAGATTTAAAACCGATTGAAATGTGCGTTGTCCCATTTCCCAGGTTTCAGCAGTTGTCCAGAGCCAAGCCATATCTAAGTGGGCGTGACCCAAAATATGAAATTTTCGTGTTTTAAGGCAACTGGCAACTGGTATTAGTGCTGTCCGAATTTCTGCTAACGTTTGATTAAACGCTTGTGTATCTGTGACTTGTGCCCAAGGGATACGATTTAAGTGCGCTTCTACAAAAGTTATTTTTTCTGGGTCATGACGCGCTAAATAGTCGGTCAAAATTTGTAATTCTGTGGCAAAACTCCCCGCTTCTAAAATATCTAAGGTAGGTGATTCAAAAATCAATTCAGATTTCATTAATGCGCCAATGTCATGGCCCGGACTAACAAGGGCGATCGCCACCTCAAAAATCTGATTCGCTTGGGCCTGATCCGTTAATAGTAGCCGCGTTGAAGAATCAAATAAATCGCCTTCACAAACTAATTTACCGTTGACAAAAATTGCGGCAATTTCGGCCCACCAAGTAAGATTTAAGCGGGTATTTAATCCGGAGATACAATAGTCATTAATACTTTCGGGGAGCGTAATTTTTTGGTAAAACCAAGCGAGCTTTAATCCCTTTTCAAAAACGAGATAACCATTATTATTTGGTTGAATTGCTGCGAGCTGAGTGGATTGAAAGGTTGCTAAATCTGGCCGAAATGTTTTCGGAACATCGGTCTCAGCTTGGTAAAATTGCCATGTCGTTTGGGTCGGCAATGTAACAAAACTTTTTAGGCGCTCGATGGTCGCTTGGATAACAGGGGATGCCATGGGGGATTTTCAGCCAGAGAACTGACTTTTATCTTAAACCCCAAGGGATACTGGCGTTTTCGATGAAATTGAGCAAGTGTTACCAGAATGGAGTTGGGCGATCGCCTGCCAGTTGATCACATCTTGAAAGAGCATCGCATAGCCTCCGCTGTTGGGGTGGAGACCGTCGGCGCTGAGGTGCTCATTGACCCAGTGGGTGCCACGACTGAGCCACAAATCAAAAATATCTAGGTATAAAATTTGGCGATCGCCACACAGTTTTTTCGTCAATTCTTTGTAACGATACTGTTCGCTGTGACTGTAATATAGGCAGTCGAGAAAAGGCATTTTGGCTTCATTAACGGGCACTTGACCGATAAAAATCACCGGACAAAATTGTTGCGCCTGTTCTAACAAATTGTCTAACTGGCTTTGGAAAAGGTCAAAATCCGTAAAACTTTTCCCATCGGGACGCCCCAGGCGCGGCGAATCATTGACCCCGACGGACAACAAAATTAAATCCGGCTGTTTATTACGCAATTCACCCCGTTGTTGGTACTCGGCTCCGAGGCGATCGCCTACCAATTTCACCGTATCACCCCGCACACCGAGGTTATAGAGCACATGGCCTTGGGGATTGCCCATCCAGTGGAGCCGTAATTGCTCGACCCAACCACCCCGGACTGGATCGCCAAACCCATACACCAAACTATCCCCGAAAGCGACCACCCGCAGCGGATGACGTTGGGCGTAGCTGGGGTTGATGTGGGTAGGACTAAGGGCAGTCATGGCAGATGTATTGGCAAAATTAAGCTTGCTTCATAAATCTACATCAAAAATGCGACTTCCTCCTTTACTGATAGCGATTTTCAATCATTTGACGGAGTTTGATTCGGTTTAACTTTCCCTGGGCATTGCGCGGCAATTGTTCAACCAGCAACCAATATTTTGGCTGTTTATAAGGGCTTAATTGCTTGGCGATCGCCTTTTTAATTTTGTCTAAATCACCCAGATTGTCTAAACTCAGCACAGCAATGACAACTTCTCCCCAGTAAGGATCCGGCAAACCCAAAACTACCGCATCTTTAACGAATTTCGTTCCTAGAATTGCCGCTTCAATTTCCGCTGGATAAATATTTTCACCACCACTAATAATCTTCTGGCTTTGACGTCCCAATAAATGTAAATAGCCAGCTTGATCAAAGTATCCTACATCATCGGTTTCTAAGATTTTAGGATGATCAAACTTGGGATAATAACCGAGAAATAACGATTGGGCCGCAATGGAAATTAAACCCGTTTCTGATAAAGATAAATTGGCATGGGGCAAAACTTGGCCCGCACAATCTTTGCCGTCTAAAAAGTCTGCTGATTTTAGGGCCACCACCTGGGAAGCGGTTTCCGTCATGCCGTAGGTCAGAGCAATCCGGAGCTGCGATTGCCGGGCTTGCTCAAGGAGCGATCGCCAAGGCGGAGCACCACCGAGTAAGATTAAGCGGAACTGGGCTAACCATTGGGGGCAAATTTGAAGTAATACTTGTAATTGGGTCGGCACTAGGGATAGACAAAAATTACTCATATCCCCCTCCGGTAAAATGCCACGTTTTAACGCTGGATAATCGCCGAGTTTAAAGTCACCCCCACTCAAATGCGATCGCCACCATTGCATCAAGCCGCTGACATGGTAGAAGGGCAAAATACAAAAACAATTTACCCGTTCTAAAGCGAAGAAACGTTGGAAAGCCTGGGCCGAAGCAGACAAGGTTTCAGGGGTATGAATTGCTAACTTTAGTTGTCCTGATGTGCCGCCGGTGGGAATTAAAATGTGGGATTTTTTTGTTAGAAGTTCTGGCCTTTGATCTTGCCCTAAGAGTGATTTAATTTGTGTCCGTTCTGAAGTTTGCCAAGTAGAATTGACTAGCAACACGGATTCGTGACGGGCGATCGCCTTTTGAAACGCTTCAATAAAGAAGGCTGGATTTTTTTGATCAATAATTTGGAGCGACGACATCGAAGCAAATAGGCAGAATCCTTTAAAATACGGAGACAAACGCCCCTTGGTTGCTGATTATTCCATAATGTTCTCCAAAGAAACTTTTTTTGCCCTGTCCCTGTTTCCCTATCTCGGTTTTTTATGGTTCCTGACCAAATCCGGGAAAACGCCAAAACTGGCCCTGATCGGCTTTTACGTCCTCCTCGTTTTTGTGGCGATCTCCATTCCCGCCGGCATTTACGCCCAGGTGCAATATGGCGAAGAGTTGGCAAATGTGGACTGGCTCCATGGCAGCGCTGAATCTTTTTTGACCCTCTCCAACGTGCTGGTAGTCTTGGGTTTTGTCGGGGCGATCGCCAAACTCAAACAGACAAAATCCGAATAGTTTTTAGATTTTAAAAACCCCCTCCGGATTCACCGAGAGAATCGGCCGCCGCTGTATCCCTTCCCGTTGGAGAACGCTATTGGCAGCGAGCAAACCGCTACTGATCGCCCGTTCCATCAAGCCACAGGGGAACGGCATTTTTACCCAATCCCCGGCATACATGAGATTGCTAATTTCGCTTTCGGTGGTGGGGCGATCGCCATAGCTATTGGGGGGATAGCCAGAGAAATTCTTTTGGTTCACCAGTTGCCGATGGAGCACCGTCGCTCCCTTGAGTTCCGGTACAATTTCGTATAGTTCCTGCTCAAAGGTGGCCAACAGTGCCTCTTGGGTCGGAAATTCTTTTTCTTTATAACAGTAAGCATGGAGCTCCACCACACTACCCCCGGTACGGGCGGCCCAATCCTTAAACTGGGTCTGGATTTGGTGATATAGGGTAATGCTATCGGTCAAGGCATAGCCCGACAATGATGCAAACTTACTGTGCTCCCAGGGGAAATCTCGATCCAACCAGAACCGTCCCACCGCAAAGGGATCAGACACCACCAATTGATCAACTTTACGTTCTGCCTCTGGATCCCGGTCTCCCACTAAGCGGGTAAACAAATGGCGAGTTCCGGGCACGTCCGTCGCCAGCACCACATAATCGGCGGCAAGGGTGCCCCGCTGGAGTTCATCACTGGGATTTTCAGCCACCAACCGTACTTGATCAGCTTCACGGGCTTGGACTTTAAATGGAGCTAAATCCCGTTGGGCGGGGCCACTCAAGCGTTTACCGTTGGCATCATAGCGAGCGCCATGGCAGGGACAGAGGAAAGATCCATCCGGTTGCCGACCGACGGTACAACCCTGGTGGGTGCAAGTTAAGGACAAGCCTTCCTCTGTTTCTGGATTGACCGCATACATCGCATCCCCAGCGCCGTAGTATTCCAGACTGTCATCGGTAATCAATTCATTCTGCTTCGTCCAGAAAGGTACATCCGTTTGCTCGTCTCCCTGTTGGTAGGCGATCGCCAGGATTTTGTTGTCCTGACATTGAATTTCGCTGACGGACACATCGGTCAAAATTTGGCCCCCTTTCGCGCGGATGGCGTCGGCAATGGGTTGAACGAGGCTCGTGCCCATGTCATCCACGGTGCCGTTAAACGCTAGGCCCTCTGGGTTCCCAAAAAAGTAGAAGTGGAAAAATTGCAGCAATTCCCCTGTGCTCAAGGTATCGGGGGCATTTAGGCTAGATTTAGCGAAGGGTAAAAAGTAGAGGTCATAAAGGCCCTGGGGAAATTCACCCCGGACCCAATCCGCCACGGTAATAGTGTCGTAGGTGTCGTAGGTGCGGGGGATTTTAAAGCCCGTGATCGCGTGAAAAACCTCTAAATGCTTAATTTTTGTGAGGTTAATGCCCCAACGGAGTCGGTTCGGCGAAGAAATGGCGAGATCCACGATATTCCAAGGAAATGCGGTATTACTGGGACGAAATACCTCTGGGCGATAGCGGTCTGGATCTTTGAAAACGAGGGAATAAAAATCTAAGGATTGAAAATTGTCGTTGATGCTCAGTTCACTGACCAAGCTCTTGAGGTTGTAATACTGGGGAAAAAAGCCGTGGAAGCCGTGTTCCATCATGAACTCATCTTCACCGACATTAATTTTCCAACTGGCGACCTTGCCACCGAGTTGGGGGGCTTTTTCTAACAGCGTGACCTGAAAACCCCGTTGGCTTAATTCGTAGGCAGCGGCCAGCCCTGCTAAACCACCCCCAATGACAACGACTTTTTTCCCCTGGGTGTGATAGTGGGGTAAATCCAAGGATTCTTGCTGGTGGATCGTCGGGTGGGGTTTGGCGAAGCGGGTGTACCCGACCATCGATCCGGCGGCTCCCACCCCAAGGAGTTTGAGGGCGCTACGGCGGGAAATGGGGGGAAGGGAAGTGTTGTCACTCATGCCATTCAGTTTAATTGCACATCTAGTGTCAATTATTATGAACTGATTTGCTGGGGGTGGGTTGTTTTTTTCGGCACTTTGTCACATTTGCGCAAAAAGACTTAGTTTCGGCGGATATTGAAGCAACACCATTCGTCTTTCTTCCAGAGGGCGGCGATCGCCCAGCCATTTTGCTCGAGGGTATCGGCGATGGGTTGAATTTGTTCGATCAGAATGCCGCTGAGGATTCCCCAGGTGTCCGGTTTGGCGATCGCCGACATCTTGGGGATCAGCTCAATAATAATTTCCGCCAAGATATTACAAACAATCCCGTCAAAGGGCTCCGGGTACATTTTGGGAAGGGTATCGATGCTGCCCTGGGCGACGACCATGCGCTCTGGTTCGATGTTATTGAGCGCCCGATTACTGTTGGAGGCAGTCACCGCCAAAATATCCGTATCCACCCCAAAGGTTTGCTTCGCCCCCAAAAGGAGAGACCCGATGGAAAGAATCCCCGAACCACAGCCAATATCCGCGATTACCTGGGTTTCTGGTTGCTGCCCTAAACGCATTTCTAGGGCTTCGAGGCACAGTTGGGTGGTCTGGTGAGCGCCAGTCCCAAAGGCAGAACCCGGATCGAGGCGCAATAGGAGGCGTTCTGAATGGGTGGGCACTTCTAACCAGGCTGGGTAAATCAACAGGCGATCGCCAATTTCTTGGGGTTGCCAATGGCTCTTCCAGCTACTTGACCAATCTTCCTCATCAATGAGATGCCACTTAACCGCGGGTTTAGGCAAACGGGCAAGTAAAGCATCCTGTTTCAGTAGCAGCGCTAAGGCCGCAAGATCCAAATGATCAAACTCCGCCTGGGGACTGTAGGCACGAATCAGGTAGGACTGCCCCTTCTGCTCCCCCGCCATTCCCCGACAGCCAAAATCATCTAAGCGCCAGAAAATCGTCTCTTCTAAACTCGGGTCGCAGAGGATCTGTAATTCCCACCAAGTTGTTGTCATCTTTTTCCCCTTGTCATTGGCCAGGGGAAAGTATCCAGAGACCTTTCCCCCGTAGCTTAACCTTACAGCTTAACCGTATAGGCATCCCGGATGCCGGTTACCTTCGTAATCTCACTCAGAACGCCTTCT
The DNA here is from genome assembly GCF_963864045.1 of Picosynechococcus sp. NKBG042902. Taxonomy (NCBI): domain Bacteria; kingdom Bacillati; phylum Cyanobacteriota; class Cyanophyceae; order Chroococcales; family Geminocystaceae; genus Picosynechococcus; species Picosynechococcus sp. NKBG042902. The sequence continues at coordinate 8,901 of NZ_CAWLTV010000073.1, read as the reverse complement.
GGCAGCGGATCATCCAAGCTCAGTACCATCACGGCATCACCCCGGACAATCTTGCGGCCCACCTGCATACTGGCAATGTTCACATTAAAGCTGCCCAGCAGAGAACCGATTTTTCCGATAATCCCCGGCACATCCCGGTGGAGCGTAAAGAGCATATAGCCCGTCGGCGGCACATTGATGGGGAAACCATTGATACTGGTAATGCGGATATCCCCATCACTCAACAGCGCCCCATTGACGGAGTGTTCCCCATCGGCCCCAGTGGCTTCTAGGTGAATAGCCCCGGTGTAATCACGTACCGATTCATCACGGGTTTCAATGATCCGGATGCCCCGTTCCTTCGCTTCAATTTCTGCGTTTACATAGTTGACCCGTTCCCGCAATGCTGGAGAAAGTAAGCCTTTAAGAGCAGCTACAACCAAGGGCTTGGCTTCTTTTTCGGCTAAATCCCCTTGGAGGGTCACATTTAATTTTTCGATGCGGCCCCCGGCCAACTGACCGACCATGTTCCCTAGGGTCTCCGCCAACTGGAGATAGGGACGCAGTTTTTCCATGACGTTGGCATTGAGGCCAGGAATATTCACCGCAGAGCGTGCTGGCAACCCTAAAATGACATCCCGAATTTGCTCGGCAACATCAACGGCAACATTTACCTGGGCTTCAGCGGTAGAAGCACCCAAGTGGGGCGTAAGGACGACGTTATCCAAGGCCCGGAGTTCGGATTCACCCAGGGGTTCTTCTTCAAAAACATCCAAAGCGGCCCCACCAAGGCGACCTTCTTGGATCGCTTTAGCAACGGCGGCTTCGTCAACAACGCCACCGCGAGCACAGTTAACAATGCGGGTGGTGGGCTTCATTTTGGCGATGGACTCTTCGCCAATCAAGTGAGTGGTTTCGGGGGTTTTGGGGACGTGGAGGGTAATGTAGTCGGCTTCCCGGAACAGGTAATCGAGATCGACGAGGCGACAACCCAATTGTCCGGCCCGTTCTTCGGAGATAAATGGATCGTAGGCGAGGAGCTTCATGCCTAGGGCTTTACCGACGCTAGCTACGTGGGCACCAATTTTGCCGAGACCGACAACGCCGAGGGTCTTTTTGTAAACTTCTGCGCCGATGAATTTTTTCCGGTTCCATTCTTTGGCTTTGACGGACTGGTTGGCATCGGGGATGTGGCGAGAGAGGGACAACATCATCGCGAGGGCATGTTCTGCGGCGGCAATGGTGTTTCCTTCGGGGGAGTTGACGACGATGATCCCTTGGCGGGTGGCGGCGGGAATATCGACATTATCAACACCGACTCCGGCACGGCCAATGATTTTGAGGTTTTTACCGGCTTCGATCACTTCTTTGGTGACTTTGGTTCCGGAGCGAATCATCAGGGCATCGTATTCGGGAATAATGCTGATGAGTTCTTCGAGGGGTAATCCGACTTTAACGTCTACTTGGGCGACCTGGGAGAGGATATCGATTCCGGCTTGGTCGATAGAGTCGGAAACAAGAACTTTAGCCATAACAATTCGATTAAATATAAATGTTTCGTTTGGGTCGGATACTGCGGGTCGTGTCGCCGGGGGCGGGGTTTGGGGGAAGTTCCCGTGGGCACGAGGGCTACAGATCCTTAAGTTTTTGTATAGAACAAAGGATTATTCTATCCTGACTGCTCACCCTGGACGGATTTTTCCCTGGGGGCGATCGCCTTTTTTCTAGATTTACAGGCGGAGTTTTGGTACTTAAATCTCAAAAAGTCCGGGAGGGGCATCCACTTCCAGGCGATTTTCTACTAGATCAACGACGGGGACAATGGCCTTCACGAAGGGGACAAGGTGCTTTTTCTGGTTGGCATCGGTGACTTCGAGGACGTCCTGGGCCGCCATGTAGAGATCGCTGACAATCCCTAGTTTGGCTTGGGTGTTGTAATCAAATACCTCAAGGCCAATCAGGTCGCTGACATGGTATTCGTCGGCTTCAAGTTCGGGGCGATCGCCTGCCCGCACCAGGACTTTGGCACCCCGGATATTTTCTGCTTGGGTGCGGTCTTGGATATGTTCAAATTTCACGACAAATAAATTTTTACCAGGGATTTGTCGGCCCCGTTCGAGTTCTACCGACTGGGGGTCTTGGTTGGGCAGTTGTAACCACCGTTGGCCGGGCACTTCGAAGCGTTCGGGAAAATCAGTGCTGGGATTAATCCGCACTTCTCCTTTAAGACCCTGGGCGGCCACCACCTGGCCAATGATGATCCAATCCTGTTCTGCCATGTTGCGCCTCGATGCCTTTTTTTAGAGCAATGTGAAAAATGTGGGTTAAAAACTCAGGCTTCTTACTTTATCGGATTTTTCTGACGGAACGCGCCCTTTACAATACTTATAAGTTTTACTTAGAATCTGGCCCTTAGCTATGACTGACACAAATTCTGGACAAAATAAACTCAAAGGTCTCGTAATTGGTTTGGTGGCGATCGCCCTGGCGGTATCCCTCGCCCTGGGGATCAAATTCCAGCCCCCTGCCGCTACCCTCGAAGCCCAGGCCGCCGAAGCTGTGCCCCTCACCGTCGCCCTCGACAATGGTCGCCCGACTTTGATGGAATTTTATGCGGATTGGTGTACCAGTTGTCAGGCCATGGCCCCGGATCTTCGGCAAATCAAACAAACCTACGGCGATCGCCTTAATTTTGTGATGCTCAATGTCGATAACGGCAAATGGCTCCCGGAAGTGCTGAAATACCGCGTTGATGGGATTCCCCACTTTGTTTTCCTTGATGAAACTGGTGAGGCGATCGCCGAAACCATTGGCGAACAACCGCGCAGTATTTTAGAAGCCGACCTCAATGCCCTCCTCGCCCACAACGACTTACCCTACACCTACGACCAAGGCCAAGTTTCTAAACTCGATCGCCCCAATCAACAACCCCGCCAGAGTGATCCCCGTAGCCACGGCGCCCAGGTTAAGTCCTAGGTTTTGGGCGAAAAACTTGCCTCACAAATTTTCCCAGAAAGGTTGGCTATAATTGAAGCCAATTTTAAGGCCCTGGCCCGTTCGTGCTGGTGCCTCAGTTTTCTAAATACCCTAGGTTTCAGGTTACGCCCTGTTTCAGTAAAGTACCTATGAATATTAAGTCTCTCCTCACCACCATCACTTGCTTGTCAGTCGGCTGTCTCGCCCCCAAAGCAGCCCTGGCCCACGCCATTGAAACGAATTTCCAAGTGCGCTTCGATAACTTTGAGCTCCAAAGCACCTTTGGTGATGGCGAAGTTTTCCCCAATGCCCCCGTTACGGTTTACTCTCCAGAAAATCCTGACCAACCGATCATGATTGGTCGCACCGATGAAAACGGGAAATTTAGCTTCAAAGCCGACACTACCAAAGCCGGAGACTGGGCCGTAGAAATTGGTTCCGCCGACGATAGCCACTGGGATCGCCTGATTGTGCCCGTCCAAGCAGAGGGGATCGACGCCAACGCCATTAGCGAACTGCCCCAACCGGAACACAGCCATGATTACTTTGCCTATTCATTCCTAGCGGGAATCGTCGGCTTGGGCCTCGTCTTTGGGATGCGCCAAAACCAAGACCGCGCTTAAACACAAATTATTTTTTACAAATTAAGGCTCACTGCCCCTTGACGGAGAATGCGCCAGCCGGAGCCTGTCCACTGGGCCACCGTCGAGGGCTGTCCACTGCCAATCTTGCTTGTTCGTTCCTGGGTTGTGCAATCAAGCACTGGGATTTCGGGAAATTCTTTGGCGATCGCCGCCATCCATTCGAGGGGGTCGCTACCGGAACGGTTGGCGCTGGTGGTGGCGAGGGGGCCTGTTTCTCGCAAAATCCCTTGGGCCAAGGCCAAATCGGGGACACGCACGCCAATGGTACCGGAATTAGTCGGATTCATTGCCGCTGAAACCTTTTCAGAAGCGGGCAGGACAAGGGTCAACGCCCCTGGCCAATATTGCTGGGCGATCGCCTGCCATTGTGCTTTTTCTGTTTCACTACCCACCACATAGTCCCAAATCTCCGGCAGGGAAGCCGTCATCAGGATCAGCGGTTTGTCGGGCGATCGCCGTTTCAATTGATAGATCAGGGGGGCGGCGTCGGGTTGTGCCGCGAGGGCAGGCACGGTATCCGTGGGGAAGCTCACCACTTGGCCATTATTTGCCTGGTCAACCAGGGCAGCAGCAGTAACGAGGGGCATTAATTATTGGGTTTGTTTGAGATGGTCAAATACACTTTTATCACCAATATCATCGGCGGGCTTTTGTGTAAATTTTCGGGCTGCAAAAATGATGAATAAAACGCTCCACAGACTGAACCCAATTTGGGCAACTGCTAGCGGTAAAAGCTGGGTTAGATGACCGAGTAACAGGAATGGCACCAAAGGCGTCAGAAGCATTGTTTCCAAACGCCGAAAACAAAAACCCTCCTTAAAGAAAATTCCCGTCAAGGCGGCAAAAAGAAAGCCAATGCCCCAGAGGGTCTGGGGTTTTTCTAAAACGGTGACGAATAGCGGTTCTGGAAAAATGAGACCAAAGGCGATCGCCGCGCCACAGCCCACGAACCAAAAGCCCTGGAGCAGTCGGTGTAAAGGAATGAGATAAATATGAATCTTGGTCAAACTGAGACCCAGACCACCACAAAAGGCGACGAATAGTCCAGAAATTAATCCCTGCGACCAACCCTGATCGCCTAAAGCAATAGCTAAAGCAGTACCAAAGCTAAAGGCACCAGCGGCGATCGCCAACCCCAGACGATAAAGAAAAACTTCCTGGCGATCGGCAGCGGTGATCGTAAATTCGCCGTAGTAACCGGCATACACTTCTGGGGGTTGGGGTGATAAAGAGGCATCAGACATTACTCTTTCCAGTTATCCATTTCCAAAACATCTACGTTTATCGTAAACCAGTCAATCAAACATTTACCCAGGGTTTTAATGATGAACCGCTAGGGGAAAGTTTGGAGGCGATCGCCCAGCGTTATCCCAACAGTCTTGTCCTGGTTTCCGGCAGTGTCACCATTGGTTTTCCCGATGAGTTGCCCAGTTCCTTACCGCCAGAGTTTTAGGCTTATGGCACCAGGGTCAGCCTCACCTATGCTGACCTGAACCAGGCGATTTCACTTCTCCAAGACCAATAGGCGATCGGACAGCTTGATTGTAAGGTTTTTACTCCCGCCCCTATTTTTACCCCTTTTTCTGAATCAAATTAACCGAATGGCAGACAGTATTTTATATCTGCAATGACAGAAGCCAGCAGCGGCAGGTGATTTCAAAAAACAGCAGCAATTTTTAGCTATTCACTGTGCTGTCAGAAATTTTATTTTTATAGATACACAGGAAATTTTCTGCATGGGTAGCTCCTAATAATTGAATTTCTTTTGGAAATAAACTCAGTGGGGCACTATGTCCTTTAATCCCAAATTTTTTTGCTCCATCAGCAGTTCCCGCATGCAAATAAACTACAGTTGGTTCTAGCCCTAACCAAGCCCCTAACCGTTGCGCAACATCGTAGGCTGTTGTGTTTGCCAAGCCTTTAACACGAATAACAATCGATTGCACCCAATCATAGACACTCTGGAAGTCCTTAAAGTCTTCTGGTTGCGTCTTGTCAGCTAATGCAATTCTTAATCCTTCAGGTAATTTATGAGCAACCCGACATTGATGACTATGCATTTTTTCATTTGAAAGACGAGACTTCCAGGCTCTTTCAATTGCTTTTTTCCAAGTTAATTCTTTATCACCCCACCACTTACTCTCTAACTTGTAATAATTTCCCCATTTCTGGATATATTCATCAGTTAACAATTGCAGACTACTCTTGTTTGGATCAAGAGCCGGTTTGGTGGCTCTGCAATTTTTGGAAACTGTTTTGCAGCTTTGGAGAACTGGACGCATAGAATTTAAGACTCACTGATAAATGCTTCAAGTCAGGTCGCGCTTATTTTTATTGCAACCATCTAACCTTAATGAGTTGTCAGACTAAAAATAGTGGATTTCTAAAAATCGTCATTAACGACAAATTCGGTGTCAGCATAAGCTAGATTTATTGAAAAATTACCCTAGACTTTTACTACTAATGCTGCTAAAGCTAACAAGAACGTCCTTGAATGCTAGTAAAACTACATATTTTATGGATAGCAAACAAGAGATCTACTTTTCTTGTTACACAAAAATTAGGATGATTAATTGAAGTTACCATGTGAAATTAGTGTACGATAAAACATAACATAAGTCAAGAGCAGACTAGATGCAGCAAAATCATGATGCCAAAAGACAGCAACATACACTTAGTCGAGTATTTTTGTCTGTGTATTTCTTTGGCAATCTTTTGTACCAGCAGAATACTATAGAAGCATCCACTTCCGTACCACGCAGTCACCGAAGAAGAATTAAAGCGTATGGGACAGCCATCACTAATTGCTAACCGCTACGAAATTCTCCAAGAGTTAGGCAGTGGCGGTTTCGGCGACACCTACCTAGCGAAAGATTTATACTCTCCGTCCCAGAAACGATGTGTCATTAAACAGTTACGACGGATTGATGATGATCCGAGCTCCTATGAGCTGGTAAAAGAGCGCTTTAATCGAGAAGCCTTAATCCTTGAATCATTAGGGGAAAATTATTCTCACATTCCATCACTATATGCCTATTTTGAAGAGGAAGGGTTGTTTTATTTAGTACAAGAGTACGTTGAAGGGAAAACATTAACAGAAATTGTCTTGCAAGACGGTCCGCAGTCAGCAGTATTTACCACCAAAATTCTGCAGCAGGTACTAAAGATCCTTAAATATGTGCATGGTCAAGGGATTATTCATCGGGATATTAAGCCAGATAATATCCTGCTACGCAAAGGAGGTCAATCGGCTGTTTTGATTGATTTCGGGGCAATTAAGGAGATTCTCAATACTCAAGTAACGACTAAAGGTAGTCTAAAAAGCTCAATTATCATTGGTACGCCTGGTTTTATGTCCCCTGAGCAAGGAATAGGGAGACCGAGTTTTAGTAGTGATTTGTATAGTTTGGGATTGGTAGGCATATATCTCTTAACAGGGAAGCTGCCCAATGACTTCATCGTTAATCCGGCGAATGGCGAATTGAATTGGGAAAATGATGTACCCATGATCGATTCGTCACTCAAAAACATTCTGACTCAGGCCATTGCTTCCCATCCAAGAGATCGCTTTGACAATGCTGAAGCAATGTTTGTTGCGTTAAATAACGTCGAAGCACCTTTACTGACGCCAAGACAGAGAAATAACTATGCAGCTTCTGCCAATACCAATGCTGATACCTTTGTCATATCTCAGGCCAAGTCACAGGGAATGTCAGGGCAACCAATGCACGAGTCAAAAAATAAACTGACTTATTTAAGCTGGTTGATTGGTAGTGGTTGTGCTGTGTTCATCACAGGAGCCCTATTATCGCAACAAGAATTTTTAACAAGTCTCTTTCAATCCAATGAACAATCTACTGCTGATACGATAGAAAATACCCAAACAGTAGAGGTAGACCAAACACCACAAGATATTCCACCAGAACCTCCAGAAACAGAACCATTGTTAGGATACAAGGATAGTTGTGGTGATTCATTATCTGGCAAAAGCGTATGGTATCGAGTAATTGGTGAATCATCCATTTTGGAGAAGATTAAAAGCAATTATTGTGGGGATGCTTTTCTGCGAGAAGACAATACTGCTCAGGTAGCTAGCTTTGGTTCTAGGGAAAATGCTCAAACATTCATCAATAAATTAACGCAAGAAACTGACTCTGAGTTTTGGATTCAAAAAAAGAAAGCTTGACAGCTATTGATCCAGAAAACGCAGCACCACAACTGTTTCCGATAGAGCTTGCCAACATACCAGTTGAAGGATGTGGTCTTTATGTCAGTGACTTATCCACAGAGCAATTATTACTAGCTTCTGATTGGCAAACGCTTTATGGAAATATAAATCAAAGTGTGCAAGCCTTTAATTATGAAAACCAAGCAGACCTTTCCGAATATGGCTTCGATTTTTACTTTACAGCATATAATGATCAATACTCCATTACAATGGAACAGCCTCGATGGACTGAAGAAGGATGGGAATGGCGAACGGGTGAAGGAAATTTAACTATTAGAAACTTAGTCAATTCCCAAGAAAATATTATTAAAGTTTCTCTTTATGATGGATGTTAGTAACTCATTTGGCAGGATTAATTTTTAAAGAAAACTCTGCCTTTTTAAATTGGCAAAAAATCTATAAAAATTTTGATGAGACTAATATAAGAAGCTACTTTATAATTCAATTAAAAACCTCTGAAGAGAACTTCAAAGAAAAATTAGATTTTTAGCAGCACTTTCTCATTATTTCGACCATTAAAATCAAGAAATAAAAAAGGATTAGTCGAGGTTCCCATAAATGAGCTGTCCTTGTTTATTAATATAACCCCATTTGTCGTTGATAATGACTGTTGCAAGCCCTTCTGAAAATGAATAAGCATCATCAAAAGTAGGCGGAATGACAAACTGCCCTTGTTTGTTAATAAAACCCCATTTATCGTTGATCTCGACTGTTGCAAGCCCTTCTGAAAATGAATAAGCATCATCAAAAGTAGGCGGAATGACAAACTGCCCTTGTTTGTTAATAAAACCCCATTTATCGTTGATCATGACTGCTGCAAGCCCTTCTGAAAATGAACTAGCAAAATCAAAAGTAGGCGGAATGACAAACTGTCCTTGTCTGTTAATAAAACCCCATTTATCGTTGATCGCGACTTCTGCAAGCCCTTCTAAAAATAAATAAGCAGAATCAAAAGTAGGTGGAATAACAATCTGCCCTTGTTTATTAATATAACCCAATTTATCGTTGATCATGACTGCTGCAAGCCCTTCTGAAAAATGAACTAGTAAAATCAAAAGTAGGTGGAATAACAAT
>NZ_CAWLTV010000072.1:0-167714 GCF_963864045.1 Picosynechococcus sp. NKBG042902 | reverse complement strand
TTAGTTGAATTTCCATTCAGTTTATTTCATCGATATTAAGTGATTATATGGTCATGGCAATCCCTCCAATACAACTTGTCTTTGAACTAAATATTTTCCAAGATTTGTCAATATTCTTTTGGAATGGATGTTGCAGAAAGCGGTAATAAAGTAATTATTGGTTTGAGACTTAGACTTTCTTCGTAAAAAATCAATCTTGACCCTTCATCATAAATAGATGCTACTCCTAGCTTCTAGGTTCTGCAAAGCAATCACTTCGATTCTTTTTTTGCATCCAGATAGTGTTATTGTTGTTTTCAATACGTTTTTTACTCAAAAAAGATGGCTCAATAGAGGAAATCACATCAACATTATCTTTGCCATACTACTTTCAGTCCTCGCTCCATTCGTTTCAATAATAACTGTCTCCCAAAGCCTGTTTCAACTAGCCAGTGGACTAAAAAAATGACAAAAATCAAGCCTGCTGCCACCCATTTATCTAGTCAAACTAATAATCTAAAAACGTTTTTTCAATCCGTCAGTCGAGAGCATGATGGCGAATCCTTAATCGGTGTATTTTGTCTTGTTTTTGATCGGTTCCAACGGGTAAATGCTAATTTCGGCCATGAAGTCGCGAATCATCTTTTCGCCCAAGCGACTGAACGTTTAAATGAGTTGGTCAGCTGTTATGGCAGATTATTTCACCTCAATAGTTTTGAATTTTGCATCGTCCTCAATCCGCTACCGAATAAGCAGGCGATCGCCGACGTTGCCCAGGCAATTCTCCAAATTTTTTCCCAGACTTTCCCCCTAGCCAATGACCAGGAAACCTTTATCAACGCCAGTATCGGCATGGCGGTCTATGCGAGGGATGGCTTTGACCTCGATACCCTCCTCAAAAACGCCCATATCGCGATGCTCCGGGTGAGTCAGCAGGGGGGCAACCAGTCCCTGTTCTACTCCATGGCCTTTAATGTGGGCCAGTCGAATTTTACATCTTTAGAAACGGAACTGCGGAAGGCGATCGCCCGGAATCAACTCGAAGTCATTTATCAACCCAAGATCAACATCCAAACCGGGCAACTCACCGGTGCGGAAGCCCTATTGCGCTGGTTTCACCCCGACCATGGTTTGATTTCTCCTAAACAATTCATTCCCCTGGCCGAAGAAACGGGTTTGATTATTCCCATTGGGGATCTCGTCTTTCACAAAGCCTGCCGGCAGCTCCGTCAATGGAAAGCAGCCGGACTCCAGGACTTCACCATGTCCATCAATCTCTCGGCCCGCCAATTCACCCAGCTAGATCTACACCAGCGCCTGAGTCAAATCCTCATTGACCATCAGCTCCAGCCCCAGGATGTGGAACTCGAACTCACCGAAAGCACCCTCGTCAGCCAAGGGGATGCCTCCATTCGTCGTCTTAAGGCCCTCAAAACCCTGGGGGTCCAAATCTCTCTCGATGACTTTGGTACCGGCTACTCTGGGTTGAGTTACCTGCAACATGCCTGCTTTGATACCGTAAAGATTGATCGTTCTTTTATCCGCCAAGTGCAAAATAATCCCGCCAATGCCATCATCATCAAGGCAATCATCGGCATGGCCCACAAACTAAACCTTAAAGTCATCGCTGAAGGGGTCGAAAGCCAAGAAGAGCTCGAGTTCCTCCGGCAGTTCAACTGTGACGAGATCCAAGGTTTTGTTTTCAGTCGCCCGATCCAAGCTGCTGAATTTGAGCGATCGCCCTTCATGGTTAATGCCTTCGAGCGTCTATTTCAAAACGACAAAAGCTTAATCCTAGCAGCCTAAATTTGCCCAAAAAACCTAGCCCAAGACATCCCAGTAGGATCCGGAAGTGGGGTAAACTTTTAACCCAGTAAACCCAGACAATACAGGGAGACAATCTTGGGCATTGAACTGCGCAGCTATGTTTATCTCGATAGCCTGCAACCGCAACACGCATCCTACATTGGTACAGTCGCCCTTGGATTTCTACCTTTACCAGGAGACTCATCCCTCTGGATTGAAGTGTCCCCAGGCATTGAAATTAACCGCATTACCGATGTGGCCCTCAAATCTACCTCCGTGCGCCCAGGGGTACAGTTTGTCGAACGTTTGTATGGGTTACTCGAAATTCACTCGCCCCGCCAAGGGGAAACCAAGGCTGCGGGCCAAGCAATCCTCGATTCCCTTGGGGTAACGGCCAAGGATTGCCTCAAACCGGAGGTGGTCTCTAGCCAAATTATTCGTAATATTGATGCCCACCAGGCCCAATTGGTAAATCGAAATCGACGGGGGCAAATGTTGCTGGCGGGCCAAACCCTCTATGTGCTGGAAGTGCAGCCCGCAGCCTATGCTGCCCTCGCGGCTAATGAGGCGGAAAAATATGCCCAGATTAATATTTTGCAGGTGACGGCGGTGGGGAGTTTTGGCCGGGTCTATCTTGGGGGTGAAGAACGGGACATTATTGCCGGTTCCCAGGCCGCCCTTGCGGCGATCGCTTATGCCCCTGGCCGACCCCAATCAACCCAGCGTCAAGAATAATTCTGAAACGAACCATGGCATCTCAACCGCTCAATATCCTCAAACAAGGTACCCTGGCATGGCTCCAATGGCGGCAAGCCCACCCCACCGTGATTCCTGACTTGAGCCACGCCAATCTCAGCCGCCTCAACTTGCGAGGAATCGATCTCAGTCGCTGTAATTTGTCCCAGTGCCTCCTTGACCACAGTCGCTTAATTGCCGCTAATCTCCAACAAGCCGACTTGAGTGGTGCCCAGGGGGAGTCTCTGCAGCTTTTGGATGCCAATTTGCAGTCTGCCAACGCCAGTAATGGCCACTTTGCCAATAGTAATTTTTCGGGGGCCGACCTCAGTTTTGCTAACTTGATCGGGGCGGACTTGCGCCAATGCTGTTTGCAGGGAGTCAATTTTTACCACACAAATCTGATCGGGGCCAATCTCCGCTACAGCAGCCTCCTGGGGGCGAACCTCAGCCAAGCCCAACTGCATCGCGCTAATTTAAGCGAAACGAACTTGAATGAAGTGAGTTTCAATGAAGCGGATCTCAGCCAAGCCAATTTATTTGAAGCAGAAGTCGGCAAGGGACAGCTTTATAAAGTCAAACTTGTGGGTGCAGATTTGACCCAAGCCCACCTCCACCACAGTTACCTATTTGGGGCAAATCTCCAGGGGGCGACCCTCCGTAAAACCGATGTACGCTGGAGCAATCTGGCCTATAGCAATCTGGTGGGGGCGGATCTAGAAAGGGTCAATCTCCGGGGGGCAGATCTCAGTCATAGTGATCTGACCGGGGCGTCTTTGGTGGGGGCAAATCTGCGGGGTTGTCTGCTCCAGGGGGCAAATCTCCAGGGTTGCAACTTAGAAAATGCTGACCTAGAAGGGGTTGCTTTGGGGCGAGTAAATTTGCAGGGGGCGATCATGCCCGATGGCCAACGGCGTTGTTAAATCCGGTGTTGTCCCGCTGGGGAAAGCTGGAGCATTAAGAACTTAAGCTAGGATAAATGTAGTCCCTGCGGAGTCGAGATCTATGGCTGAATCTGGCGATCGCCTTGGTGAGAATCGTCTACGACAATTACGTCTTTACCTCTATTTGGTGCCGATTCTGGGTTTTGTTCCGGCATTATGGCAGCTCTATGGATCCAAAGGCGATCGCCGTGAACAACAGATTAGTCGCCAGGCGATTATGCTAATGCTGAGCTGGCTAAGCCTCTACCTGGGGTTAGGCTGGGGGAGTGACCATCTGGCGGGAATTGGCGGGTTTCGGATGATGTATCTCAATGCCCTGCTGACGTCTGGATATTTTCTCGGTTGCTTTGTTTTGATGGTACGTGTTTGGCAAAAATCCGCTAAAACACCCCCAACAAGCACTGATCAGATGGCCGACAATTTCGAGGAATATTTTCTGAAGTAAAACTCACCAAAAGTGGAACCTCTGGTTTAGCATAGCTATCAAAGTATTTCGTCCCGCAATTTTTAGTGTGGTCTTTCCGGTGTGAGGAAACCTGTGCCTGCAACAAAATCGTCCCTAGCAAATCAACGTCTATCGGCCAAAGCAACCCAAAAACAAAAAAACGCTAAAACTAACCCTTTTCAGAAGTCGTCGTCGAAAAAACGGCGGCCCCTTTCGACCTGGCACTGGTTAATGATTTGGTGTGGTTTGACGGGCGTTTCGATTGTGTCTGCTACGGCGGGTGCTTTACTGGCGGTGTCCCTCTCCTCAACCCCCCTGCGCCAAACGCCCCTCGCCCCGGAAGAACTCAGCGTCTTCTCCCAGGATGAGGCGATCGCCAAACAATCCCTCCGTTTACCAGAACTGACGCGCCCCGTAAATATTCTGCTGTTGGGGACAAAAGTGCTCACCTCTGAAGTGGATGACGGCACCAATGAAGACCTCGGTTACCACGCCCTCGTGAATTCCTTTGAAGGGCTGGCCGATACGATGTTGCTATTGCGCTTTGACCCCGCCGACAAACAAATCTCCATCCTCTCCATTCCCCGGGACACCCAGGCCAACATCGAAGGCTATGGTCTCTCGAAAATTAACCATGCCAACGCCTACGGTGGTGCAGTCCTTTCCGCTAAAACCGTTGGGGATCTTCTGGGTGGCGTCGAAATTGACCGCTATATCCGCGTCAACGTCCAGGGCATTGGTAAACTCATTGATGCCCTCGGTGGGGTCACAGTCTACGTCCCGAAGGACATGAAATACCAGGACGATAGTCAGCGTCTCTACATCAACCTCAAGGAAGGAGAACAGCACCTCAATGGCGACGAAGCCCTCCAATTTTTGCGGTTCCGCTATGACGAATATGGTGATATTGGCCGCGTCCAGCGCCAACAGACCCTAATCCGTGCCGTTCTAGAGCAAGGTTTAACTCCCAGTAACTTGGTGAAATTTCCCCAGGTCATGTCGATTATTCAATCCCATATTGATACGAATATGAGCGTGCAAGAACTGATTGCCCTCGCTGGCTTTGGTTCTCAGATCGAGCGCAGTAATATTCAGATGGTGATGCTCCCAGGGGAATTTAGCGGCGACGGCAGAAACGGCAGCACAAGCTATTGGTTACCCCACCGCAGCCGCATTAGTCGGGTGATGGCCCAGCATTTTGACATCCAGACCGATTACGCCAGCAATTTAGACTTTCTCTCCCCTGGGGATGTGCGCATTGCAATCCAAGACAGTACGGGGAATTCCCAAGCCGTGCGATCGCTCCTCCAGCGTTTAAACGAAGCGGGTTACAGTCGGGTCAGCATTGCCCAGGACTGGTCAGAACCGTTGGAAAACACGCGCATCGTCGCCCAAAAAGGAGATGATCTAGCGGCTTCCGAAATTCGCGCAAACCTAGGATTTGGGGAAGTGCGGGTGGAAAGTACCGGAGTATTAAACTCTGATATCACGATTCAACTGGGCCGCGACTGGCTTACCCTCGCAAATAATCTCCCCGGTCAAACCACAGTCAATTAGAGCGATTCAACGATCTTAATTGTGGCTGCTGCCGTCGTTGCCTTTTGACGGGCTTCGGTAGCATCTTTCCCCTTGGCGAGGGCGACCCCCATGCGACGGTAGGGACGAGAATCAGGCTTACCGAATAAACGGAGATCTGTGTCTGGGATAGCCAAGGCTGCCGCAACGCCAGTAAAAATAATTTGATCGCTATTTTTCTCAGCTAAAATCACCGCACTGGCCGCCGGACTCAGCAATTCAATGGTAGGAATAGGTAGACCCAAGATCGCCCGGAGATGGAGTTCAAATTCATTCAGGTTTTGGGAAATGAGCGTTACCATGCCCGTATCGTGGGGCCGGGGAGACAATTCCGAAAAAATCACTTCGTCTTTGGTGATAAAAAACTCGACCCCAAAAATGCCAGCGCCACCGAGTTTATCGGTAACTTTCCGGGCAATGTCCTGGGCATCTTTCACTTGGGCTGCGGTTAAACCAACGGGCTGCCAGGATTCTTGGTAGTCACCCCGTTCTTGGCGGTGGGCGATCGCCGGACAAAAGAGGGTTTCTCCTGCCCATTGGCGGATGGTGAGGAGGGTGATTTCTACCTCGAAATCGATGAATTCTTCGATGATAATTTTGGCGGTGTCCCCCCTGGCCCCCTCAATGGCGTAATTCCAGGCCGTTTCTAATTCGTCGGCAGTTTGTACCACGGATTGCCCTTTACCAGAGGAGGACATTACGGGCTTGATCACGTTGGGAAAGCCGATGTCCTGGGCGACGGTTTTGAGTTCTGCGAGGTTGGTGGCATAGGCATATTTGGCGGTACGCAGGCCTAATTCTTCGCTGGCAAGATCCCGGATGCGATCGCGGTTCATGGTGAAGTTGGTGGCGGCGGCGGTGGGAATGACGGTGTAGCCTTGCTGTTCTAATTCGATGAGTTTTTCGGTGCGGATGGCTTCTACTTCCGGCACGATCAGATCCGGTTGATGTTTTTTGATCACCGCTTCGAGGGCTACCCCATCAAGCATCGAGATGACTTCCCGTTGGTCGGCCACCTGCATTGCCGGGGCGTTGTCATAGCGATCCACAGCGATCACGGTATTGCCTAAACGTTGGGCGGCGATCGCCACTTCTTTCCCCAGTTCTCCAGAGCCCAACAACATGATTTTTTTCGGTAATGCGATCGCCATTTTTTCACCTATTGCCAAGAACAAAACAGGGATATCATACCGTTTTTAGCTGTACACGCGCCCCCGCCAGGCCTTGGGTTTTTGCCGGGCTGACAGAAAAATCCGTGCCACCGCAAAGGGATCGGCAAAGGGAGATAACCAAAATAGCCATGCACTTTTACCGACGCTAAATTGGCGATCGTAGGAGCCGAAAATGGCCAACAGCATCCCGAAGCGCACCAGGAGCAAAAAGACATTTAAGCCCAACCAACCAGACAAAAAAGGGTTGCTTAGACCTTCTTCGATGCCCCCAAACAGCAGCATCGTTAAGGGAATCGGTAGGCCTTGCACCATGGTCAGCAGCCACAGTTGCCCCCAGAGTTCTGTCCGGGAGGTGGCATCTTTTAGATCGAGCGATCGCCCCCACTCATCCCAGGTTTCCCGCATCCCTTCGTACATTCTGACTTTAATAATTTTCGCCCCATCCAAGAAGCCCACTTTATACCCAGCCTTGGCAATATTGCGCGCTAGGGTCACATCATCACAAAACGATCCCGCCGCCGAGCGGTAGCCCCCTACTTTTTCTAAAACCTCGCGGCGACAGAGAAAACATTGCCCATTGGCCATCACACTATCTTGATCTGGTTGGCGAATCCCCGCCACATCAAAGCGAAACAGCAAGGTCATCAATAGCGCTGGCTGTAACCACCACTCCCCAGGCGATCGCAAAATAAACTGGGGCGACAAGGAAACCAAATCAAACCCTTCCTCTTCAGCAGCCTGGAGAACACTGGCGATCATGCCTCGCTGGGGTTGGGTATCGGCATCGACTCCCAAAATCCACTCACTGTCTGGGGAACTGTGCTCAAACCCCCAATTCAACGCCCAGGGACGGCCCACCCAACCCTGGGGTAGTGGATCATCTGTTAGTAAGCGAAACCGGGGATCCGTTGCAGCTTTGGCTAAAATTTTTTCCCTAGTGCCATCGGTGGAATTACTATCAACGACGAGGATTTCTCGCACTTCATAGCTTTGCTGACTTAGCCCATCCAAGCAGGGTTGAATCCGTTCTACTTCGTTGAGGCTCGGCACCACCACTGTGACGGCGGCTAAATTATCAGAATTTGAAGCTTGGGGAGTCAAAGGCGATCGCCGCACGGCCCCCTTCATTAACCGTACCAGGACAACTAAAGCCCCACTACCCTGAATGAGCAAGCCAAACAGACAAAGACCACCGATCCATACCGGGGAAAAATCCATAACTCAAGTAATTTCCAGCTAAAAATAAACACAAAAAACCCCCAATTTTGGAGGGTGGGGGCAATACGAAAAAATAGTTAACGACCGGCGCCCACGGGCATTTTCTCAGTCGTGGCATCCACCATCGGCAGCGTTGTCGTTGCTTGGCTTGCTTTGGGGATACTGAAGTACAACACAGTAACCGGTGCCAAGCCCAGCAGGATTCCCAACAAAATGGGTGGATAAATGCCGCCACCAATGCTCATCATCGTCGCAAAGCCAAAATTCAAAAGATACATGGCGAAGGGCAACATCAACTGTTCCCGGGACAGCTCAAGGGGTTCCTTGCCCCAAAACAGGCTGGCAATACCCATAAACACACAACCGGTTCCAAACCAACCGGAGAAATTTTCGTAGGGCATCCCGAAAAATGGCCCAACCACTTCCCATTCCCAGAAAGGTACAGCAGTTTGGCTCATCCCCGGATCTAGAACAAAATCCCAAGAGGTGAGCAGCAAAGCGCCAAGGGCGATCGCCGCTAAAGAATAGATCCACCGAGGCAAATTATATTTCTGCAAACCCACCCGCGCGATCAGAAAACTACTAAAGCCCAGATAAAACCAAGACAGAGGAATGGTAAACGGGACTAACCCCGCAATCTTATAGCCCAAACCGCTGGTGTAGTGATAAGCCCCAAACGGAAACCCTGTACTGGTGCCCATTAGTTCCGCTGATACCGACACTGCTAGCGCTGGAATGAGAAAAGACAATAAATATTTTTTCCCCAGCAGGCGATAGGCATAGACAGTGACCGCAGCCATCCCCAGGAGCATGTACATCACACCACCATTGGCCATCGAGAGACGAAAAGCAACCTGGCCAAAATCTGGCAAGCCGGCAATGAAATTGGCATTTGGTAAAACAAGCAGTAAGCCCGCTAAACCAAAGGCCATGGCCAACCCATGGCCCCACAATAAATATTCTTCTGGCTTGAGCCTAATTTTCATAACTGGCGTTGACCTCCTGGCGTCCCTGGGGCGCAAAATTGAACTGAGAAGCAATTGACACTCCCCATAGTTTACAAAAAATTGTAAATAAATCTGTAGATTGGTTACAAAATAACCACTCGTATTGCTCTTATCTGTAATACCCTTGATCTAACCACGTTTTTTGGGTGGAGAAGAGCTTTCCGAAATGTCTGTAGTCTGTAGATTAACCCGTAAATCTTTATTTTCAGTTGGTGCAATGACATGAAACGAATTCTTGTGATCGATGATGATCCTATCTTGCAAAAGATCCTGGAAAATTTACTCACGCAAGCTGGATATCTCGTCGCGGTCGTTCTGTCTGGAAAGCAGGGACTCGATATTTGGCTGGAATTTCAACCGGATCTAATCGTTTCTGATGTGCGTATGCCAGAAATGGATGGTTTTGAATTCTGCCGGTATATTCGTTCTCAACCGACAGGACAGTTGATTCCTTTTCTATTTTTGTCGAGTCAGACTGATGTGGAGGCGCGCGTTGAGGGTCATTTTTCAGGGGCCGACGACTATATCGCCAAACCCTTTGAAATGAAGGAATTACTCGCAAAGATTGAGCGCCAGCTAGCCAGAATAGAGAATATTCGCGCAGAAATGCAACGGCTCGCTGCCCAGGCTAACGTTGAGCAGATGAAGCAAGCCCCAGAACCACTCCCGTTAACCCCCGCCGAGATGCGTGTTTTTTGGGAGGCGGTTCAAGGTTGGACCAATAAGCAAATCAGTGAGCATCTTTATGTCAGTCCGCGCACTGTCCAGACGCACCTCAGTAGTATTTTGAATAAATTAAACCTTGGAAATCGGTCTCAATTGGTGCGGTTTGCCTATGAAAATGGCTATGAAAAACCAGCAAATCATTCTGAGGACAACTAATGGGACAGGTTTATGAGTTGGCGGTGTTGCAGCGGGCGATCGCCACTGATCCAGACCGCTGGCGTCCCCTTGTGTTTACCAATGGCTGTTTTGATCTGCTCCACGTGGGCCATGTCCGTTATCTGACCGCTGCGAAACAACTGGGCAAAACTTTGGTGATTGGCTTAAATGGCGATCGCTCGGTCACAAAGATTAAACCCCAACCCGACCATTTACCCGATCGTCCCATCATCCCCGAAGCCCAACGCGCTGAACTTTTGACCGCTCTCGCTGTTGTGGATGCCGTCGTGTTATTTGATGAACCCACCGCCACCCAAACCATCGCTGCCCTACAACCGGATATTTATGTTAAGGGGGGTGATTACACGCCAGAAACACTCCCGGAAGCGCCTACCGTCAAGGCCTACGGCGGCAAAATTGAGCTGATCCAGATTGAAATTCCCACCTCCACCAGTGGCATTATCCAAAAGATTCTTCAACAAGAGTCAATATTTCCTACTGTGTCCTGTGATAGTCTGGTTTGATGGTGATTTCCGTCCCACTGGGTAAAGCTTTATCGCTCTGCTTGACTCAATAGTAGATTTTGACGGCGATCGCCCACGCACTACATCCATCACAATTTTTTGACGCAACACATTGGGGAGACACAGTTTACATGGAGGCAACCAGCGATTTACTGCAAGAATTTTCGGCATTATCGGCGAAAAAGCAGCTAGAACAAATCCCCCAACTGATTGACCAAGGGGATGCTGGTTTTGCTTGCTTGAGAGAATTTTTGATGGCGCAACAGGGCCAGGCGGCAACCCCTGTCATGGGGAAAATTTGCCAGGTGCTCACCCAGAATCAAACCGCCGAAAATTTATTGTTCATGCAGCAAGAATTTCCGGAGGGGGTCGTTGAACTCAAGTCAGCGCGAGAGATTGATTACCAGATTATTCAAGACAAATTGATCGAAGAGGAGTTTCTGGAAGCGGATATTTTAACCCTCCAGAAAATGTGTGAACTGGCAGGAGAATCTGCTATGAAACGAAAATGGCTCTACTTTACGGAGGTAGAGCGGTTTCCCGACGAGGATCTGCTCACCCTCGATCAGCTGTGGCAGGTTTATTCTGGCGGGAAATTTGGTTTTTCGGTACAGCGTAAATTATGGAATTCCCTCGGTAAAGACTTCAATGCCCTCTGGGAAAAAATTGCCTGGCGAAATGGGCGAACCTGGGCGCGTTATCCCAAAGCATTTATTTGGAATCTGGATGCACCCAGGGGACATCTGCCCACCTCCAACCAGTTACGGGGCGCAAAAACGATCCTCGCGCTGTTCCAACATCCCGTGTGGACAAAGGACTAGGATTTCACTGAACCCGCTAAAATTCCCCGTACGAAATAGCGTTGTAGGCTGAAGAAAACGCCGAGGGGAACGATCATCGAGATAAAGGCTCCGGCAGTGAGTAGGTGCCAATCCTGACCCCGTGACCCGACTAAATTACTCAGTTGGATCGTGACGGGGGCAACGTCATTTGTGGTGCCTAAATAAACTAGGGCGATGAGCAAATCATTCCACACCCACAGAAATTGAAAGACCGCAAAGGAGGCGATCGCCGGCATGGAGAGAGGGACGATTAATTTCGTAAAAATCTTCAGGTGGGACGCGCCATCCACCGCCGCTGCTTCGATTAAATCCTTCGGTAGTTCGCCAATATAGTTCCGCAGAAGATAAATCCCCAAGGGCAAGCCATAGCCCGCATGGGCAAGCCACACCCCCAGAAAACTGTTGGACAGACCAAAATCTCGATAGGCCCGCAGAATCGGAATCAGGGTCGTTTGTAGCGGGACAACCAGTAAACAAACCACCACGATAAATAAAAATTGTCGCCCCGGAAATTTCATCCAGGCAAAGGCATAGGCGGCAAAACAGGCGATCGCAATCGGGATCACCGTCGCGGGAATGGCGATCGTCAAGCTATTAAAAAAGGCCTGTCCCATGCCCTCCGCTTGCAGCACATCTATATAATTGCCGATGTGATATTGGGTTAGTTCAAAGGGATGTTCAAAAATTGTCCACCAACCCGTCGCCAACATTGCATCCCGTCGCCGAAAGGAGCTAATCAGTAACCCCACCGACGGCAATGTCCAGATAAAAGCAATGACTAATAACGAAATATGAATCGGTGTTTTTTGCCAAAATTGAGTTTGCTTTTGCTGTGCCATTAGCGTAATTTCTCCTGTGTTCTAAACCGTCGGATATTACTGATCATTACCGGAATAATTAAGATTAAAAGCACGATGGCGATCGCACTACCACGCCCAAAATTTCGATAATTAAACATCTCTTTAATCATGCGACTGGCAATCACTTCTGTGCCATAATTGCCCCCCGTCATCACAAAAACAATATCAAATACTTTCAAGACCAAAATAATAATCGTGGTACTGACAACGAGAATCGTGGAACGGATCATTGGAATTGTAATTCGCCAAAAAATTTGCCAACTATTCGCCCCATCAATCCGCGCCGCTTCGATCACTTCTTCGGGAATACCTTTGACCGCCGAAGATAAAATCACCATCGCAAAGCCCGTATAGAGCCAGATCATAATTGCAATCAAAGCAAAATTATTTACCGATTGTTCGACGATCCAGCCCACGGGTTCAAAGCCAAAATTCACCAACAGAGCATTTAAAACACCAATTTGATCATCCCCAGCGGGTTTGTAGGCGTACATAAATTTCCAGATGACACTCGCTCCCACAAAGGAGATTGCCATCGGCAAGAAAATTAAGGATTTAATAATTGGTTCATAGCGCACTTTGTCAACCAGTACGGCAATAATTAACCCCAAACTGACGCTGACACCTGTAACCAAAACAAGCCAAAGCAAATTGTTTTTAAACGCAATTAACATTGCCCGGTCAGTGAAGGCAAAAATATAGTTTTTTAGCCCCACAAAATTTTGCGATCGCCCATCTAGAAAACTCAAATAAAAAGTTTGCACCGTCGGTAAAATCAAATAGGCAGAAAGCAATAATAATGCCGGAGAAATATAAACCCACGGCAATAGTCGCTGATTCCAGGGTTTCGGCAGGGCATTAATCGCAAGATTGGCTAAATAAAACAGCCCAATCACACCGCCACAACCAATGGCGATCGCCAAGACCACGTTTAGTAGACGCGTCCAGAATTCCATCATGACCTCCATGAAATACTTACAGTCTCGGTTAAAGAAGGATTCAGGGGAATCGAAGTCCCCCTTCAAAGGGGGATTTAGAGGGATGTTACTCAGGCCAACTGTTTTCAATATTGGTTAAAACCGTTGCGGCATCTGCGCCACCGACATAGTCCACCATGCCCGACCAGAAAGTGCCCGTGCCCACCGCACCCGGCATCATATCCGACGCATCAAAGCGGATCACTTCCGCATTCCCCAAAATCTCTGCTTGTTTGCGGCTTAAATCTGTGGGATATAGGGCCAAATCAATGCCCTGTCGGGGCGAAAGATAACCCCCCAGTCCTGCGGCAACTTCGTGGGGCGTTTTACTGGCGAGATATTCCATCAACTGGCGCGCTTCGGGGGTGTCATTAAACATCGCGAACACATCCCCCGCAACGAGGATCGGCAGACCTTGCTCCGGATTAATCTGCGGCAGCGGGAACACATCCACATCTTCATTGAGGTTAATGTCCGTTGGTAAAAACGCCTCAATAAAATTCCCTTGCTTGTGTAGATAGCAGTTGGGATCTTCGCCAAACAATCCTTGAATCGAATCTCCAAAGGGCGTACTCAGAGCACTTACTACGCCACCATAGACATAATCTTCGTTGCGAACAATGTCACCGAAAATATTGACCGCATTTTCCACCGCCGGATCGTTAAAGGGAATTTCGTGGTTGATCCACTGGTCATAGACATTGGGGCCTGCGGTGCGTAGCATAATTTCTTCGACCCAATCGGTACCAACCCAACCCGTCGAATCGCCACTTTCCATGCCAATACACCAGGGGGTTTTGCCTTCAGACACAAGGCGATCGCTCAGAGCTAGCATTTCATCCCAAGTGGTGGGAATCTCGTAGCCATTCGCCGCAAATTGCTGCGGGTTGTACCAAACTAAACTTTTAACCGAAGCCCGATACCACACCCCATAGGGCACATTTTCCACACTACCGAGCTGAATCCAAGACTCATCATAGGCCGCCTGCAAATCCTCAAGGCTCATAAATTCTGTGAGGGGAACCAACCGACCTTCCCGCGCAAAATCCGCCATCAGCCCCGGTTGGGGAAACATCGCTAGATCTGGCGGATTGCCGGAATCAACCCGAATCGGCAAGGTCGTCGCAAAGGTATCTGTGCCTTCGTAAACCACTTCAATGCCTGTTTCTTCGGTAAAGGGAGCCAGTGCCGCCTCAATTTTTTCCTGTTGCTCCCCGATCATTACTCCGAAAACGGTGACTTGTTTGGTGTCGCTTGCTGTATCGTCTCCAGGAGTTGTTTGTTCGCCAACACAGCCCGTTAAAACCAGTGCGGAACTAAGTGCAAGGGAAGTAAGCTTAAGGGGAGATTTTTTTTGTACAAAAAACATTCATAAAAGTTGAATTCAGCAAATAAATTAAAAGAGAAGTTTTATTTTGAACGGGGTTTGAGCGCCCCAAAAATAGCAGATGATTTTATGCAATAACGGTTTCCATTTCGCGATCAAAAAGATACAAGCGTTGGACATTCCATAACACATCAAGGGTTTCTCCCTGTTTAACCGTAGCACGGGGGTCAAAGCGCGCGACGAATTCCCCTTGTTCAGCCGTTGTGAGATAGACAATGAGTTCATTGCCCATCATTTCAATCATATTGATCGTCGCTTGCACAGCGACAGTGGGAATATCAGGGGGTAAATATTGGGGATGATAAATATCTTCAGGACGAATCCCTAGGGTAAGGGGCCGATCCTTGAAAGTCACGCCACCATCGACTATAAATTGCGATAAATATTTTTGAATTGAAATTAAGTTTTCCCCCAGTTTGAGACAGGGTTCCCCTTCATTGGTGGTTTGTTCGACGTCAAAAAAGTTCATCGCGGGACTGCCAATAAATCCAGCGACAAACAAATTATTGGGATTGTTATAGAGATTGCCGGGACTATCGACCTGCTGCAAAATCCCATCCTTCATCACGGCAATGCGATCGCCCATGGTCATCGCTTCCACTTGGTCGTGGGTGACGTAGATAAAGGTGGTGTTGAGGTCTTGGTGGAGTTTACTAATTTCTTTACGGGCCTGGACACGCAATTTTGCATCAAGGTTAGAAAGGGGTTCATCCATCAGAAAGACGGCGGGTTTACGGACGATTGCCCGCCCCACGGCGACCCGTTGCCGCTGTCCCCCAGAAAGTTCTTTGGGTTTGCGTTGTAATAGTCTTTCGATGCCTAATTGGGCGGCGGCACTCTGGACACGCTTGTTAATTTCGGTTTGATCAACTCCCTGCAATTGCAGACTGAACGCCATATTTTCATAGACGCTCATGTGGGGATAGAGGGCGTAGGATTGGAACACCATCGCAATGTCGCGATCTTTAGGGGAGAGGTGATTGACCCGGCGATCGCCAATGCAAATTTGCCCATCGGTAATCGATTCCAGACCCGCCAGCAACCGGAGAGAAGTCGTTTTCCCACAGCCGGACGGTCCTACAAATACTAAGAATTCACCATCTTCGATGGCAAGGTTGAGGTTGTTGACGGCGACAAAATCATCAAATCGCTTCGTCACTTGCTCGAACGTTACGCTAGCCATAGAAAGTTTTGGATTGACAACAATTATTCCCCATTAAAGCGAATAATCCTTCAATTTCCCAAAACTAAAACCACATCATTGGGGCTGTTCGACTTGCAATTGTCCCATAAACCACTGGGCCACCTGGGCATTGCCGTCTGAAGCAACACGTTCTAGGGCTTCTTCTAATAGTGCTTTTGGTAAGTCCTTTAAAACCTGAGATGTTTCAACGGATTCATAGCGTCCAGCCCCATTTAAAACTAAGAGAAAAAACCGTTGAGCTTGGATATCAATTACCCAATATTCAGGGATACCTAAGGCAGCGTAAATTTCTTTTTTACGGTCTAAATCATGGAAAATTGTCGTGTCAGAAATTTCACCCACTAAATCTGGCACGCGCCATTCATCTAAGTTTAAATAACGGCGATCGCCTTGTTTCCACACAGGATGATTTTTCCCAAGATACAAAACCAAGTCAGGCGCAGCGGCAATTTTTTTTGAGCTTTTTTCTAGTTGACAGCCGCCCATTAAATGTCCTGTATTTTCTGAATTGAACGCAAACCAAAAACCAATGAGTAAAGTAAATAGATTATTTACTGAAGCGTGATTAATTCCTTCTGCGCCCATTTCAACTAATAATGAATTTTGATAAAAATACAGCTTTTGTTTATTAAGATCATCGGTGGGCAAATTCCGCTGTTGTTGGTACGCTTCCCACTGGGACGGAACCCAGGGGGCGATCGCCTCTTTCTGGCGGGCATTCTTCATCGAAGCAACCATCGGTTATCCTCCAGAGCATTGATTAGCTCCATTGTAAGATCTGAATTTCGTGCCATCCTTTTAAACTAGGGGGATACAAACTCGATTCAGTCAAAATATATGAGCGCAGATTTTCGCATTGAAAAAGATTCCATGGGCGATCGCCAAATCCCCCACGACGCCTACTATGGCATCCAAACCCTGAGGGCGACGGAAAATTTTCCGATCAGCGGCATTAAACCCCTCCCTACCTATATCGATGCTTGCGTTCTGATTAAAAAAGCGACGGCGATCGCCAATGCGGAACTCGGTTGTATTGAAGCCCAGATGTCCGAGGCAATTGTAAAAGCCTGTGATGAAGTGTTGCAGGGGGCATTACGAGAGCAATTCGTCGTCGATGTGTACCAAGCGGGGGCTGGCACCTCCCACCACATGAATGTCAACGAAGTCTTGGCGAACCGTGCCCTCGAACTTCTCGGCGGCGAAAAGGGCGATTACCAAACCGTTAGCCCCAACGATCATGTGAACTACGGGCAATCCACCAATGATGTGATTCCCACGGCGATTCGTATCGGTGGGTTATTAGCCCTCGAACATTGTTTATATCCAGCTCTCTCTGGGGCGATCGCCACTTTGGATAATAAAGCAGAAGAATTTGCCCACATCGTCAAATCTGGCCGCACCCACATGCAGGATGCCGTTCCCGTCCGGCTTGGGGAAGGATTCCGCGCTTGGGCAGAAATTTTAACCGCCCACATGGGGCGCATCGAAACCGCCGCCAAAGATTTAACGGTTTTAGGTTTAGGCGGTAGTGCTTCTGGCACAGGTTTAAACACCCATCCCCAATATCGTTTTCGGGTGGCAGAAATTTTAAGTGAACTGATCGGGCAACCTGTGACCTCTGCCCCCCACCTAATGGCAGCGATGCAAAGTATGTCGCCCTTTGTGAATGTGTCCGGTGCGTTGCGTAACCTTGCTCAGGATCTTGTGAAAATTTCCCATGATTTGCGCCTGATGGATTCTGGCCCTAACACTGGCTTTAAGGAAATTCAACTGCCCCCTGTGCAACCCGGTTCCTCGATTATGCCCGGTAAGTACAATCCCGTCATGGCGGAAATGACTTCTATGGTGTGCTTTCAGGTGATGGGCTACGATACGGCGATCGCCTTTGCCGCCCAAGCCGGACAATTGGAACTTAACGTGATGATGCCCCTGATTGCCTACGATTTAATCCACAGCATCGAAATTCTCGGCAACACCATCAAGGCCCTCAGTGACAAATGTATTGCAGGCATCACCGCCAACGAACAACGCTGTCATAATTACGCCGAAAGTAGTCTTTCCCTTGTCACGGCTCTCAATACCCATATCGGTTATCTCAACGCCGCCGATGTCGCCAAGGAATCCTTGCAAACGGGCAAAACCCTCCGGCAAATTGTCCTCGAACGGGGCTTAATGGATGAAGCGACCCTAGCCCAAGTTCTCGACCTCGAAAAAATGAGTCAATTACCCAGCAATTAATCGGGAATAAAAAAGGCGATCGCCTCAGGCAAAAGGGAAGGCGATCGCCACTCTAAACCAATGCACTTCAGTAAGATAGATTTAGGTTTTGTTGTGAAGAGGAAATACCATGGTCGCAACACCAATTAGAACAAATATTCCTAAACCAGTGGGAGAACAGCGGGTCGCATTTCATAACCTCAGTTGGGATGACTATCTCAAAATTTTTCAAGCATTACCCCAAGACCGTCATTCCCGCCTCTCCTTTTGTAATGGAACGTTAGAAATCACCGCGCCTTTAGAAGATCACGAATTTGCCCTACGACTCATTGAACTCTTTATTCGACTCCTTGTCCTTGAAATGGGATTAAAAATGAAGACAATGGGTTCAACAACCATAAATCGTAAGGATGTAAAGAAAGGAGCAGAGCCCGACTGTGCCTACTACATTCAAAATCAGCGCCAGGTTGCAGGACGTAATGTTGATTTTGACAAAGATCCGCCGCCCGATCTCATCGTAGAAGTGGATATCACCAACACAGATATTAATAAAAATCAACTTTATGCAGCCATGGGCGTTCCTGAATTTTGGCGATACAATGGCGAAACTCTACGCATATTCACGCTAAACAATGGCGAATATGAAGAATGTGAAACCAGTCCATTATTCTCGATTGTGCAGAAAGAAGATTTATATCGTTTTCTCGCTGAATCAGTTGAGGATGAGATGGAGGCAATGCGTAATTTTCAAGCTTTCTTAAAACAGAAAATAACAGATGAAGACAATTAAAAAGGCGATTTAAAAATGAGTTTTTAGCCACATAAAAAAATGGGCCAGCCCGAAGACTAACCCACATTGTTTGATGAATTTTGGCGATTAGATTGCCATTATTGATCCTTCATCCAATTATCATCAATCATCGCATCATCATCAATCACAGGTGCTTTTCCCTGGACATCCGACGGGATCGGCGTATCATCAGAAATCAATTCATCGCCAGAGATAATATCCTTACGGTTTGATTTTCCTTCCGTAAAGGCCCGCGCTGTTTGATCATCGAGAATTTCGCTGCCATCGAGATCATCGTAAGTGCGACTCGATAACCCAGCACCATTGTCATTGGTCACAACATTACTGTAGCCATTGGGAGACCGTGAAGTGCCTTCGTCTACGAAATCATTTTGACTCGCAAACCCCGTTCCGGCCGGAATCAAGCGACCGATAATCACGTTTTCCTTGAGGCCCCGTAACCAGTCAGATTTTCCTTCAATGGCCGCTTCGGTGAGTACCCGTGTGGTCTCTTGGAAGGAAGCCGCAGAAATAAAGCTATCGGTGTTCAAGGACGCTTTGGTAATCCCTAGGAGCACTGGAGTGTAACGGGCTGGTGCACCACCAGTAATGGACATGGCTTCGTTAACTTGTTCTACTTGACGTAGTTCAATTAACTCCCCTGGCAACATTGTGGTATCGCCACCGTCATCGATGCGAACCTTTGCCGTCATCTGACGCACGATCACCTCGATGTGTTTGTCAGAAATGTCAATGCCCTGGGACTGGTAAACCCGCTGCACTTCTTCTACCAAGAACCGTTGAGATTCCCGGAGACCAATCAAAGCCGCTTCGTATATCCCCTTACTCTCAGCGTAGTAATCAAAGAAAATTTCCAGGATTTCGTGGGGATTATTCAAGCCGTCAGTGAGGGGTTCTGCTGGGCCAACCCGTTGACCATCGACCACCATCACACTTTGGTTGAGGCTAACCGGATACTCGCTAATGACACCGTCATCTTCGATGACTTTGACATCCACGGTTTCGTCATCAAGGTATTCGACTTGGCAGGTGCCAGGGCGACGGGCGAGCACTGCTGCTTCCTTGGGTTTCCGGGCTTCGAGGAGTTCTTCGATCCGGGGGAGACCCTGGATGATGTCCCCAGTTTTTGCCCGCTCAAAGACGAGTAGAACAAGATTGTCACCCCGTTGGACGAGATCACCTTCGTCGATGTGCAGGACTGCACCACCAGACACCCGGTAGGGCCGGGCGTGACGGAGGACAATTTCTTTGTCGCTGACTTTGAGGACTTGGGCTGAATCTTCGATCACAACGCCTTCGGCAATTTCGGTGCCAGCAACCACCAGGGTATTTTCTTTCACCTTGGCTTTGCCGTCGATGGTGAGGGTTTGGCGATCGCTATCACGCACAATCAACAAACGGCGGATCGCTTCTTGACCGGAACGAATCCCCCGAACCTCACCGGGTTCTTTACATTGGATTTCCGTGCGGGCTACCACTGCGCCAGGGGCAATTTCTTGACCATCTTCGACCATGAGTCGAGTTTGAACTTGGCCGCCAAAGGGATCACTATCGGAATCACGGCGGAGAATCAAGGACTCAAGAATCACTAACTGGAGACGTTTTACTTCGTCATCGGTGGGATCATCTTGAAGTTCAATGTCCGCATAGAGGTTCGCGAGGACATCTTCATCTTCCCCTTCAATGGCACCAATTTCGATAATCAATTGGGTGCTCAGGAGAGAAACACCATCAACGGATTTCACCCGTTCGCCATCTTTAAAGAATAAGCGCTGGACAGCATGGAGTTCGATATTCCGGCCTGCGCCCTGTTCGTTAATGGAACCTTGGGACGGTTCAACGGGGGTATCCTCGACTTGGAATTCCTCGACGGGACGGACAAGGAGCGCGACCCCTTCGGTGCTGATCACTTTTTCGCCGTAGCTCAGTTTGTCGATGGTCACCCCAGGGATCACCTCTTCACCGGGCTGGATCAGTTGTTCGTGATATTTATCGGCGATCGCCTCTTCGGTCAGGTGCAATTCACCCGGCTTAATAATCACTTCCCGGAGAATGTCATTCTTTTCGATGACCTCTGCGACCCCAGCCGATTGGGAGAAGATGTCCTTAACGACTTCTGTGCCCGCTTCGACGTACTGGCCATCTTCGACGATACGCAGGGAGCTATCCTTGTTTACCTCGTGGGTTTCCTCTGGGATCCAAAGGAGTGTGCCCCCTTTCAGCACTTCGTAGCCCTGTTTTTTCGTGCCCTTGGCCACTTCTACACCAGAGTATTTGATGATGCCTCCGGTGGTTGTCCGGTAGCGGTCATCAATAAGTTCAGCGATGTTGGCGTTGTTTTGCACCTTCGTGCCGGGGGCTGTTTTCAGGAGGAACTGATCCCCTTTAGAGGTTTCAATGATGTATTGTTCTGAGCCGCCCCCAGTTTCGTGGAGTACCTTCGCCTCATCTAGGAGTACCGAAGCGGTGACAATTTCAATCTCTCGACTATTGGGAATGAGTCGTACAACACCACCGGAGAGGGAAACTAATTTTGTTTCAGCGAGGATATCGCCCACATTGACATGGGTGCCGTTTTCAACGACGGGTTCAGCCCCAGCCGGCAGATTATAAACATCCCCAGCTAAAACCCACATCAAACCGCTTCTTTGGGCGGAGCGGGTTGTATTGCCTTGACGATCCGTTTTTTCTTCGGCAATGAGGTTATCAAAGAGAACTTCCCCAGCCAGATCGGAGGAAACGTCTTTGGTCGCTCTCTCGGTGGATTTTTGGGTTTTCTGACCCGCACCAACTTCAACGAGCAGATCGCCTTTCTTGACGGAAGCTCCTTCTGCCACCAAGACAAAGGAACCTGGTGAGAGCGCATGGCTTACCATTTTGCCATTGTCGCTGGGCTTCAACACCAGAGTACCGGCTACTTCTACCTGCTCTACTTCATCCCCGTGGGGCGTCCGCATCCGCCGCGTGCTGAGGCCATCTTTAAATTGAATCGTGCCAGCTTTGGAGGCTTTGATCGTCCGGGCGGCTTCCTTGGTAAATACCCCCCCGGTGTGGAAAGTCCGCATGGTTAACTGGGTGCCAGGCTCCCCAATGGATTGGGCCGCAATAATCCCGACGGCCTCTCCCATATCGACCATGTGACCGTGGGCAAGGCTCCAACCATAGCACTTGCGACAGACGGAACGGGCCGCTTCACAGGTTAAAGGCGATCGCACTTCCACCTCAGCCACCGTAGTCGCAATTTTCTTTGCCAGATCAGCATCAATATCTTGATTTCGTTGGGCAATGACTTCCCCAGTTTTGGGATCAACCACATCGGCATTGAGCACCCGACCAAAGAGGCGGTCTTCGAGGGAAATTTGTTCGCGTTCACCATCAGTCATGGCACGGAGTTTCAGGCCCCGGGCGGTGCCGCAGTCTTCTTCGCGAACAATCACATCCTGGGAAACATCCACCAAACGTCGGGTCAAATAACCAGAATCTGCCGTGCGGAGGGCGGTATCTACCAGACCTTTGCGGGCACCATAGGAAGAAATAATGTATTCCGTGACCGTTAAACCTTCCCGGAAGTTGGTTTTAATCGGCAAGTCAATGATTTCCCCTTGGGGATCTGCCATCAAGCCGCGCATCCCGACCAACTGACGCACCTGGGAGAGATTCCCCCGGGCACCACTAAAGGCCATCATGTAAACGGAGTTGAGGGGATTGGTTTCCCGGAAGTTTTTGACCACTTCATCTTTAAGGGATTCAGAGGTGCTGTTCCAGGTGTCAATAACCTTTTGGAAACGCTCAACCTCAGTAATTTCACCACGGGAGTAACGAGCTTCTGTAGTCTTAATCTCCTGTTCGGCGCTGTCTAACATCTGCCGCTTGATGGGCGGTACCTGGAGGTCATCGACACTAATCGAGACACCAGCCTGGGTTGCGTAACGAAAACCAAGGGTCTTCAGTTCGTCGGCCATGGTGGCACAGTGGG
Organism: Picosynechococcus sp. NKBG042902; assembly: GCF_963864045.1. Lineage (NCBI taxonomy): Bacteria > Bacillati > Cyanobacteriota > Cyanophyceae > Chroococcales > Geminocystaceae > Picosynechococcus > Picosynechococcus sp. NKBG042902. The sequence goes on along the minus strand of NZ_CAWLTV010000072.1, from coordinate 145,153 downwards.
CAGAACCAAAACTCGTGTAGGCCCAGGACATCAGCTTCTTCAGACGTCCTTTATCGATGATGCGGTTGTAAAAAACGGCGGGTTTTTCCTTGGTCATGGTTTTTTGTGATCTCTGGTGTTAATAACTTAAGAAGAAAAACTTAAAGAAAGCAAAAGGCGATCGCCCTTTTCTTTCCGCTTACAGTCACCTTATACAGGTAGTCCTTCTGGGAGCGTCCGCTCGGTTAAATCAAGGGCATCTTGGATCGTCTTGTTGTAGATGATTCGTCCCGGCGTTGTGCGGATAAACTGACTAATCATTTCACCCTCTGCCGTTTCCCGAACCTTCCGTTCACGGTAAATTTTCAAAATAGAACCATCCTCTAACGTTTCAGATTCCAACACCCGATCATCCGCCTCATTAGTCTCAACATCACCGAGGTAGCGCAACCATACATAGGCATGCAAATCCACATCCCCTTGCTCATAGGCCCGCAACGCATCATCCATACTGCTAAAGTAGCGTCCCGCACCCCGCTGTGCCCCTGGGTTTTCCGCCGTCAAATAATAACAACCTAAAACCATATCCTGGGAAGGAGCCACAATGGGTTTACCCGTAGCGGGCGAAAGAATATTATGGCAAGCCAGCATCAACAGACGAGCCTCAGCTTGTGCCTCCAAAGACAAAGGCACGTGCACCGCCATTTGGTCGCCATCAAAGTCAGCGTTAAACGCAGGACAAACCAAGGGGTGCAACTGAATCGCGCGACCCTCCACGAGAATCGGTTCAAAAGCCTGAATCCCTAGTCGGTGTAGCGTTGGTGCCCGGTTGAGTAGTACAGGGTGACCCGTAATTACTTCAGCGAGCACATCCCAAACACTTTCATCCCCCCGTTGAATCAGCTTCTTTGCCGCCTTAATATTGCTGACAATAGTGCTCTTAATCAGCCGTTGAATTACAAAAGGCTGGAACAGTTCAATGGCCATCTCACGGGGCAGACCACACTGATAAATTTTTAGCTTTGGCCCAACCACGATGACAGAACGACCAGAATAGTCAACCCGTTTTCCAAGGAGGTTTTGCCGGAAACGACCTTGCTTCCCTTCAATAATGTCCGATAAAGACTTGAGGGGACGGTTATTTGCACCGACAACTGTCCGACCACGACGACCATTGTCAATTAGCGCATCCACCGCCTCTTGCAGCATCCGTTTTTCGTTGCGGACGATAATTTCCGGCGCCAGAATTTCTTGTAATCGAGCGAGACGGTTGTTTCGATTGATAACGCGACGATAAAGATCATTCAAATCGGAGGTGGCAAAACGTCCCCCATCCAGCTGCACCATCGGGCGCAGATCCGGTGGAATGACAGGAATGCTGTTTAAAACCATCCATTCAGGACGTGCCCCAGTCGCAATAAAGTTATCAATAACGCGTAAACGTTTAATTAACTTCGCCCGTTTTTGCCCCTTAGAATTGGCAATACCTTCCCGTAGTTCCTCAGCAACCGCCTCTAACTCAAGCTCTTGCAACAAACGCTCAATCGCTTCAGCCCCAATGCCAACTTCCACATCCTCTAACTGAGAATCTTCGCTGTAGAGTTGCTCTTCAATTTCTAACCACTGATCTTCCGTCAATAGTTGCTTATAGCTGAGGTTAGTCGCATTACCCGGATCGAGGACGACATAGGCATTGAAATAAACAATCTGCTCCACATCCCGCAGTGCCATATCCAGCAAAATGCTGAGGTAGCTGGGGATCCCCTTGAGATACCAAACGTGGGTAACTGCCGCAGCGAGCTTGATGTACCCCATGCGATGACGACGCACCCGAGATTCAGTGACCTCTACGCCACAACGCTCACAGACAATTCCCCGGTGTCTAACCCGCTTGTATTTACCACAGTGGCATTCCCAGTCCTTGGCCGGGCCAAAAATCCGCTCACAAAATAAACCATCCATTTCCGGTTTTAACGTCCGGTAGTTAATAGTTTCTGGTTTTGTGACCTCGCCGACGGTTTGACCATTTGGTAAAGTCCGCTCTCCCCACTGGCGTACCCGTTCAGGAGAAGCAATACCAATTTTGACGTAATCGAAATGTTGCTCTTGTTGACTTTTCATGCCCGTAACTGCTCTTTAAAAACGACTCGACGAATAAAATTTGGCCTATGCAAGCTTAAAAAAGGATGGGGCACATTTGAAAAATGCTGGCTGGCCCCACTACTTTTAAGGATGCTTACTCTGCTGCCTCTTCTACTAAATCCTCTTGATCTTCATTGGTGACTGACTCATAGGTGGGCCGGTTAGGAGCGCGACGTTGATTGTCCATCATCAAATCTACTTCCACATCACGACTGGTACCATCATCGGCTGCTTCCACTTTATGAACAGCAATGTCGAGACCCAGGGATTGCAATTCTCGCATTAGAACTTTGAACGATTCGGGAGTACCTGGGCGAGGAATCGGCTTCCCTTTGACGATCGCATTTAAGGCTTCGTTACGTCCTTGCATATCATCGGATTTCACCGTGAGTAACTCTTGGAGAGTATAGGCGGCTCCATAAGCTTCGAGAGCCCAAACCTCCATTTCCCCGAAGCGCTGACCACCCTGCTGGGCTTTACCACCAAGGGGCTGCTGCGTCACCAGAGAGTACGGCCCCGTAGAACGCGCGTGGATCTTATCGTCAACCAAGTGAACAAGCTTAAGCATGTACGCTTTACCGACAGTCACGGCTCGATCAAAGGATTCCCCAGTCCGACCATCGTAGACTTGGATTTTGCCAGGTTCATCTTCATTAAAGACCCAGTCTTTGTTTGGCTTTTTCGCTGCTTCGCGAATTTTGCCATGTACGGTTTCCCGTGATGCTTCAGCTCCGTGCATTTCGTCGAAAGGCATCATCTTAAAGCGAGCATTGAGATGTTCGCCGGCCCAGCCTAGGAGACACTCAAAAACTTGGCCTACGTTCATCCGGGAGGGAACCCCTAGGGGATTGAGCACAATGTCGACAGGGGAACCATCGGGTAAGTAAGGCATATCCTCAATCGGGAGAATCCGGGAAATAATCCCCTTATTCCCGTGGCGGCCTGCCATTTTATCCCCAACTTGGATTTTTCGTTTTTGAGCCACGTAGACCCGAACCACCATATTGGCACCCGGGGGTAATTCATCGCCCTGCTCACGGGTAAAGACACGGACATCAACCACACGTCCCTTTTCACCGTTGGGAACCCGGAGGGAGTTATCCCGTACATCCCGTGCCTTCTCCCCGAAAATTGCCCGTAGGAGTTTCTCTTCCGGTGGCTGATCGGACTCCCCTTTCGGAGTGACTTTACCAACCAAAATGTCACCAGATTCTACCCAAGCACCAATGCGAATAATCCCTTGTTCATCGAGGTGACGCAGGGCATCTTCCCCAACGTTGGGAATTTCACGGGTAATCTCTTCAGGCCCCAACTTTGTTTGACGGGCTTCAATTTCGAATTTTTCAATGTGGATACTGGTATACACATCGTCATAGACAAGGCGCTCACTGATGAGGATTGCGTCTTCGTAGTTGTAGCCTTCCCAGGGCATATAGGCGATGGTCACATTTTGACCGAGGGCAATTTCACCACCTTCAGTTGCGGAGCCATCCGCGAGAACCTGACCAGCGACAACATCTTCACCAATGTCTACAAGGGGACGCTGATTAAGACAAGTATCTTGGTTAGAACGCTGATATTTTTGCAGAGGATAAACAATTTCAGCGGCGTCCTCGGTGCCTTCACCGGTTGGTTGCACGCGGATTACGGTAGCGTCAACGAAGGTAACAACACCATCACACCGGGACACAATGACCATCCCAGAGTCACGGGCTGCTTGTGCCTCCAGACCGGTGCCAACAAGGGGACGTTCTGGTCTGAGGAGGGGAACAGCCTGCCGTTGCATGTTAGAACCCATCAGGGCACGGTTTGCGTCATCGTGCTCTAGGAACGGAATCAGTGAGGTTGCAACAGAGACGATTTGTAGGGGCGAAACTGCCACATAGTCTACTTGTTCGGGAGTGGTAGTCGAGAATTCCCGACGATAACGCACGGGAACTGTTTCACCGAGAATGTTACCGTCTTCATCCCGTGGTACATCGCCGGGGGCAACCCGCAGATCGTCTTCTTCGCCTGCCGTGAGGTAAACAGAGCCTTGGTCAAAGAGGATTTTGCCGTTTTCGACTTTGTAATAGGGCGTTTCGATAAAGCCATATTCATTAACGCGGGCATAGGTTGCTAGGGAACCGATGAGACCAGCGTTGGGACCTTCTGGGGTTTCTACGGGACAAATCCGACCATACTGGGTGGGGTGAATGTCTCGCACAGCAAAGCCGGCCCGTTCACGGGTTAAACCACCAGGGCCGAGGGCGGATAGACGCCGTTTGTGGGTCAACTCAGCGAGTGGATTGGTTTGATCCATAAACTGAGAAAGCTGGGAGGAGCCGAAAAATTCCTTAATCGCCGCAACAAGGGGTTTTGGGTTAACCAAGGAGGCTGGTGTTAGGGTGTCGGCTTCACTGACGGTCATGCGTTCACGAATGATGCGTTCGAGACGGTTTAGACCAACACGTACTTGGTTTTGTAGGAGTTCCCCCACGGACCGGACACGACGGTTGCCCAGGTGATCGATGTCGTCAATGTTTCCGGTATCGAATTCTAGGTTAATAAGATAATCAATCGCCGAGAGGATATCGGTGGGGGTAAGTACCCGTACGGTATCGGGGATGTTGAGCCGTAACTTTTTATTGATTTTGTAACGACCGACTTTACCCAAGTCGTAGCGCTTGTTGTCGAAGAAACGGGATTCTAATAGCTGCTGACCACCGCTGACCGTGGGAGGCTCACCGGGGCGGAGCTTGCGATAGAGTTCGAGGAGTGCTTCTTCTTCGCTGGGATTGCCTTCTTTTTCGAGGGTTTTTTGGTAGAAGTCAGCATGGCGCAAGGCGTCAAGGATTTCGCTATCGGATAGACCCATGGCCTTGAGGAGTACCTGGGCTGAAAGCTTACGGGTTTTATCAATCCGCACCCAGACAATGTTGTTTTTGTCTGTCTCAAATTTCAACCATGCCCCACGGTTAGGAATGAGGGATGCGGAGTAGGTGCGACGACCATGTTTATCGACTTCGGATTTGTAATAAACCCCAGGCGATCGCACAATTTGGTTGACGATTACCCGTTCTGCACCATTGATGATGAAGGTACCACGGTCTGTCATCAGAGGCAGATCCCCAATGAAGACTTCCTGTTCTTTGATTTCGCCAGTTTCTTTGTTGATGAGCCGGGTGGGCACATACATCTGGACGCCATAGGTGCTATCCCGACTCTTGGCCTCACTCATGCTGTACTTGGGTTCTTTGAGACGATATTTTTCCCCAATGAAATGCAGCTCTAATTTGCCGGTGTAGTCGGTGATGGGCGAGAAACTGTTGAGCTCCTCAATTAACCCTTTTTCAAGGAACCAACGAAAGCTTGACCGTTGAATATCAATTAGATCAGGAAGCAGGCTTTGGGTGATATGAGTCATAGGTATTATCTTGGGTCGGGATAACTGGGAGGCAATGGTGCAGCAAATGGCAGGCGATCGCCTTGGGTTAGGTAGAGAGTTTGTGTAGAAACAATAAGGCCCTTCAATGATAGTCCGGGACAAAAGCTCCTACAGCAGAATGCGACCTTCTCTGACCCCTAGGTTGAATCCTAAGGTGACGAGAATGCCGACAAAATAAAAAAGATATTTAGAAATGCAGCCGAAACAGCTGGCGGGCATTAGCTGTCGTTTGTTGGGCAAGGGTTTCCAAAGAAGTTTCCCGTAATTGAGCAAGGTATTCTGCCACATGGCGGACAAAGGCTGGTTCATTTCGCTTTCCCCGTTTGGGTACAGGGGCAAGAAAAGGACAATCTGTTTCGATCAAAAGGCGATCATCGGGCACTAGACGAGCGGAATCCCTGACCTGTTCAGCATTTTTAAAAGTCACCACACCACTAAAGCTAACGAAAAACCAAGGTCAAGAAACCATTGAGTTTCTTCGGGGGTGCCACTCCAACAATGCATTACACCGCGCACGGGTTGATCATTCGCCTGAAACTCTTTGAGGATTGCTAACAATTCTGCCGCTGCATCACGACAGTGAATGATCACCGGCAAATCGAGTTCCGCCGCCAGCTCAAGTTGCGCCCTGAGTACTTTTTCCTGGTGACGGTGATTTTCCGCCTTAAAAAAGTCTAGGCCCATTTCCCCAAGGGCAACGATCCGCGAATCACTCTGGGCCAAGGCCTTGATTTCTGCAGCCATGGTCTCTGTCCACTTATCTGCATCGAGGGGATGCAGGCCGACAGAAAATTTTAGCTCCGGAAACCGATCAACCAGGGCTTGAATTTCAGTGAACTCTTGGGGTTCGACGCAGGAATGGACCAAGTGGGCAACACCAGCGGCACGCCAACGACTGGCGATCGCCTCGATATCTTCTTGGAAAACATCGAAGTTGATGTGCACATGGGTGTCAACAAGTTGCATGGTAAAAGTGACAGCGGCTCCTTCAAATGATTAGCAAATAGGGAAAACCCCAGAGAACGCGACCGCTCTCTCGTCCTAGGCGGCCACTTGTCCAGTTGCTTGTTTAAATTCCTTTGCGAGCCGTGCCTTTTTCCGAGCAGCCGTATTGTGATGGTAAACTCCCCGTTTTACAGCCTTATCAATTTTGCTGTAGGTTGCAGAGAGATATTTTTGTGCTTCTGCCTGGGCATCTGCAGAGGGAGCCGCTGCATATTGTTCAATCGCTTGGAGGCACTTTTTGGTGAGGGTCTTGACCGCAGACTTATAGGATTTGTTGCGGAGACGATTACGTTCAGCAGTTTGGATACGCTTAATCGCAGATTTAATATTAGCCACAGTGGTCTAGGTTAATTTAGGTGGACAGATAAATATAGATGATCAAAAATCTCATTGTAGCAAAAGTTGCCCCACTGAGATCAATCACCGCAGAATTTAGGTTAGGAGTTGGAAGTCTCTAATTTCAGAGGTGAAATTCTACCACGAAAACCGAGGATAAGCGCGGAATGGCTGCCATTGGTTAGGAAAATTCAGTAGAATGAGACAAGATTTTAAGCAATGAGTGATTGATATTTTCTATGCTGCGCATTCTCTATCAGCAGACTGATGCCCCTTCTGAGTTACAACGTATTGCGAACCGCACCTCCCATGATGTAGCTCTAACCCAAGAGGCGGCGGTGAAAGAGATTGTCACAGCGGTGAAAAATAGTGGCGATCGCGCGTTGGTTGATTTCACGGCAAAATTTGATCGCCAAACCCTCACCCCCGAAAAATTAAGGGTTTCTGCCGCCGAGCTAGATGCGGCCTACCAACAAATTGACCGTCCCCTGCTAGAGGCGATCCAACTGGCCAGTCGCCAAATCGAAGCCTTTCACCGCCAACGGGTGCCTAAATCCTGGGTGCAGTTTGGCCAAAATGATGTGGTTTTAGGGAAACGTTACACGGCTGTGGATCGGGCGGGTTTGTATGTGCCAGGGGGCCGCGCGGCCTATCCGAGTACAGTGCTGATGAATGCGATTCCAGCAAAGGTGGCTGGTGTGCCAAAAATTGTGATGGTGACGCCCCCAGGGCCAGATCTCAAAATTAATCCGGCGGTTTTGGTGGCGGCCCAGGAAGCAGGCATCGAAGAAATTTATCGCGTTGGGGGGGCCCAGGCGATCGCCGCCCTCGCCTACGGTACCGAAACAATTCCGGCAGTGGATGTGATTACTGGGCCGGGGAATATTTTCGTCACCCTTGCCAAAAAAATGGTCTACGGTCGCGTGGGGATCGATTCCTTGGCAGGGCCTTCGGAAGTGCTAGTGATTGCAGATAATAGTGCGAACCCGACCCATGTAGCCGCAGATTTGCTCGCCCAGGCAGAACATGATCCCCTCGCGGCGGCGATCCTCCTTACCCCCGACCAAGAATTCGCCGAACAGGTACAAGCAGCGGTAGCCCAACAGTTAGAAAATCACCCCCGTCAAGAGTTAACCGAAAAGGCGATCGCCCACTATGGCCTCGTGGTGGTGGTGGATTCCCTGGAGAAAGCAGCGGAACTCTCTAACCTTTTTGCCCCAGAACACCTCGAACTGGAAGTGGCAGAACCCTGGGAACTATTACCCTTAATTCGCCATGCTGGCGCGATTTTCCTGGGCCACTCAACCCCGGAAGCGGTGGGAGATTATCTCGCCGGGCCAAACCATACTCTACCGACGGCTGGGGCAGCCCGTTATGCCTCGGCCCTGGGGGTAGAAACTTTTATGAAGCACTCCAGCATTATTCAATATTCTGCGAAAGCACTCCAAAACGTTGCCAGTGCCGTACAAACCCTGGCCGAAGCTGAAGGCCTCCCCTCCCACGGGGAATCAGTGCGGTTGCGTACCCAGAAAGGTCAATCTCTAGATCCCTAACCCCAAAAATTTGCGGAGATACAGGCCCCATTGGGCGGCTAATTCAATTTGGGTAAAGGGAATTTCGATCGTTTCTTGATCCTGGGTTTCGAGTAATAAAAAGGCTTTTCCCTGGCGGGGTAATTTTTCTGGTTCGTCTAAGCGATCAATCACTTGTTGATCAACGCGTAGGGCAATTTTTTGGATCGAGGCGATCGCCACCGTTTGCAGATCCACCATGCCTCGCCGGGTCGCTTTACCGTAGGTAATCTGACCATTGCGGTAACCTAGAATCGAATACAGATCATATTTTGCTTGATCAAAACCTTCGGCCCACCGTTGATAGGCCTCAATTTTTTGGTATTCGGCCCAACCAGCCCAGGCTAGCCCGATAAATAGCGCCAATAGCGGCAGCCACAATAATCCCCTTTCCATAAATGATTCACACAGAAATTTTGTTTACGATTTTGCTGCTTTGGTTTCGATGAAACGACGTAAACTGAGCAGCGTCACTGTCTGACCCAAATTTAACGGTAACAGAGAAACGCCTTCTAAATGGGACTGGAGCCAGCCATCATCCCAAGACCACCCATGGAAACCATCAATCCCCTGGCGCAATAGGAAGCGAATGCCGTGGTCATGGAGCGTCTCAACGGTGTGGTGAATGGGCACAACCCCAATCTGGGTCGTAAAGGTCGTTCCCGTCGTCAATTGGGTGGGCAGCTCCGGCCAGCGTTGCAACCAGAGCCATTGTTTGAGTTGTTGGGGTTGGGTTAGGCTCTCACGGATGGTCTGGCTAGAAGCGTTGATTTCGAGGCGAATGTTACTCTGCTGAAACTGTCCAAACATGCAAAAATTCTGGGCCTTCTCAAGGGAATGCCTATGATTATAACGAGGGATGCTCTGGCCATTGGAAACAAACGACCCCAAGCGCGCGTCTTTAAAGACTGACCTATGTAAATCAGTTTTTCAGTTTAATTATTCAGTAAAGGGATATTTGCCATGTCTACTACTTCAATCTCTCCTGGGAAAACCGGCACCATTACTTGTTTGAGTGCCTTGCTCTTGAGTACGGCGATCGCCCCCTTTGCTGCACTAAATCCAGCCCAGGCCCAACTTTTCCCACGCCAGTCGAACCGCAACACGACCATTCAACGCCAGGGTCAATATTACGGCCAAACGATCACCATTGCGCGGGGGACGAGTATTCCGGTGATGTACCCTGACGCCGAGCGCATTCTCGTGTCTTCTGAAGAAACCCTTGATTTGACCGTGGAAGTAGCCGCCAACCTGCGGGATCGCAATGGCCAGATTTTAATTCCCTATGGCACAGAAATTGAGGGACAAATTCGACCCGTGCGGGGCGGTTCCCAATTCATTGCTGAACGCTTGATTTTTGATAATAACGACACCCAGCGCATTTATGCTGAATCCCGGGTCAATGATCGAGTTGAAAATATTAACCAAGGTGCCGATGGCGGTGATCTCCTAGAAGGGGCAGCGATCGGGGCTGGGGCGGCAGCGATTATTGCTTTGCTCACAGGCGATCGCAGCATTGATTTCGGCGAAATTCTCCTGGGTGGCGGCCTCGGTGCCCTCGGGGGGTGGTTGCTTGGCGGTAATAGCAGCGGTGAAGTAATCGCCTTTGATGCTGACCGTGACCTGGATTTAATCCTCAGCAGTGCCCTAAGCATCGAGCCTTACAACTATCGCACTCCCCAAACCGTGCGCAATGACGATTTTTACTGGGAGTAACCGACTTTTGTCAGCCCTGGGGCAGTCCGGTATGATGGATCGAATTCTGACTTTTATCCTGTTGTAACTGTTTTTATGGATATCAACGCCTTTATCCATCAGAGTGCGGGCAATTGGTTCGCCCAGCGCACATTTTATCAAGCCCATCACCCAGAGCCTGATAATGGCAAAGCCAACTTAGCCTTTGAGCTACTGCCCCTCGATCACCCTGAAGTGAGTCGTTTTGCGGCGGCGATCGCCCAGGCTCCCAATGAACATTGGCGTGTCTTCCAGAGCAGTTGGGACACCTCCGTAGATTGGGGCAAACCGAAAGCGATTGGCAGTTCTTTATTTGCCTTTGTGATTAATCCCGACCAGCCGACCCAAGGGCAAGCCTTCAGCCTGGATGAGCGTACCTTTGCCCAGGGTCGGTATCGCCTTGGGGAAGATCAAATTTTGATCGTCACCCTAGAAGCGGGAGAAGTGAAAATTATCGAACGGCAATGGTTTGGCAATGAAAATCTCCGCCTCAGAACCAACATCGTCACGGGTAAAACAGGCGTTTTACAGACTGCTTTTTATTCAGAAATCCGTCGGATCATTGAACCCGAAAAAACTGCAGAAGTAACCGCTGAAGCCAGTAATTAACGAACGCTTTTAGTGCTCGAAAACATTGTCATAAAAGGCAAGATCTAAACTGATAAAGGTGGGGAGACAACGGAGACATTCTTCCATCAGGGGCCAACGGTTTTCGCGCTGGAGCATGGCCGTCAACTTGTGCATCATCGGAATGAGATAGCGCACATCGTTTGAGGCGTATTTAAGCTGTTCCGTGCTGAGGGCCGCCACATTTCCCCAGTCAGAGCTTTGGGCTGATTTGTCTAGTTCGACGCCCATTAATTCTTTGACCAATGCTTTGAGACCATGGCTAGAAGTGTAGGTACGGCCCAATTTGCTGGCGATCTTAGTGCAAAAAAAGGCCGAGTTTCGATGCCAAAGACATGGCGTAGTTGGGCAAGATCAAATCGTGCAAAGTGAAAAACTTTTGTGATTTCAGGAGCTTCCATTAGGGCTTTTAAGTTGGGAGCGGCGGTCTGGCCCTGGGCAATGCGAATCGCACTAACATAGCCAGCATCATCACAAAGTTGCACCAGACAAAGGCGATCGCGGTGGGGATTGAGGCCCATGGTTTCAGTATCAACGGCGATCGCCCCAGATTTGAGGTAGCGTTCTAAAATTTCGGGGCTGAGGTCTTGGTCAAAAAGTGCAAATTGATCCATGGTTTCGGTCTAAGTTTGTAATAAAAAAATGGCGCAGTCGTTTTAGCACCCGTTAAAAGGAGGAACCTGGTTGGGCAAGGAAGTCCAATTCGGCCTCGGTGCTGGTGCGGCCCAAAATTTGATTGCGGTGGGGGAAACGCCCAAATTGCTGAATAACGTCAAAGTGGCGCTGGGCATATTCTAAAAAATCGCTGCCCATTGCAGTATTTTTTTCCAGTTGACGAAACAAGGCGAGAGATTGGTATTGATCATCAAGATTTTCGCTGTGCTCAAAAGGAAGGTAGAGAAATACTCGTTGAATTGGCCAAAGATCTTGATCAAATTTCTGGGAGATCGCCTGTTTCGCTAGGGCTAATGCCTGGGGATCTGTGGCAAAGGCTTGGGGATCACCACGAAAGAGATTGCGGGGCACTTGATCAAAAAGCAAAATTAAGGCCAAGCAAGATTCGGGGGCATCACGCCAGGTACTAAATTCTGCGGCGATCGCCCGTTCGTATAAAGGCCCTAGGGTTTCAGCAACGGCATTGTCAAATGCTTGGCTTTTGCGGAACCATTCTTTGCGGAGTTGACCATAATCCGGCGCATCAGGTCGGCCAAACCAAAAATTTAAGACCGTTTGCCAGGGTTCCGCCATCGATAACCGTGCCTCCCACTGAAAATATGCCAGAATCTTACCATTAATGTAAGCAAGGAGAGAGGGTGTGCCGTTCTATCAAAGTTGCGATCGCCTCACGGAACTAGGACAGCAAATTTTACAGACGACCTGGCGCAAATTTCCCAGCCTGAGTCCCGAACAAATCGCCCTAACGTGGTTGGTCTATGACAATCCAGTGGTGGTCAATACCGATGGTGCCCTTTCCCCAGAAGCTTTTTGGGAGCACCCAGTCCGGGGGTTTCAATATCGGGGTGATGTGCGCCTTTATCCGGCGAGTGTGGTGAAACTTTTTTATTTAGTAGCGATCCACGAATGGCTAGAGGGACGAATGCTCCAGGACAGCACCGAGCTAGAACGGGCAATCCAGGACATGATTGTTGAGTCGAGCAACGACGCCACGAGCTACATTGTCGATAGTCTCACCGGAACCACCAGCGGCCCGGAACTCCCCCCAGAACCCCTGCAAACTTGGAGCCACCAGCGCAACATTATCAATCGCTATTATCAGTCCCTCGGTTGGGCGGAACTCGCGTCGATCAATGTCAATCAAAAACCTTGGAGTAATGGCCCCTACGGTCGAGAGCGGCAGTTTTTGGGGGCAAACTATGAAAATCGGAATATGCTCACCACCAATGCGATCGCCCGGTTATTTCACAGCATTATGGGCGGCGTTGCTGTCTCCCGTGAACGGTGCCAAAGCATGATTCATTTATTGAACCGCTCCCTTGATCCGGCGGATCTGCAGGAATTTGACGAGGAAAATCAAGTAACTGGCTTTTTGGGGGAAGTGCTCCCAGACGGTAGTCAACTGTGGTCGAAGGCGGGTTGGACGAGCCGCGCCCGCCATGATGCGGCCTACATCGAAGTGCCGGGGCAGCAACCTTATTTATTGGTTGTGTTCACAGAAGGGGAAGCCAATGCGAAAAATCGCGCCATTCTCCCTTTTATTTCCCAGGAAATCCTGGGGGCGATCGCCAATATTTAACACACCTGAATGGTGGTCTCAAGGGAGACGGTGCCTGAAAGGGAATTCGTAATCAAACAATTGGCTTCTGCTTTATGGAGGAGGCGATCGCCCTTGGCGGGGTCACTCTCCGGGGGGATCACGAGGGTTGCGGTAATTTGGTAATGGGTAAATTGGGTCAAACGATCCGCTTTTTCTAGGGTGCCCGCCACGGAACAATGCAAAGATTCCCAAGCAAAATTAGAGGCCCTGGCTGTCCCCCGAAAACTGAGGATAAAACAATCGGCGATCGCTGCTACCAATAAAGTTTCTGGCGACCAATATCCTGCTGGCCCACCGAATTCTACAGGAGGAGCAGACTCCATGGCGTTCAGGCCAGTACTTTCGAGGGTGACGTTGCTAGTGTTGCTTGCCCTAGCCTGGACAGCGTAATAGTGGGGAAGAGGTTGGCTCGTCATTTTTTACTAAAAAATTATGTATCGATACAATCATGGTAGCGGTGATTTTCTGGGATGCTCTACTGGGGCTGTAATTTGGCCGTGAGTTCCTGGCGTAGTCGGTGCAAAATAGAGTCTCGATCCAAAGATTCAATGATGTTTTTAACGACGACTTTCGGATCAGCGTCCCCCCAGGAACCACCATTGGCTAAATAGGTTTGGGTGCTTTTGCCGATAATTTGGGTCGTGAGTCCGGCGATCGCCCCCTGGGTCACTGCCACAGAAAGATAAGGCATGACCGATAATCCTCCCGTAAGTGGCGCACTAACCCCCAGGGCGGTTTTTAGGGAGCTGAGGCCAAGATTTGCCAACACTTCCCCAAGGCTAATGCCGCCCATACTCAAGACAATTTTCTGGAGCAGGGCGATCGCCTCCCGTTGGTTTAAGGGCAAACCATACCACTGGGCCAAACGAATAATCAGGGCCACATCTACCACCGCCCCACTAAATACATCCACAACTGTCACGGGATTTAAAGCCACAGCAACCGCTTTGGTGAGCATCGCCCGTTCAATGAGGCGATCCGCTGCCTGGGCGCGCAATAGAAGTTTGCGTTGGGTCAGTTGGCCATGGAGCCGATCCACAAAGAGCATGGAATTGAGCGCTAAAAGGGCTTTTCCCTCCCGGTCGAGGATTTCAAGAATTTTTAACTTGAGATCAATTACATTCGCGGTGCCCCGTTCCCGAAGGATGTGGCGTTGTCCTGTGGCATCGGTAGTGATTTTGGTGACAAGGGGAGCCGCCGAAACCATGACAATTTCTGCGGGGGAGAGTAATTCTTTCACCCGGCGATCGCAGATGGTTTGGTAAATCAAATCTCGGTCAGTGCTGGGGTATTGATCTACCTTGTTAAAAACCAAGATCATCGGCTTGCCCACATCCCGGAGTTGGGACAAGGCTTCAAACTCGACCCGTGACATATCTCCAGCGATGACAAACAGCAATAAATCCATTTGCTTGGCAATCAGTTTAGCGAGCTGTTCGCGGGTTTCGCCGTTCACTTCGTCAATACCTGGGGTATCGATCAACTCTAAACGTCCCTGGCCTTCCCGAAAAAAAGTCGCCCGTTGAATTTCGCTATTGGCGATCGCCTCTGTCTGCAATGTCCAAGGCACCTGCTGAATATCCGTCGTGACACCATGGAGTGCCCCGGTCTGAAAAACCTCTTTTCCTAACAGCGCATTTAAGACCGAGGATTTGCCGCGTCCCACCAAACCAAAGGCCGCGATTTGCAGACGGGTTTGTTCTAATTTATCCAGCATCTGTGAAAGCTGGGCAATTTCCCCCTCTAGGCCCTGTTGTTCTGTCTGGGTGAGATCCAGATGTTGCAATGCCTGGCGGAGTACATCCTGGGCGTGTTGGTAATTGATTTCCGTTTGAATCTCTGAAAAGTTGGCGATCGCCCCTTCCAAATCCGTCTGTGACCAGTCCACCATCGCTTTAATACAACTTTTCCATGACTATCTAGGGACAATCTCAGTTATTCAAACACATCTTTCAACGCCGTTCTGGCCGCCAAATGATTTCTCGTAGAAGTCAAAATTTCCACCTCCCGCCGCAATCTTTCCTGGGTGTCTTGTAATTCCAACAGGGCCTGTTGCTCTTCTGCAACGCCATACAAACTACCCGCAATCCAAAAAGACAATTCCCGTGGCAGATCCGGCAATTCCTCCGGTAGTTCTAGATCTTGACCGGCGAGCTTAGCGGATAAACCCACCACATCCATCAACACCTGTTTCGCATCCACCGCCAAAGAAGATAAATTTCCTGTCGTGGGATCATCTTCGATCCATTCCACCAAACCGACCCGGTAGGGCTTTTCACGGACATAATCTAAAACCCGAAATCGCTGTTGGCCAATCGTCAACATTTTCATTCGGCCATCGGGTAATTTTTCACAGTGGACAATTTCTGCGCAACAACCCACATTGGCGATCGTGCCATCAACAGGATTGACCATTAATACCCCAAAACGCCGATCATGCTCCAAAATCGTGTTCATCATAATGCGGTACCGAAACTCAAACACATGGAGCGGTAAAGGCCGCGATGGAAACAGCACCAATTCCGGTAACGGGAAAAGCGGTAGTTCTCGGACAGCAACGGAAAAAGAGGTCATGGGCGGTGACAAATACGATCTGTTTATACTGTAGCGGATATACAAAACCTAAGGGAAACGGAAAGGGTCTTCCCCGAAATAAATTCAGAAAAGACCCAGATTGAAGATCATTCAAAGATGACTTTTTTAAGGTTGAAAATACTGGCCTTAGCCTAGAGTTTCACTTCGATATCTACCCCAGCCGGTAGGTCGAGCTTCATCAAAGCATCGATGGTTTTGGAAGAGGGCTGGTAAATGTCAATAATGCGACGGTGAGTCCGGGTCTCGAAGTGCTCCCGGGAATCTTTATCGACGTGGGGAGAGCGGAGCACACAATAAATTTTACGTTTCGTGGGAAGAGGAATTGGGCCGATCGCCGTTGCGTTGGTACGGTTAGCGGTATCAACAATTTTTTCGCAAGATGTGTCGAGTAGGCGACGGTCAAATGCTTTCAAACGAATCCGGATTTTTTGCTGTTGCAGAGTTGCCATTGTTTTTATTTGTCAAGGTGCAGGATAGATTACAAATCACACGTCGAAAAAGCGGCTGTGTAATTTTACCAAGCTAGGTTTTGAGCCTGAATGGGGAGTAGGCGTATGCTTTAAACCCGCTCCCCACCAGTGAATTCAGCCGTTAGGCTTACTTCAGGATCTTAGAAACGGTACCAGCACCGATAGTGCGGCCACCTTCACGGATTGCAAAACGCATCCCTTGCTCAATGGCAATGGGGTTGATGAGTTCTACGGTCATCTTGATGCGATCGCCAGGCATAACCATTTCAGCGCTGGAGCCATCATCGGCGGTGAAAGCAGAGATGGTACCAGTTACGTCAGTTGTCCGGACGTAGAACTGAGGACGGTAGTTGGGGAAGAAAGGCGTGTGACGACCACCTTCTTCTTTAGTCAAAACGTAAACCTCAGCTTCGAAGTTGGTGTGGGGGGTGATAGAACCGGGCTTAGCAAGGACCATGCCGCGCTCGATATCATCTTTTTGTACACCACGGAGGAGTACACCAACGTTGTCCCCAGCCATCCCTTCATCGAGGGTCTTCTGGAACATTTCAACACCAGTAACGGTGGTGCTGCGGGTGTCTCTGATTCCAACGATTTCGATGGTTTCGCCAACTTTAACGCGACCACGCTCGATCCGACCGGTGGCAACGGTACCACGACCAGTAATGGAGAAGACGTCTTCCACAGCCATCAAGAAAGGCTTGTCAACATCCCGCTCAGGAAGGGGCATGTATTCGTCAACGCTGTCCATCAGGGTCAAAATTTTGTCAACCCACTTGTCTTCGCCACGCTTGATATTGGGGTTAGCAACGAGGGCTTCTACAGCCTTGAGCGCAGAACCAGTGGTGATCGGAATATCATCGCCAGGGAAGTCATATTCACTGAGCAATTCACGAACTTCAAGTTCAACCAACTCAAGGAGTTCTTCGTCATCAACTTGGTCTTCTTTGTTCAAGAAAACAACAAGGCTAGGTACACCAACCTGCTTGGCCAAGAGGATGTGTTCACGGGTCTGGGGCATCGGGCCATCGGCTGCAGAAACCACAAGGATACCGCCATCCATTTGTGCTGCACCAGTGATCATGTTTTTCACATAGTCAGCGTGACCAGGGCAGTCAACGTGAGCATAGTGACGATTTTCTGTCTCGTACTCTACGTGGGCAGTGTTGATGGTGATACCACGCGCTTTTTCTTCAGGAGCCGCGTCGATATCTTCATAGCTTTTCGCTTTACCGCCACCTTGAGCCGCTAAGGCCATAGTGATCGCTGCGGTTAGCGTTGTTTTACCGTGGTCAACGTGGCCAACAGTACCAATATTGGCGTGGTCTTTGTTTCTTTCAAACTTAGCGCGTGCCATGAGTTTCGTTATTCCTTAATCGTTAAAAGTTTGCGTTCCCTTTGTTTTTTGCGATGATGGCTTCAGCCACATGGCGAGGCACCTCATCGTAGTTGCTGAATTCCATCGAAAAGATACCACGTCCTTGGGTTTTTGAACGGATATCGGTAGCGTAACCAAACATTTCTGCCAGTGGAACCTTTGCAGAAACCTTGGCCAGGCCTTCTTCGGAATTCATACCTTGGATGTTGCCCCGACGGGCATTGAGGTCACCCATGATGTCACCAAGGAATTCCTCAGGGACTTCGACCTCAACCTGCATGACAGGTTCTAGCACCACGGGAGAGGCCTGGTCAACGGCATTACGGATTGCGATAGAACCGGCAATCTTAAACGCCATCTCTGAGGAATCTACGTCGTGGAAAGAGCCATCAAGCAGGGTGGCTTTGAGATCAATCATCGGGTAGCCTGCGATGATACCAGATTCGCATGCTTCTTTCATCCCCTGTTCTACAGACGGGATGTATTCACGCGGAATGGCACCACCAACAATCTTTGATTCAAACGCAAAGCCACTGCCTTCATCTCCAGGTTCAATCTGGATGACAACATGGCCGTATTGGCCTTTGCCGCCACTCTGACGGATAAATTTACCTTCGGCATCTGCTTTCTGGCGAATTGTCTCCCGGTAGGCGACTTGGGGTTGACCGACATCTGCCTCAACTTTGAATTCTCGCAGCATGCGGTCCACAAGGATTTCGAGGTGAAGTTCTCCCATCCCTGCGATTACTGTTTGGTTGGTCTCCGGATCGACACTGACACGAAAGGTCGGGTCTTCATCGGATAGGGCTTGGAGCGCTTTAGAGAGCTTCTCCATATCTTGTTTGGTCTTCGGCTCGACGGCGACGGAAATGACAGGTTCTGGAATGTAGAGGGATTCGAGGATGATCGGGTCATTTGCCTCGCAGAGGGTATCACCAGTCATTGTGTCACGCATGCCGATGACGGCACCGAGATCGCCGGCACGAAGTTCGTCAACTTCAATCCGTTCATTGGATTTGAGGACAATTAGACGAGAAATTCGTTCTTTTTGGTCTTTTGTGGAGTTGTAGACATAGCTGCCTTTTTCGATAACACCGGAGTAGACACGGATAAAACTGAGTCTACCGTAGGGATCAGAGGCGATCTTAAAGGCCAAAGCAGCAAAGGGGGCTTCGTCATCGGCTGGGCGATCGCCTAGGGTGCCATCGGGGAGTTCCCCTTGGATGGGGGGGACATCTAGGGGGGAGGGCAGGTAATCGACAACGGCATCAAGGAGGAGTTGTACACCTTTGTTTTTAAAGGCAGAGCCACACAGCAAGGGAACAATCGTCCCGGCAATGGTTCCTTGCCGGAGTGCGGCCATGATTTCTGCTTCGGTAAAGGCTTCTCCTTCTAGATATTTTTCCAGGAGGCTTTCGTCACTTTCGGCGATCGCCTCGATCATAATCGTGCGATATTCAGCGGCTTTATCCTGTAATGCTGCGGGAATCTCTGTAATTTCAATATCCTGACCAATATCATCTTTGTAGATATGGGCCCGCATTTTCACCAGGTCAATAATGCCTTGAAATTCGCTTTCGGTACCAATGGGAATCTGAATCGCGATGGCATTGGCTTTGAGGCGATCGCGGATTTGCTCATAAACTTTAAAGAAATTTGCGCCGGTGCGGTCCATCTTGTTGACGAAGGCAATCCGGGGCACGCGGTACCGGTCAGCCTGACGCCAAACGGTTTCTGATTGGGGTTGCACACCACCAACGGAACAAAAAACTGCGATTACACCATCGAGCACCCGCATCGAGCGCTCTACTTCAATCGTGAAATCAACGTGTCCAGGGGTGTCAATAATATTAACTTTGTGGTTGCGCCAGCTCGTGCTGATCGCGGCAGCGGTAATGGTAATACCCCGCTCCCGTTCTTGTTCCATCCAGTCGGTCACTGCGTTGCCATCGTGAACCTCTCCGATCTTGTGGACAATTCCGGAGTAGAACAAAATTCTTTCAGTTGTCGTGGTTTTACCTGCATCAATATGCGCGGCAATGCCAATGTTACGGACTTGTTCTAGGGCGATGCTACGTGGCACGATGACCTCCTGCAAACTGATTTTCTAAAGGCGATCGCACAATCAAAAAAAATCTCTTTAAAGTGTGCGCGCCGAAAAATGATGATGAAAACAGTTGCTTAATACTTCTTAGCAATGGCGACTCATTATTATAGTCTTGCTGTTTCGTTTCGTCTAGCACCGGGGAATTTTTTGTTGTGAAAAACAAACTGAAATCTTCCCCGGCATAGATTATTTTTAGTAGCGGTAGTGGGCAAAAGCCTTGTTCGCTTCCGCCATCCGGTGGGTATCTTCCCGCTTCTTGATGGCGCCGCCCGTTTCGTTGGCTGCATCCATCAATTCGTTGGCAAGCTTGATCGCCATGCTTTTACCGGAGCGTTGCCGAGCATAACCGATTAACCAACGGAGGGCCAAAGCAGTACCCCGGCCTTGGCGGACTTCCATGGGCACCTGGTAGGTTGCGCCACCAACACGACGGGCCTTAACTTCCACGAGGGGAGTCAGGTTACGGATTGCTGTTTCAAAGACTTCGATGGGATCGCTGCCAGTTCTTTCTTTGATGATGTCGAGGGCATCGTAAACAATCCGTGCTGCCAAGGATTTTTTGCCGCTTTTCATCACACGGCGGATAGTCATGCTGAGAAGACGGTTGTTGTACACGGCATCAGGCGGCACAACACGCTTTTTAGTAACTGAGCGACGAGACATATTTTTCTATGCTTTTACAGATAGAGGGTTTTCTTAGGGTGGTTGCGCTAGGTGGCCTAGGCGCGATTTTTAAAATAGGGGCAGCAATTTTATATAAAGGGAACACTCCACCGGTAGTCGTGAGCTTTGGGAGGTTCGCAACAAGCTTAAATAAATTCAATGGAGAATCTAGATTCTGGGAAAAATTGGCGATCGCAACTCTTGCCAATCATTCAACCGGATAGATTACTCTTTAGGACGCTTAGCACCATATTTGGAGCGGCCTTGCTTCCGATCCTTAACGCCAGTCGCGTCGAGGGTACCACGGACAATGTGATAACGGACACCAGGTAAATCCTTCACACGACCGCCCCGGATGAGGACGACGGAGTGTTCTTGGAGGTTGTGGCCGATGCCAGGAATGTAAGCGGTTACTTCAAAACCAGAGGTCAAACGTACACGAGCCACCTTCCGAAGCGCAGAGTTCGGCTTCTTGGGAGTGGTGGTATACACACGGGTGCAAACGCCACGACGCTGGGGGCATTGCTTAAGAGCGGGGGACTTAGTCTTTTTCTTGAGCTTGTAGCGCTCTGAACGAATAAGCTGTTGGATAGTTGGCATGGACAATTGCCCTACGCGGATGGTTTAACGTAGGTCATTAACATTGACAAATTACAATCTTAGTGACAAAGATCGGCTACTGTCAAGGTTCTTTCTGAAAGGACTGACCACAGTTGCAGGTTTTGATTGTGTGGGGATTTTTAAATCGAAAGCTTCCCCCCATTAAATCTTCGGAGTAGTCAATGCTGAGGTCTTTGAGCTGCTCGGCATCATCGTGATTAATCAAGATGTTGATATTGCGGATCGTTTCTTGGCGATCGCCGCTCTGGGGTTCAGCATCTAGAGAAAATTGATAGATGTAGTCTAAACAGCCGCCGGACTGCACAGTGATCCGGAGATAACTATCGGTCGCTTGGCGACTACGCTGGATACGTTTAATTTCTTGGGCGGCGCTCGGAGTGATTTGAATCATTTCAAAAAAGGAAAAGCCAATGGTAACCAAGCTCTACTGGCGAGCATAGTCATCCTGGAAGCGAATAATATCATCTTCACCCAGGTACTCACCATTTTGCACTTCGATCAAGATCAAGGGCACAACGCCAGGATTTTGGAGGCGATGCTTGGTACAGGCCGGGACGTAGGTGGATTGGTTTGGGGTCAGGAGTTCAGTTTTGTCGCCACATTCAACGTGGGCCGTTCCAGATACAACAATCCAATGTTCACTACGATGGTGGTGCATCTGGAGACTGAGGCGATGACCGGGTTTTACTTCGATGCGTTTGATTTTGTAGCCTGGCCCTTCATCGAGAACCGTAAAAGTACCCCAGGGTCGAGAATCAGTGGGGCATGGTTGAGTTGGGGCCGTGGTGGTAGAGCTGCTGGATTGTCCCGTCAAGATCATGGGCACTCAAAAACCGTAGATGACAACATGAATACTTGCCTCCCATTATGCGTCAGGGACGGCAATTGTGTTGAAACCAATTCTGGAGAAGTTGCCGACATTCCATTGCTGCGATCCCGCCAAGAACTGGGAAAGAATGATTAGAAAAGGGAGCATCGGGAAAATTAGCCATACTGCGTAGAGCGCCTGTTTTCGGATCATCAGCACCATAAACGACTTGCTTAAGACGGCTGTGAATCATCGCTCCGGCACACATGGGACAGGGTTCGAGGGTGACATAGAGGGTGCAGTCCTGGAGATGCCAATCTTGGCGCATCTGGCTGGCGGCACGGATCACCAGAATTTCGGCGTGGGCGGTGGGATCTTGGGTTTTTTCTTTGCAATTACCACTCTGGGCAAGGCATTGATTTTTGCCATCAACAATCACAGCACCGACGGGGATTTCTCCAGATTGTCCGGCAACTTTTGCGAGGGCGATCGCCTTTTGCATCCAGTGATAATGGCGTTGATATTCTGCTTGGGTAATCACTGGCGTAGTAATACGTTTAGTTCGCCTTTTTGTTCAAGGGCAAATAAATCTGTACAACCGCCGATGTGGGCGTTATTGATGAAAATCTGGGGGACAGTACGCTTGCCATTGGCCCGCTCTGCCATTTTTTTACGGGCAATCTCATCCCCATCAATTTTGTATTCCGTGAAATGTACCCCTTTAAAAAAGAGCAACATTTTCGCTGCAATGCAGTAGGGACAAGTCCGCCAAGTATAAATTTCAACCTTGGCATGAATCCCCGTTGCTTTTTTTCCAAATAGCGACTTCAGGCAATTAAACATTTTTGACGTTCTCCCATACCCCTAATTATTGCTTTGCCGCCAATTATGCCCATTTACACTCAACATGGGACTGACAAAGTCAATGGACTTAAGGTTAAACTTTAGAATACTTTAAACACTGCTGATCCTAAGGGAAAATTCTATCTGAGCCATGCGAGCGAGTGGCATGATTACCGGATCGATATATTTCTAGATCAGCCACAATATATTTTTAATCACTTTTCTCTGGACATTAAACTCAACAGCAAAACTATGAGCACTTCAACCCTCACCCGTGACTACAAGGTCGCCGATATTAATTTGGCAAGCTGGGGCCGCAAGGAAATTGCGATCGCCGAAGGCGAAATGCCCGCCCTCATGACCATCCGGAAAAAATACAGTGCAAGCAAGCCCTTAGCTGGGGCAAAGATTATTGGCTGTATCCACATGACCATTCAGACGGCGGTGCTGATTGAAACCCTGGTCGAACTAGGGGCCGAAGTGCGTTGGTCATCCTGTAATATTTTCTCTACCCAAGACCATGCCGCAGCGGCGATCGCCGAAGCCGGCGTACCCGTCTTTGCGTGGAAAGGGGAAACCGAAGAAGAATACATGTGGTGCATTGAGCAGACCTGTCGCACCCCTGACGGCGAACTTTGGGATGCCAATATGATCCTCGACGATGGTGGTGATCTGACAGGCTACATCCACACTACCTATCCCGAAATGCTCTCCCGCATCCATGGCGTCACCGAAGAGACCACCACTGGCGTCCACCGTCTCTACGAAATGCTCGAAAAGGGCGAACTAAAAATCCCCGCCATTAACGTTAATGACTCCGTTACCAAGGCGAAAAACGACAACAAATACGGTTGTCGCCACAGTTTAAACGATGCGATTAAACGCGCCACTGACCACCTCCTCGCCGGGAAAAAAGCCCTGGTGATTGGGTATGGCGATGTGGGCAAAGGTTCCGCCGCGTCCCTCCGTCAGGAAGGCATGATCGTCAAGGTCACTGAAGTCGACCCCATCTGCGCGATGCAGGCTTGTATGGATGGATTTGAAGTGGTCTCACCCTTCATTAACGGCATCAACAATGGGCCGGAGAGCATCAATAAAGATCTCTTAGCAAATACGGATCTCTTGGTGACGGCCACGGGTAATTTTAATGTTTGCGATGCCAACATGCTCGCTGCCCTAAAGCCCAGTGCAGTGGTTTGCAACATTGGTCACTTTGATAATGAGATTGACACTGCTTACATGCGGAAAAACTGGCAGTGGGAAGAAATCAAGCCCCAAGTCCATAAGGTTTATCGTAGTGATGACCCCCAGGACTTTTTGATTCTCTTGGCGGAAGGTCGTTTGGTTAACCTGGGGAATGCGACGGGGCACCCCTCCCGGATTATGGATGGTTCGTTTGCTAACCAAGTTCTCGCGCAAATGTTTTTGTTCGAGCGCCAGTTTGCTAACCAAGATCCCAGTGAACGCAAGATTACGGTTGAGGTGTTACCGAAGCATCTCGATGAAGAAGTGGCTCGCTACATGGTGCAAGGTTTTGGCGGCGTGATCACCCAACTCACCCAAATCCAAGCGGATTACATCCATGTGCCTGTGGCAGGGCCTTTCAAAACGGAAAGCTATAAGTACTAAAGCTTGATTTCTTTTTAACTTGAATAACCATGACAGGGGTTGACCCAGATCAACCCCTTTTTGAGGGCGGGTTTTAACCTAAAAATGTATTGATCACTTTGCCCGTGAGCGTTTTTTGCCACCAGGGAGTATTGGTTTGGGGACAGTGGAGATTTTCGTGGTTAACCTGCCAGGTTTTGCTGGGGTCAAAGAGGATTAGGGATTGGCAATTTTCGGGGGTAATCGCCTTTATTTCCTGACCTAAGCATTTCTGGGGATTGGTACTGAGGGCTTGCCAAAGTTGGAGGGGTTGCCATTCTTGGGAAACAACAAAATTTTGCCAGAGGATTGGCAGGGCAATTTCTAAACCCATCACGCCGGGAGGGGCTTCGGCAAAGCTGACGGTTTTTTCTTCGTAGAGATAGGGTTGGTGGTCAATGGCGATCGCCTCAATGACACCAGTTTTCACCCCCTCGATTAAAGCCTGTTGATCTTCGGGATTACCAAGGGGCGGATCTAGGCGGAGATTCGGGTCATAGGTGCTGAGGGCCTTCGTATTCCAGAGGAGGTGCATCCAAGAAACACTGGCAGTAATTGGCAATCCCCGTTGTTTGGCTTCCGCAATTAAGGCGACCCCCCGGGCGGTGGAGATGCGCATGAGATGGACAGGGGTTTTCAGTTCGGCCACCAGTTCACAGATCGAGGCGATCGCCGTGGTTTCTACTGAGACTAATTCTTCCACCAGACCATAAGCTAAACTCGCTTTGCCGTAGCGGGCCGTGCCCCCGTTATGGAGGGCTAAATTTTGCGGGTAGAGGGCGATGGGTCGGTGATGGGGGCGTAAATATTCGAGGGTACGCCGTAGCAGAAGCCAATTGTTTAACGCTTGGCCGTCGCTAAATCCGGCAATGTTTGCGGCTGCGAGTTCTCCTAATTCCGTGAGGCTTTCCCCTTGGCATTTTTTCGTCAGGGCAGCCCAGGGTAAAAAATTTGGTTTGGGGCCGGGTAATTGCTGGAGGAGTTGTTGAAAGCTTTGCAGTTGGCCAAGATTATCGAGGGGAGGCTGGGTATTCGGCAAAATGCCCACTTGGGTAAACCCCCCCGCGAGGGCACCTTGGGCGAGTTGCTTTAATGTTTCGCGGGATTCGTACCCAGGTTCGCTACTGTGGCTATAAAGATCCACTAAACCGGGCGCCAGGATTAGATCTGTGGCTTCGATGGATTCTACTGCGGCGGGGAGATCTGACAATTGGGGGGCGATCGCCTGGAGCTGACCATCCTTAAACCAGACATCTTGGCGATGATCCAAGTTGGCCACGGGATCCAGAACCCGCACCTGCCGTAAAACAACGTTATCCATTGCCGCGCTTACCACCGAAATATTCCCCTTCCATGAAAATCCGTCCCCCATTCTACTGTTTCTGCCCCAAATCCCCCTGGACTTTGTGAAATTCAACAACATTTACGACAAAAGCGAATCGGTCTCACTATGATGATTTTGTGGTGATTTTGGAGTGAATCAAAAATGAGTGCATTGCGAGTGGGCATTGCGGGGCCAGTGGGGTCAGGGAAAACAGCCCTTTTGGATGCCCTATGTAAGGCCCTACGCGACCAATATGCGATCGCCGTCGTCACCAATGACATTTACACCAAAGAAGACGCCCAGTTTTTAACCCGCTCCGGCGCACTTCCCCCAGAACGCATTATGGGAGTTGAAACAGGGGGCTGTCCCCACACGGCGATCCGCGAAGATGCGTCCCTCAATTTGGCGGCGATCGCCGAACTCGAAGAAAAATTCCAGCCCTTGACCCTGATGTTCGTTGAAAGTGGGGGCGATAACCTGGCGGCGACCTTTAGCCCAGAACTCGTGGATGTAACGATTTACGTGATTGACGTGGCCGCAGGTGACAAAATTCCCCGTAAAGGTGGCCCTGGTATCACCAAATCGGATCTGTTGGTGATTAACAAAATCGATTTAGCCCCAGCGGTGGGCGCTGACCTAGACGTGATGGATCGCGATGCAAAAAAAATGCGGGGGGATAAGCCCTTTATTTTCACCAATCTCAAAACCCAAACTGGCTTAGAGGCGGTGCTTGATTTCATCAAAAAACATATTCTTGAGTAGTGTAAAAAACAAAATAATCTAATTTAAAGAACTAATTTTTTTGTCTCCCAAATGAATTTATAAGTATTTTTAAAATTGCTTTTGATGGCATTTTCACATAATCATTTAACTCAAACAATGGCGGTTTTTTAGGCGATTTGAAAAGTAAAAGAAGCCTCTTTTAATGATGTCTTACTTTTTTGCCTGGTTTATCGGTTTTTGGTTCATTCTCTTTGGGGGAATGCTCCTTAAAGCAACTATTGGTCAGCAACTACGTCCTTTACTGAGCTACCATAAGCCTCCCCTGGGACAAATTCGCCCTGGTGAGAAAATTTATTTTCAGGGACAATATAGCGTTGGCAAAAGTATTCTTTCTCCCTTAACAAAAACGACCTGTCTAAGATGGCAATTAATGGTGATAGAAACGCGAGGAAAACAATCAATACGCCTCATCGATCAAACTTCTAAAAGCACTTTTTTTGTCGCCGATCAACAACAAATCCTAGAAGTGCTCCCCCGTCAGCAACGCTCTGGCACGGCGATCGCCATCGGAAAAAGTCGGGTTGTGCTGTCGTCTCCCCAGCAGGAACTGGATAACTACGTGGGCCTCGGCAAATGCCATTACCAAGTGCAGCAAAACATTTTCATGCCCCTCAAAGATCCCCAGGCGATCGCCTTTTTAGAAGCGAATCACATTAACCCCAGAGGCCCCCTGGGAAATCGTCGGGGGCTAGTTTTGCGGGAATACATTTGGGTGGCGGGGGATCCGGTTTACATTTATGGCAAGCTGATCCGGCGTGATCGCCAGCACAAAATCTTTATCCCTTGGGTGATTACCCACCAACCCCGCGCCCGGATTGTGGTTATTTTGGGGAGTTTGGGGTTAATCGGCCTGAGTTTACTGATTGCAGGGATTACGGTGATTCTTCAGGGGGGGTTGCCGCTTTAGGGGGAAGTTGCACCCAGAGGCTCCGGGGTACCGCCGCAAACTGGGCCGTGGTTATTTCCTCTAGCAATTCTCCGTCTAAGAGTAGAGCCTGGGGCGACATGGTGGTTACTGTTAACTCGGCGGTGCGCCAAGATTGGATATGGGGATGATCAGCGGGATTGTCTTGGAGAGCTGCCTGGAACAATTCGTAGGACGCACTGAGTAAACCAAAAAGCTCTCCCTCGTCAGCCATAGTGAGAACGGTGACATCGAGTAGGGCATCTTGACCCGAGGCCCCGCCTGTTCCCTGGGCCAAAATTGAAGTGCTGGGGGCCAAGTTCGCTACGGTGATCGCGAGCACGTCATCAAAGGTCTGTTGGCGATCGCCAAAATCGAGGGTCGCCTGGAAGGGTTGCAGCTTTTGCAGTTGTTGTACCGCCGTGGACAAATAGGCAAAGAAACCAAACCGTTGCTTACTATCCCGGTCAGTTTCGCCAATGGTCGCCGCCTCTAGGCCAATCCCAGCCAAAAGAATCATCGGTTGACCATTGCAGGTGGCGCAGTCGATCTGTTGGGGCTGTCCCTGCAAAATCACATCACAGGCTTGGTCGATAGCTGTGGGAATATCTAAGGCCGCCGCGAAGGCATTGGCTGTCCCCCGGGGAATAACGGCTAGGGGAATATTACTGTGCATCAAAACTGTCGCCACCGCTGAAACAGTCCCATCGCCCCCAGAAGCAATAATCAGATCAGCCCCCTGGGCGATCGCCGTTTCTGCCAAGGCCGTCGCACTTTCTTCGGGGGAGGTAAATTGAACCTCAAGCTCAACCTGATCGAGGAGCTTGGCTCGAATTTGTTCCAGTTCCTGGGGGGCATGGCCCGCACCGGATACCGGATTAAAAATGAGATGCACTTTTTTCATCGCGTTCTACGAGGGGATATGAAAAGTTCGCCCTAGACTTCCTAGAGTACCGTGGCGATCGCCGCTTGGAGTTGTTCCTGGGCGAGGTCAGTAATGATAAAAACCTCCTGGACCGATTTTCCCTTGCGGGCAATGACCTTAAAGCCCCCTTGCAATGGCACAGACACCCGCAGTTTCAACCGGGGAATATTGCCTCTGGTTCGACTGAGAGCTCCTGGGGTGATCGTGCGAATCCCCTCACAGTTAACTAATTTTTCGAGCACTGGGATCAGCCCCTCAATGTGGGTCGAATGATTCCAAACGAGTCTTCCTTTTTCCTCTGATGCCATCTATGCCGCCTCAAGGGGAGCCATGGTCAAACCTTCCCGTCGCAATTGTTGGTGATAAAGTTCCGCTGGTTCCTGGGGGCCGACCCAGACAATGGCCTGACCGTCGAAATGCACTTGATTGGTTAAATTCCAAGCTTGATCCGCCGTCATATTCGGGATGTAGGTCATTAAACAATGGGCAACATGCTCAAAGGTGTTGAAATCATCGTTGAGGACAATCACCTTAAAGTTTGGGTAAGGCTTACGGACTGTTTGGCGATCGCTTTCTTTGAGAATGCCGGGAGCAGGGGCCATGGTAACCGAATCAATCCTTTGGGATAGACGAAGAACGTTAAAACAAATGTGTAAAAAAATTTATGACAGAAGCATTTGGTTTAGTAACCAGAATCACTTCCTCTGGGGGCAAAAGTTGCGCCGATAATGCCCCTTATTCTAGAGAGAACCCCCCTGCTTGACAAGATGTGGGTGGCCCATTGACTCGGTTGGCGACATTTCTCAGAAAAAAGTTAACGCAAAACCTTGCGCTTTCAAAAATTCGGTGCTACATTGTATAACTGTGTTGAAAAGCACAACGGGTCGTTAGCTCAGCGGTAGAGCACTCGGCTTTTAACCGATTGGCCCAGAGTTCGAATCTCTGACGACCCATTTTTTAGGAAGTCCTGCAAACATCATGTTTGTGGGACTTTCTCATTTTTTGCTCTACGTGGCCTTTGGGAAAGGTTCCGGTATGATGGGCTGTGTTTGTGTTTTGAGTAAGCTATGGTTTGGCAGCGTCCGGATAATCGGTTCTTCGATCAACTGCGTCCCTTTAAGTTTGAGCTAGATTTCACAAAATTTGCCCAGGCTTCTGTTTTAACAAGCTGTGGCGATACCAAGGTTTTGTGCACGGTTTCCGTGGCGGAAGGGGTGCCGCCATTTTTACGGGATAGTGGCCAAGGCTGGCTCACCGCAGAATATCGGATGATGCCCGGCGCAACCCCAGAACGACAAAGGCGTGAGTTTATGAAATTGTCGGGGCGCACCCAGGAAATTCAACGGCTGATCGGCCGCAGTTTACGGGCGGCAATGGATCTCAAGGCCTTGGGGGAGCGGACAATCACCATCGATGCGGATGTGCTCCAGGCCGATGGGGGAACACGGACCACGGCAATCACAGGGGGTTATGTGGGCTTGGCGATCGCCTGTGAGCGTTTAGTCAAGGCAGGCATCCTAGGGAAATCGCCGATTATTGCCCCAGTGGCGGCCATTTCCGTGGGTCTCATCGCCGGGCAAGCTTACCTCGATTTGAATTACCTCGAAGATGTGGCGGCGGATGTGGATTTCAATGTGGTGATGATCGGCGGCCAGGCGTTAAATCTCATCGAAGTGCAGGGCACCGCCGAGGCAGGCAGTTATAACCGCGCCCAACTGAATCAAATTCTCGATGTTGCAGAAAAAGGGATTCAAACCATTATGACCCTACAAACAAAAGCCATTCACTAATGGATTTTTTGGGAAAAGGCGATCGCCTATTTCTGACCCTACTGCGGATTTTGGAATTGTTGCCGGAGAGCTTGAACTGCTTCTAGCCAGGGAGTCTGTTGCTGCTGGCCGTAGAGGGAATGGGCATAGTCCAACAGGGGCATCGCGGCGGCACGTTGGTTATTTCTGATCAGAAGTTGGGCCGCTGCAAAGTAGGCATTGGCGTAGGTTGGGTCCCGCTCGCTACTGGCCCGAAAAGCGGCGAGGGCTTCCGAAAAATCCCCCCGCTGGGTGAGTAAACGTCCCTGGAGATAATGCACAGCGGCGAGGTTCGGCTGATTTTGCAAGAGATCTTGGATCAAGGGTTGGGCTGCTTCGGGGCGATCGCCGGCGAGGTACAGCTCCGCCAGTTGGATGGTAGCGTCAGGAAAATTGGGAGCCAGTTCACGGGCCCTTTGCCACGCTTGGATTGCGGCGTCCCGGTTGCCCCGGTGACGCTGAATTAAGCCGAGGTTGTAATGGGCGATCGCCAAATTGGGATCTAAAGTTAAAGCCCGCCGCAGATAGGTTTCTGCCTGGGGCCAATTTTGACTATCAATGAGCACTCCCCCTAAATTGCCATAGGCCACCGCAAAATTAGGCTGAAGGGCAATGGTTTCGCTAAAAGCCTGGGCTGCGCCTGGTAAATCACCCCGTTGCCCCAGGGCTAAACCCAGATTGTAATGGGCCTGCCACAGGAGCGGATCAAGGGCGATCGCCTGTTGAAATTGCGCGATCGCCCCGTCTAAATTTCCCCGTTGGATGAGGGCTAATCCCTCACTGAGCTTAGCTTTGGCTGCCGGAGTTGTTGGGGTAATGCTCGGCCATGCTTGCGGCACTGAAGTCTGGGGAACGTCTTGGGCGATCGCCCCTCCCCTCGGCCAACCCACCAAGATCAGCGCGATCAAAACATTGCGAAGCGTAAACAAATTCAGCACAGATTTACAGATATTTATCCAACTTAAACTTAAACGCAAAATACCTTACGAGACATATCAGTTTTACGCGGCAGGCTGCCAAACGGCGTTAGGCTTACCACTAGGGCGTATCTTGTCCCTCTTACCCAAGAAGATTAGCTTTTCCCATAAGTTCCAGCGTTTTTCAGCGGATCATCTCCTACTTCCCCGCAAATATTGCCCCATTGCGCCCCCTGCTTCAATCACGAGACGAGAAAATCATGACCAGAACGACCGAAAATATCCGTAACATCGCGATCATTGGCCCCTATTCTGCGGGTAAAACCACCCTCCTCGAAAGCCTACTTTTTCTCACCCAAGCCACTACTCGCAAAGGCCGCATCGAAGACAAAAATACCGTTGGCGACAGTAGCCCCGAGGCCCGTGACCATAACATGAGCGTCGAACTGTCCATCGCCAGCACAAAATATCAAGATATTGAACTGACCTTTCTCGATTGTCCCGGCTCCATTGAATTTCTCCAGGAAACTTACAATGCCCTTGTGGGCGTCGGCACCGCTGTGATTGTTTGTGAGCCAGAAACCGAAAGAATTCTCACCCTGTCGCCCCTGTTTAAATTCCTCGACGATTGGAATATTCCCCACATCGTTTTTATCAACAAAATGGACCGGGCCAAGAATAACTTCCTCGATGTCCTCGCTGCTCTCCAGGAAGCCTCGAACCGTCCCTTGGTGCCCCAACAGTACCCCATCCGCAAGGATCAGCAAACCCTCCTGGGCTACATCGACTTAGTTTCAGAACAAGCCTATCACTACCATCCCGACTGTCCAGCAGATCCGGTCCCTTTCCCGGAGGAACTACACATTGAAGAAAAGATCACCAGGGAAGAAATGCTAGAAACCCTGGCCGACTTTGATGATGAACTTTTAGCAATGCTCCTGGAAGAAGTAGCCCCTTCTTCAGAAGAAATTCTCCAGGATCTCCGCAAGGAACTCAGCGCGGATCAAATTGTGCCCGTGGTGTTTGGGATTGCCAGCGAAGATTATGGTGTCCGACCACTCCTCGATATTTTGGTACAGGAGGCCCCGGCCCCTGTGGATACCACCGCCCGTCGGGAACTCAAAGCTTCCCCCCAGGAAACCGTTGTGCAGGTTTTAAAGAACTTCTATACGCCCCAGGGTGGAAAACTATCCCTAGTGCGGGTTTGGCAAGGGGAACTCCAGGAAGGGATGCTCCTCAATGGCCTGCGACCAGCGGGAATTTACCAACTGATGGGACACCAGCAAAAGCCGATCCAAAGGGCGATTACCGGAGAAATTGTTGCCCTGGCTCGCCTGGAGGATATCAAGGTCGGCGAAACCCTCAGTAGTGGTGATAAACCCCTTAAACCGCTCCGGACAGCCACGGTGATGCAACCGGTTTATGCTTTGGCGATCGCCCCAGAAAATCGCAAAGATGAAGTCAAGCTGAGTAATGCCCTCAACAAACTAGTCGATGAAGATCCATCCCTGGCCTGGGAACAACATGGTGACACCCACGAAGTCATCCTTTGGGGCCAAGGGGATATCCATCTCCAGGTGGCCCTCGAACGTCTCCGCCGCAAATACAATCTACCGATGACGACCCATTTACCACGGGTGCCCTACAAAGAAACAATCCGCCACGGTGGTAGCTCCCATGGTCGTTACAAACACCAAACCGGGGGCCATGGGGCCTTTGGGGATGTGTACCTCGAAATTAAACCCCTCAATCGGGGCACGGGTTTTCAGTTCCACGAAACCATCGTCGGTGGCGTTGTCCCCAGACAGTACATTCCTGGGGTCGAAATGGGAGTGCGGGAATACTTAAATCAAGGGCCTTTGGGCTTCCCGGTGGTGGATGTGGATGTGACCCTCACCAACGGTTCGTATCATGCCGTAGACAGTTCTGAGCAGGCTTTTAAACAAGCGGCACGCATTGCCATGACTGAAGGGATGCCCCTCTGTGATCCTCAGTTGCTAGAGCCTATTTTGCTGATCAATATCTATATTCCCAATGAATTTACCTCCAATGCCTTGCAGCTCATCAGCAGTAAACGGGGTCAAATTCTCGGCTACGAAAGTTTGACCGATTGGCGCGGTTGGGACCACATCACGGGTTATTTCCCCCTCGCCGAAATGCACAATTTAATCATCGAACTGCGATCGCTCACCTTTGGGGTCGGCTTTTTTGATTGGCAATATGACCACCTCCAGGAGGTACCGGATAAGGTTTCGGAGCAAGTCTTGGCAACCCTAAAAGATCATTAAATCTAATTATTGCCAAAAAGTAATAAATCCCTGGTGTGTGCGGCATTGGGGATTCTTCTTTGAGGCGATCGCCTCTGGGGATCTCGCTATACTAAAACAAAGTTCCGTAACCCCTGGAGGTGCGCCCCATGTGCATTTGCGTGGACTGTGAATATGTTGACCGCTGCGAAACCTACCATGTCGTTGAAACCCAGCACCAACAACCCCACCTGACCGACCAGCCTGATTTTTCGCCCATCGAACCGACGATCAACGTCAATATCCGCTCCGAGGGGGAGATGATCGAGATGGAATGGGATGTGGTGGGTTGTGCGAGTTTTTCCCAAGAAAAAGGAAAATGGGCGCGGCTCCGGCCTGGGGAGGCGATTCCCACCTAGGTAATCAATTAACCTTTCACCAAAGTCTAAAGGTTTTCTCCAGTAAAATATGGGCGTGAACATCGCTGTGAGGAAACATCCGATGAAGATAAAGGGTTTTGTTTGGGCCTGTGCCTTGGCGGGAATGCTCCTACCGGGGTCAAAGGCGATCGCCCAGGCCAATATGAAAAATGGCTTTCTCAATGTTCAGATGCGAGAAGCCCTCTGCGGGCAAAACTGGCCCCGGGCGATCCAAGTCCTCGACACCATGAAGCGCATTAGTCCCAAAGATCGGTCTAGTCTGGAGCGATACCGGTCTTTCCTCGTAAATTTCCGCAATAATAATACTCGCATTGCCGCTTGGCCCGCGTCTGATTATTGTGCTGGGACGGTGGAGGCGCTGCCGAATCCCAATGCAACTAACCCCAACTCCAGTTCTGGCAGCAACCCCAATATGCGCACTGATACGGTGCCGACTTTTTAGGGTTATTTAAGTTAACAAAATCAATCGTTAGTTCTTTTGGGCGATCGCCTCAGAATGGGTTTCGGCACCATGGGCGAAAATAATTGTGCTGTAGAGGTGCCAGGCCGGATCCCAATAGGTATCTTGGTGAGTTTCCTGGCGGAATAGATTCACTTGGGGTTGGATTTTACGCAGCAGTTCCGGAAAGTCACGGGCATTATTTGCGAAACTCTTAAAGTCTGACCATTTTCGACTATGGCTCAGGTGCTCAGTAAGACGGTGTTGCATCTGATTCCAGTTGTGGCGGTTACTGAGATGTTCAATGGGATTTTGGGTTGCTTCGAGAAAAGATAATCCCTGCTGGAATTGGTAATGCTGGTCATTCAGCCGGAAAATCACTTGGCGATCGCCCCAATGTAAATCGCAGAATTGAGCATAATCAAGGATTTTTGTTTTGTAATAAGATTTGCCGCGACCGTCTTTTTCGAGAGATTCTTCAAAAATGGGCAACATGCCCGTTACCCATTGGGAAATCTCCGACCAAGGCACTGTATATTCAACGGCCTGTTGGGTTTCATCAAGGCCCCGGAGCAGCAAATGGGGATCGAGTTGTTCAATGGTCTGGACTTGGATCACCGGAATATTTTGTAACTGGGCCAAAGAGAGACAAAAACTGGGAATATTGCCCTGGGTGAGGGCTTTCTTTAAAAAACGGAGTTCTCCCAAGGCACCTGTGCGGAATAAGCGCCAAGATTTCAGGGGCAGCTGTAATCCCGCCGAGTAGGCATCGGTGCGTAATACCGTCGCGAAATATTGGGCGGCTGTTTTCTTTTGTTTGGGGCTAATCGGTTCTAACACCATCAGACCATAGACATCTCCGCCGGGGGCGGCCTTTTCCTTGGCGATCGCCGTCTGGGTCAGAGCTAATTCCCTTGCTTCAAGTCGTGCCAAACCTTGCCGTGCTTGGGTGACTACCTTGGGCACAGAAACGCCTTTGAGTAACCGTCGATAACCCTTTTCGGCCTTCTGCCATTGTTCCGTTTCTTCACACCACCGGGCCACATACAAACGGAACCAAGGATTTTTTGGCTCTACCTTTTGCCATTGCAGCAGCAGTTGGCGCATCCGGCCATAGTCCTTTGCGGCAAGGGCGACCTGAATTTGTTTGAGGATCGGAACAGACTGAACCATAGCAATACAAAGAAAAAGGCGATCGCCTCTGACATTTCCCTCATTCTAGCCACTCTCCCCCACAAAAAAAGGGGCATAATTGCCCCTCTCCCAAATAATGAACTTTGCAAAAATTGCCAAATAATATTTAGGCCATCCGAGAGTAGTATTCCACAACGAGTAGCTCGTTAATTTGGAGTGCAACCCATTCCCGTTCGATGATGCCGTTAACCTTACCGGTTAGAGTGGGCTTATCAAATTCCAAGTGGCTGGGAATATTCGCTAAACCAGGAAATTCCATGTTCGCTTCGACTAATTTCCGAGAGCGATCGCGGTCACGCACGGTGATCACATCTCCAGGACGACATTGGTAACTCGGAATATCCACAACCCGGCCATTAACCAAGATGTGACCATGGTTTACCAACTGGCGCGCCCCAGGAATGGTACCAGCCATCCCAAGACGGAAGACAGTATTATCCAAGCGCATTTCTAACAATTGCAGAATGGTCTGTCCCGTAGAACCAGTCGTCCGTCGCGCTTTACGCACATAACGAATGAGCTGCTTTTCAGATACACCATAGTTGAAGCGTAGCTTTTGTTTCTCTTCCAAACGAATTGCATATTCAGAACGCTTGCGGCGACCCTGGCCATGCTGTCCCGGGGGATATTCCCGACGGGCGCTTTTACGGGTTAAACCCGGTAGTTCTCCGAGTCTACGGGTGATGCGTAGACGTGCTCCACGATAACGAGCCATAAGGTTTTCTTTCTCCTTACAAGTAAAAAATGAGTGTAGAAATAAAGACCCCAAACCGCTTACTACGGCTCTTTTTGAGATTTTTACCCACGGGAGGGAGGTCGAAACTTGACGTCCCACGGGCTGTAAACATTCCAAAATTTGACAATCTTTTTCCTAAAGACCATCAAGGATTCCAGAAAATTCCACAATTTAACAAGCATATCATGCTCCCACTCGAAACGGTGACTAAATTGCTTTTCTGGGGCGATCGCCAGAGGTGAATGCTTGTCGAAACCTAAAAACTATGATTTACTTGTAAGAGTGCCCAAACGGGGGTGTGGCGGAATGGTAGACGCTGCGGACTTAAAATCCGTTGACAGTAAAATGTCGTGAGAGTTCAAGTCTCTCTACCCCCATCAAAAGTCAAATTCGTACTTTCAGATTAATATTTGTGTCACGACCCTCAGTGCTTTTCAAAGGAAACTGGGCCGATTCTGAGCTGTACGGTATCAGATAAATCACTGGACAATGTGATCCGATGAAGTTCAAATAATTCCAAGAACGAAATATTTTAGAAACGCTCAATACTACCGAGAAATACAGGTTCTACCCGAATGGCCTTGATGCTAGAAGGGCGAACAACCATAAATTCTCCCTGCATATTCTTAATCGGCACATTGATAAAGTCGTCGGCCTCAGCCTTGGGAATTAGAACACTGCTGTACCATTTTTGAAATTCTTTGATGTCGCTAAAGCGAACTTCCTCACGGTGACCACCTTCGATCAGGAAAAAAATAGCGTATTCGTCTGCTTGTCTGGGCATAGGGTCTTGTACTCAGCAGGGGTCAAATTCAGGAAAACCAAAGGGTAATTGATTCTTGACCTAGTGTATCTCAGGTTGTGGGATCTGCCATAGGGCTGTGTTTCTTATTGGCAGTACATATTGATGTCTTCACCGGTTTCAGCGAGGAAGGTGAGGGCTCGGAAGCGGAGTGCGACCAGTTCGTTATAGAGGGGGTTGAGTTTGCACAAGGGCGGAATACTAAATAAAACGCGCCCTAAAAGGCTCACATCGCGGGCAAAGGGACATTGGGCGGGAATCAAGCGGCAGACGAGGTGGGCGGCTTCGGGAGTCGTGAATTCGATGGCATTGAGCCAAAATCGTAGGGATTGGAATAAATCAAAGCGTCGGTTGCGAAAAAGGCCGGAATAATGAAGATGATGACGATTACTAGGAGAAGAGTGCATTGAGATGATCCCTTGATAAAAATGATGGGTGTGCGGAGCGATGATGGGAAAATTTGGTGTAGGGGATTTTGGGGCGATCGCCAAACAAATGCTGACTTGTTTCGGGGGTTAACTCTATTTTAGTATCGATAAATTGGCTTGGAAAAAACGTGATTGAATTGACAATTTTCCGGCAAATCGAGATTTTTTCTGGGATTCTCCGCTGTTTTTTGAACTTTAAGCGCGTTTTGAGGTCTGGGGTTTGATGTTCTCGCCTGAGGCGATCGCCGTTGTGTTGCCTGCCCTGTGGATTTCCCTCAAGGTGGCCGGATTCGCCACAATTTTATCGACGTTTTTTGGGGGAGGGTTGGCCTATGGCGTCGTGCGCTATCAGTTCTGGGGGAAATTTTGGCTAGAGGCGATCGCCACTTTACCGTTGGTGATGCCGCCCACCGTCGTTGGCTTCTATTTACTACAACTCTTGAGTCAACAGGGTTTACTGGGATTCTGGTTAGATCAATGGTTTCAAATTCGCCTAATTTTTTCCTGGCAAGGGGCCACCATCGCGGCGACGGTCATGGCTCTGCCACTTATGTTTAAAACCACCAAAGCAGCCCTACAAAGTGTCAATCCTATTTATTTGGAGGCGGCGGCGACCCTAGGGCAATCGGAATGGCAAATTTTTTGGCGGGTGTGGCTGCCGCTAGCGAACCGTGGCGTTTTAGTGGGAATTTTGCTGAGTTTTACCCGGGCCCTCGGTGAATTTGGCGCAACCCTGATGGTAGCTGGCAATATCCCTGGGTTAACCCAAACGATGCCCATGGCCATTTATGAAGCGGTGCAAACGGGCGATCAGACCCTTGCGGCCATATTTGTGGCGATTTTGACGGGGATTTCTTTCCTCAGCCTATTAATGACCCAATACCTAGAATCTCGTACCGCGACTAAACCACAGTTTTTCCGGTAACAATCCCTTGGGGGAGAAGAGAAAAAATTTATGATTTTTCTGGTCAAAGTGACTTAAAGATGCTAGATTTGTGTGAGTGTCTAAACCGCTTGCGGGTGTAGTTTAGTGGTAAAACCTCAGCCTTCCAAGCTGATGATAGGGGTTCGATTCCCCTCACCCGCTTAGTTTACAGAAAACCGAAAGCCGCAATTGTCCGAGAAGGAATTCTAGGTTAGATAATTTGTGCTGGCCCAGACTAAATTTTGCAACTAGACAGGGCCAAACTCAACCTACTTGCCGCTATAGGAAGCCATGGGTTCTTTGATAAAGCGAATGTAGAAGTGTCGAAAAGTAGACTTGAGAATGCGGGGTAGGGCAAAGTCGATGGGCATCAGGGCTTCGGGGAGTTTCCAATCGGCGATCGCCAACTGTTGCGGCGTCGCTAGGGGAAAGTGAATGTTTGTCAGATCACTACAGAGTCCTAGTTCCATGGATTTCGCCACCGTCGGCACTAATTCCGGTTCAACGCCTAAAATATCTACCATCGCCCGATCTAGAACAAAAACGTCCGTAGAAGCCCCTAATACGCCTAATTGCTTCGGTTCGCCACCGCTTGGGCCATTGCCTTCGTGGCCAATAATCCCATCAAGAATCGTCAGATCTGGGGCGATCGCCTGGGCCGTTTCGATGAGCATTGTCGCAAACTGTTCAGGATCCTTTCCTGCTTCCATGTGCCACCAAGCTTTCATTTTCCCAGGCACACAGCCAAACAAATTTTTCACGCCCAAAGTCAGGGTGAGTTGCACATGGGATTTTACTTTGGGCAGATTAATCACCACATCCGCCTCCATGGCTTCTTTAGAAAGGCGCAAATTTTGGTAGTTGTCCCCTGCCGTGCGGTACCGTTTGCCGTGGAATTCCACCAGGGGAATCCCCAACTCTTCGAGCAAGGGTAAATAGCCGTTATTTTTCGCGACCCCCTGGGCTGACCCAAAAGCCGGACTGTCACCAATAAAGGGTTTGCCGCCTGCTTCTAAAACCATCTGGGCGACGCAATAAACCACTTCCTTACGGGTAATGCATTCTTTGGTCGGTCGCGCTCCGGTGAGCATATTCGGTTTTAGCAAAACGCGATCGCCAGGCTTCACAAAAGCCGCCATGCCCCCCAATGGTTCCAGCAACGTCTTTAGGGATTGGCGCAGTTCAGGCAGTTCGTAGGATTGGGCCGCAAGTAAGCTAACGGTAGACATGGCAAATGGAGGAGGACAATGGGCGAAAAAATTACTTTCCATAGAGTAGCGTAGGAAAGGATTAGGAGTTGTTTTAATTTCAGCGGCAAAGGGAGAGAGTCACGAGAAATTTCCCTAACTAATTATTTACCGAGGGTCAACTCATCTTTGTTGCCTAAAATGCCCTGGGGCCGCCACACCATCAGTACCATCAAAATTAGACCAATCACCATAACCCGTAGCGCACCTAGGCGGGCATCATCCACCAAATTCAACTGAGGTAACACAAACCGTGTCAGGGAGTCGTAGGCAAAGAAAATGAGCGCACCAATTAAAGTACCGGGATTCGTGCCAGCGCCGCCCAACACCACAATCGTCCAAGCGTTGAAGGTGACTAACGGATCAAAATTAGCCGGATAAACATTGGTCAACTGCCACGCATAAAAAGAACCCGCTCCACCGGCGATCGCCCCACCGAGCATAAAGGCCTGCAACTTATACCAAAAAACATTTTTACCGAGGGCACGGGGAATTTCCTCATCTTCGCGAATCGCCTTCAGCACCCGACCCCAGGGGGATTGCACCAGATATTCCAGACCGGCATACACCAAAGTCAAGGCAACCACCGACAGCAACATCAGCCCTGCTTTGTAGTTGTAATTTTGGAGGGCAATGCAGCCATTGATAAACAAACTGGTGATGATCCCACCCCCAAGGATGCCCCAGACAATCACCCCTAAACCAGATTTTTCCTGTTTTTTGAGTTTTTTCCAGCGCCAGCGCAACCCTCGCCACAGTTGCCATGCCGCAAAAATTGCAATGATCGTCAACCAAAAAATCAAAGAAATCTTACCCACTTGGTTCGGTCGAAAACTTCCCAGGGGCAACGGATAACCCTGCACCCCAAAGGCTCCCCTGGTTAACCATTCTTCGTTGAGGGCCACCAACCGCACCAATTCAGACACCCCAATGGTCACAATTGCCAAATAATCTTCCCGCAGCCGCAGGGTTGAGAGGCCAATGAGCAGCCCCAGTAAAGCCGCGACCCCAGCCCCAATAGCGAGAGAAAGCAGTAAGGGAACGCCTTGGCTGGAGAGTAAAACTGTGGTGTAGGCACCGACGGTCATAAAAGCCACATGACCAAAGTTAATCAGGCCCGTAAAGCCCCATTGCAAATTGAGGCCCAGACAAAAAATGCCGTAGGTTGCCGCTGAGATGGTGAGATAGACGAGATAGCCGACCATAGTGATTTGTGATTTTTATAAGGATGGAGATTAAAAAGCTTGTTTTAAAAAGACGAAGGAAAGCCTCAAGCTGCCCCATCATATAGCATCCATTCCCCCCGGTTTGTAAACTGGGCACTGGGTTGATCAATGGCGATCGCCCCCCAATGATTTTGATCCGGCTCCCCTAAAAATAACGACCAAGGTTGCGAGGCGGGGGTAATGAGTTGGGGTGTGGGTCTTAGGTGCACTTCAACGGCGTCTAATCCCCCCTGTAAGCCTAAACCGGTGCCCTTTAGGTAGGCTTCTTTTGCTGTCCAGAGTTGTAAAAAGGCCGATTGTTGCGCTGTTTCTGGGAGCTGTCGCAGGAAATCAAATTCTGCTGCCGTAAAAAATCGTTTTGCAAGCCCTAAAATGTCACTTTTTCGTCTTTTTGCTTCTAAATCCACCCCTAAGTGACCTTGGGGAACATCTAAGCTAATGGCACAAAGGGCTAATTTTTTTGTGTGGGATAAATTAAACGCAATATCCGGCAACAGCGGTTTCCCGTGGTCACCATAATCAAAGGCGATCGCCCTGGGATCTCGCTGGAGATAAAACCCAAGGATTTGCCGTAAACCAGCCCGTGCCAGAATAAAACGTCGTTGCAAGTCTAGGAATTTAAACTCCTTGGCCCGCTGTTGTTCGTCATCGCTCAAGAGCCACCACAGTGCCTTCGACTGTCCCAGTTTTTCCAGGGAAATTAACCAATATTCCACCGACACTGCCATGGACGGTCTATCAAAAACTCAGTTTAGAGAGGGCTTTATCAAGGCTATCCCGTACCGAAGCCGCAGAGCGATGCAATTGTGCCAGTTCAGCATCGGTCAAAGGGATCTCAACAATTGCTTCTACGCCCCGGCACCCCAACCGACAAGGCACCCCCAAGAACAAATCCGTCAAACCATACTGACCTTGAAGATAAACCGAGGCAGGTAACAGACGAGATTGATCCTGAATGAGGGACTCAATCATGTGACAAACAGACGAAGCCGGGGCATAGAAAGCACTGCCCGTTTTAAGGAGGGACACAATCTCTGCGCCACCGTTCTGGGTGCGTTCAATTAACCCTTGAATTTTAGTGGCATCCATCAACTCAGTAATTGGGATACCACTGACCGTACAGTAATGGGGCAGCGGCACCATCAAATCCCCATGGCCCCCAAGGACGAGGGTTGAGACATCCCCAGTACTGACCCCTAGTTCCATCGCAATAAAGGTGCGTAAACGGGCTGAATCTAGAACGCCCCCCATCCCCAACACATGGTTCACTGGCAAACCCGTCACTTTCCAGGTGAGGTAGGTCATCACATCCATCGGGTTTGTCACCACGATAAAAATGGCTTGGGGGCTGCGCTCCATGGCTTCCCTTGCGGCATGGACAACGATCTTGGCATTGTAATGGAGCAGATCTTCTCGGCTCATGCCGGGCTTGCGGGCCAGCCCAGCAGTAATCACCACAATGTCGGAACCCGTTGTATCAGCATAATCATTGGTGCCGAGAATGGTTTTATGGTGCCCTTCTAAACCCTGGGCCTCGTATAAATCAAGGGCAATGCCTTGGGGAAGACCTTCAACAATATCGAGCAAGACCACATCCGCGAGGTTTTTTTCGATGACCCGTTGGGCTAGGGTACTACCGACTTTCCCGGCACCGATCACCGTCACTTGGGGCGCTTTACAGGAAATGGAAGGGACGGCGATCGCACACATGGGACTATTCCAAATTTAGACAGCTTCGAGTTGATCGAGACGGAGCCAAACACTGGGGGTTGGGGTATAGAAGCGCACAAAGGCGTATTCATCGTCGAGATCGAGGATTTCGCCTTGGCTTCCGAAAAAGTAGGCGGGTAAACGGGAATCACTCGCTTTCGCTTCGAGGCTATTGGTGAATTGTTCTTTAATCACCCGCACAAGGCTTCCTTTCTTTAGTTTAGCCGCCATAATTTTTGCTTTTCTCCTAATTGTGATGAATTTTATTTTAGAGGTTAATGGGGTTGAACTTCCCCAGAGAAATTGTTGATCTTTTCAAACTCAAACGCCCCCGCCAGGGAGCCCCAGAGGATTTTATCGGTAACCGGATCACGACCGCGATCAATACTGATCAAGGCGTTATCGGTGATTTCAAAGCTGTTGTCGAGGTAGCTTTCTTTGTTATAACGCACAACCCGGCAGCCTTTTCCGGCCTGAACAGTGCCCTTAAAGCTCGTCCCACTCCAGGTGACGATCATGTCGCAACCGGGCATCGGGTCTAGATCGGCCATGTCAAAGTGCTGCATCATGGCAGGGTTGCGGGCAGCGCCCATATATTTGGTTTTGGCGTCATCTTTGGGTTTGTAATGCACCAGTTCCATGTGGTCATCGACGGGTTTGATATGAAACAGGCGCAAACGGTAGGGGGCAGAGG
Source organism: Picosynechococcus sp. NKBG042902 (assembly GCF_963864045.1). Taxonomy (NCBI): domain Bacteria; kingdom Bacillati; phylum Cyanobacteriota; class Cyanophyceae; order Chroococcales; family Geminocystaceae; genus Picosynechococcus; species Picosynechococcus sp. NKBG042902. The sequence continues at coordinate 102,177 of NZ_CAWLTV010000072.1, read as the reverse complement.
TATCGGAGCTGTAGGCCTGTTCGAGGTAGAGGCCATAGCCATCGAAAAATTGATTGGGCAGGGGGCGCATACAAACTTTGATATGAGCCCAGAGGGGCGGATTGGCGAGGGCCTGGGCTTCGTTAGAAAACTCCCCTGCCATCCAGCGGGCAAGGGTATGGGCATCGGTAGAGTGGGACATAGGAAATTGCTTTGATAATTTGATAAATGGTTTGGTAAAGGATTTTCTAAAAAGATTGGGGTCAGCTTTGGGGGCTGATTGTCTAAGCTTAGGAAAAAGGGGGACAGCTAGGCAACATTCGTCGTCTTGACTTTCCCCAGCAGAAATTGACGGCTTAGGTGGGGCGATCGCCCCTTGGGGAGTGCGGCATCCTCCCTTTCCTTTTCGTCGACCATCTCAGACAATAAAACATCTTGAGGTTTAATTTTTGCACTCGTTACATCGTTACCCGTCCAAATAAGCCCCCGTACACCAATAAGATTTAGGAAGTGAATGGTCAAAGCAATTGAACAGGTTCGTCGAGATTTAGCCACCATTAGTGAGCGGGTAGTGGGGGTGCGTGAAGCCCTGACCAGCGCCTATGGCGATTACCTCAATTGCCTCGGAGATAGCCTCAAACGTCAATTGGTTCTTGCCAGTTATCAACTCTGCACCCAGATTTATCCTCAAAAATTTTTGCAACTTTCCCATAGTCAGCGGCAAGCTCTACAACAGGAACTGCGTCAATTGGGAATCGATCTCCAGACACGCCTACACACCCTCCTAACGGAGCCAGAGGATCAGCCGAGTGAAGCGGAATCGGAAGTAATGGCCGAATTTTTTGTTGATGCTGGCGACATGGAAAATAGCGAGGATCTTGATCAAGAATTGTTTGAAGTTTTTGAAAGCCTCGATCAGGCGATCGCCACCGATGAGCCGCCAGAAGACAAAATAGATAAAGATGATCAACTGCCAGCCCAACTCGAAGACAAAGAAAAGCGGCGGGAATTGTCCCAGTTGGCAGAGCGCATCGCCGATAGTTTGGCCGAAATGATGCAGGGGCCTGCGGTCGAAGTCTCCACCGATGAAAATAGCCCAGACTATTGGCTCGAATGGTGCAAAACCACTGAAAAACGTATTCGTCGCACCCTTAACCAAGTCTCCCAAACGGTTAATCACCAGCTCCAGGACGCCAAGATTCTCCCGGAAAATATCCCAACCACCGTCCTCGATATGGCGATCCAAGCCGATAATCAACAGCATGGCGGTCAGATGCCGAGCCATTTAGTAAACGTCGTCATCGAAGCTGAACTGGGTAAAAAAAAGAAGAAGAGGAAGCACCGTACCCACCTAACCGCTGTGCACCTCAAAGTTTCAGAAGTCGAGTTTACGGAACCGGAAGTTTCGGCCCAGCGCCGCCGTCTCCGGGAACAGGTTGATAAGCTCCGTAATTTGCAAAAGTATTACCAAAAGGCAAAACAGGATTTGGCGATCGCCGAAGCAGAAGCTGCCTGGCGCGCCAGTTGGTACGAAAATTCCTAGGCGACTGGGGTAAATTTCCAGCTTAATTCTTGACCAGCCCAAAGGGGCACAAGACTTGATTCCGGAAAAGGCAGCGCGTCGGGAATCTGCCAAGGGGTTTTCGTCAAAGTAATTTTTTCGGTGTTGCGGGGTAGTTGGTAAAAATCTGGCCCATGGAAACTGGCAAAACCTTCAAGTTTATCTAAGGCATCTGCTGCTTCAAATACCGTGGCGTATAGCTCTAGGGCATGGAGTGCCGAATAACACCCCGCACAACCGCAGTCACTTTCTTTGCGATCGCGGCCATGGGGCGCACTATCGGTGCCGAGGAAAAACTTTGGATTGCCAGAGGTTGCCGCTTCTAGCAGGGCTTCCCGGTGGGTCTCTCGTTTCAAGATCGGTAAACAGTAGAAATGGGGCCGAATGCCGCCCTGGAAAATACGGTTGCGATTGAACAGCAAATGTTGGGGGGTAATCGTCGCCGCCACTTTTTCATCGCTCGCCAGGACAAATTCCACCGCATCTTTGGTGGTGATGTGCTCTAAAACAATGCGTAGCTGCGGAAAGCGTTCCTTCAGGGGACGGAGATAAGTTTCGATAAAAACTTTTTCCCGGTCAAACACATCCACCCGATGATCAGTCACCTCCCCGTGGAGCAGCAGGGGTAGGTCAAGCGCTTGCATCGCCTCAAACACCGCATCACAGTTCCGAATATCTGTAACGCCAAGGTCAGAGTTGGTTGTGGCACCAGCGGGATAATATTTCACCGCTTTGACAAACCCGGATTCTTTCGCAGCCTGAATTTCAGCAGGACTGGTATTGTCCGTGAGGTAGAGGGTCATCAGGGGTTCAAAGGTCTGCCCTGGGGGAATGGCGACCAAAATGCGATCGCGATAGGCAGCGGCCTCAGCAACGGTCCGCACGGGGGGCTTGAGGTTGGGCATCACAATAGCCCGGGCAAATTGGCGCACCGTATCGGGCAAAACAGCCTTGAGCGCTTCCCTGTCGCGGAGGTGCAAATGCCAGTCATCGGGGCGAGTGAGGGTGATTGTTTCCATTATTTCTAGATAAATTGGTCAAAAAAGGGGGAAAAGCGGCGATTTAACGCTAAAAACTAGATTTTAGGCTTCAAGGCAGTGGGTAAACAACGACGTAGCAGTTCGGGGGTAATCAAACCCTGGGGATAAAAAATCGTCCCCAGCAGCAAAAGCAAACCGAAAAAGATCAGCCGCGCATCCCCTAGACCCCGCAGCACTTCCGGGAGAGCCGTGAGGACAATGCCCCCCAGAATCGGCCCTAAAAAAGTACGACTGCCCCCGACCAACACAAAGGCTAGGTAGGTGATACTGGCATCAAAGGTACCCTGGCGCGCATTCCAGGTGTTGAGAAAATGGGCGGCGATCGCCCCGACAATCCCCGCTAAAATTGCCCCCAATACAAACGCCAACACCTTATATTGAGTTGGGTTAACGCCCATGGCACTGGCGGCAAGTTCATCCTCACGGATGGCGTTAAAGGCGCGGCCCACCTTCGTATTTTCTAGACGCCACACCAAAACGCCCACGATGATTAGCAACGGCCCCACCAACCACAGATAACCGAGGGGACTGCGAAAGGGTTGGGGAATGCCAAAAATCCCCACAGCGCCCCCGGTAATGGGCAAATTTAGCGACAATACCCGGACAATTTCCACTAAAGCAATGGTGGCGATCGCCAAATAAATCCCCCGCAACCGCAACACAGGCACGCCAATGATCAGAGCAACTATTCCAGAGGCTAACCCCGCCAGGGCCATTTCCCCCAGGAGCCAAGGCAGTGGAAAGGTTGACCCCGTAAAGGCGATCGCCTGGGTCGAGAGGATCGCCGCAATGTAACCCCCCAGGGCATAAAAACCCGGTGTCGCTAGAGAAAGCTGTCCCGCCATCAGTGGTAGGTAAACCGATATCCCCAACAGTGCCCCCAAAAGAGTCGAGACGATCAAATAGCCGTAGGTACTCAAAAATGCCGCCATCTCACACCTTTTGAATGGTTTTTTGGCCCAATAACCCCTGGGGCCGGAGCAGCAACATCCCAAACAGTAACGCAAAGGCGATCGCCTCCCGATACCCTGAAAAATCCGCTGGAATAAACGCTTCTGCCATGCCGATAATTAAACCGCCCAGCACCGCTCCCGGAATATTCCCCAAACCCCCTAGAACAATTACGCCTAATCCCTTCAAACCATAGCTAATGCCGAAATAAGGCCCCGCAATGCTCACGCTAGAACCTACCAATGTTCCCGCCAGTCCTGCCAAAGCACCACTCACAAAAAACGTCACCCGCACCACCTGTTCCGTATTAATCCCCAAGAGACTGGCGGTTGTGCTGTCCTCTGCCACCGCTTGGATCGCTTTCCCAAATTTCGTTCGGGTCATGCCGTAGGTCAACAGGGTCACAACCAGTGCGGAAACCATCAAGATAATGAGCTGTACTGTCCGGATCAGAATCGGTCGCTCTGGAGAGCCAAAATTAATCGACTCCGGCAAACCACCGTAAATATCCGCTGGAAACGTATAGATCTCTGCGCCCACCAACAGCTGAATCCCATTCACAATCACCACGGCAGCCCCCAGACTGGAGACCAAACTCAGGAGGGGATCGGCGCCCCGGAGGCGTAAAGGACGAAACGCGAGCCATTCTACTAACATCGAAACGCAGCCCGCGAAACCGCAGCCAATTAACAACGCTAAACCAAAGGGTAGGGCAAAGGGTAATTTCACCTGGGCCAAGAAGCCATTGAAGCCAAATTGTCCCCCGGCAAAGAGATAAGTGAAGTAAGCGCCTAGGGTAAAAATCGCTCCGTGGGCAAAGTTAATAATGCCAAGAATCGAAAAAACGAGGGTATAACCCAGGGCAAAAATCGCGTAGACACTACCAATGGAAAGACCATTGAGAAGTTGCTGGAGGAACAGGGTAAGATCCATGTTGTCAGGCGAAGAACGGCACGGTGGTTTCTAAATAGTAATACCACCAATGGGAAAGTCCTGCCCCATTCTCAACGCCATCATCCTGAGTAACCCCTAGCAAATAACGGCGATCGCCAAAAGCACCCGTATCAAAGCATGATTTGGATTCCGATAATCATTGGCTGTGGCACAGCAGGCATTATTTGTTTCACCTGGCAGCAGCGCCAAAAGCAACAAGTCCGACAAATGCTTTACTCCTACGGTGAACATCCCAGTGACGAGCTTCTCTTTGCGCCCCTTTCTTCTCTCCGCCGGGAACTAAAAAGCCTCTATGAAGAAAAACAAGAACTCCAGGCAGAGTTAGACCAATGGTATCGGGTGATCGAAAATGCCCCCTTTGGGTATCTGCGGGTTGACGTGGATAATCAATTAATTTTATGCAACCCAAAGGCCCGACAGCTCCTGTGCTTGAATCGTTGGCAGCCAGGGCAAATCCGTCTTTTGCTGGAATTAGTCCGTTCCTATGAGTTAGACCAGCTCATCGAAACCACCCGCAGCGCTCGCACCGCCCAAAGCCAGGAATGGGAATTTTTTCCGAGCCATGACGCCCAAACCCGTGCTGAAGGCCCCAACCAACCGATACACCTGCGGGGAAGCACTATCCCTTTAAGTCGTGGCGATGTGGCGGTTTTTTTAGAGAACCAAGAGCCGATTCACATCCTGAAACGTTCCCAAGAAAAATTACTGTCTGATCTGACCCACGAATTGCGGACGCCCCTAACGGCGATGCGGCTCCTCGCAGAAACCCTAGAACAGCGTCTAACGGGCTTGGAATTGAAATGGGCTGGTCAAATTCTTAAGGAAATTAATCGTTTGTTTTACCTTGTCCAGGACTGGCTAGAACTGAGCCGACTAGAGTCCCACCCCCATCAGGTGCTGAGCTACCAAACCTTTGATCTGGTGCAGTTGATTAACGACGCTTGGGAAACCCTTACCCCCCTCGCCCAACAAAAACAAGTCACGCGACAATATCAGGGGCCAGACGCATTAAAAATGACCGCCGATGGCGATCGCCTGACTCAGGTTTTTCTCAATCTTTTTGACAATGGCATTAAATACAATCCCGTTGGGGAGGCCATTTTTGTGACTCTATCTCCCCCTGAAGTCGATTCAGACTTCGTTACCGTAGAAGTGATCGATCAAGGCGTTGGCTTTGATCCAGAAGACTTGCCATTTGTGTTTGAGCGCTTGTACCGGGGCGACCAAGCAAGAACAAGACCGGGAGATAATACCGATTTGCGCCAGGGGAGTGGGCTAGGTTTAGCGATCGTGCAGCAAATTATTACTGCCCATGGCGGCACAATTACCGCCCGCAATCACCCCAAATATCGAGGTGCTTGGCTAACCTTCACCCTACCGCTGCAATTACCTAATGAGGATCTTGATATTTAATTTTTTCCCACAGGATCGTGAATAGATAAACAACGATCAAGAAATAAATTTGCACTGGCATATGATCTTCCCCCACATATCTGAACTAGATGGTGTCTCTCTGTGCTGGACAGAGACAATCAACTGCAGCGAAAAGTTGCATTCCGAAGCACCAACTTTCCCGGTGGTTAACCTTTATGCCACAGGTAAAATTGTTTTTTTGTTCCCCATAATCCGAAATTACAACTGGAAATTATGCTAAGTCCTCAGATTTTTCCCAAAGGGATCAACCTGAGACTATTGTTCGCTTTTCTTTACAGCTTTAATATTCCCATTCTTCGCTTTTTACACACACATTCAACGAAAATAAAAGCCGCAATTAGGCCGTATTTTCCCGAACCAATTAAGATCTAAAATAGATCGACCCACTTAAGGGGGACTCCCCAAGGCAGCGCCTAAATGGCATTCTGCTTGGGCTTAAGGGGTTATTACTCTGTGTAGAAAACTAAAGTTTCAAAAAATTTAATTATCCCTATCCAATTTCATCCTAACATCTAACCCCCCCCTCCATTCAAGGGGGAATTTCCAGGATAGGGTCTTTTGAGGGGCTAATGAAACTCATTTATGCCCACAATGATCACCCTTGTTCCTAGGACAAATATCGTTCATTTGTACCTAATCATGGGGGGGTGAATCAATAGATTTTGGCGCGGTTGTCCTGGGCAACAATCCGTAAACTTCTATGGCAGATCCTGATTTTTGGAATATTTTCTGTATCATTAAATACAAACATTGCAGTGATTAGGCTGGCTAATCATCTATGCTCTGTATCTCAAATACTCGTCTCGGAGAAAATCCTGATGCAACGCACCCCTTCCCTTGATTTATCCAGTATTCGCTACTGCCCCAACACAACGGAACACCCCTTTGATACGACTTTTGCGCCGGCCCAAGCAAACAGTGATTGGGTTAAGTTAGCCCAAACCCCTGAGGCGATCGCCGAAGAAGAATATGCGCTTTTGCTATGTCCCCACGGAGAACAATCCTGGGTCGCTTGGCTCCCGTCCCAAGGGGAAGTTGTGCTCCACCAAGATCAACTGTGTCGCTTGATTTAGGGCCAGACTGATCGGCGAGTTTACCTCCGAATGACAACGGTTTTTCTTGGCCACGGTGATGGCGCAAAATAAAATCGGTTGTCCTTAGCGTTTCCCTGTACAATTGCAGCCAACAAGGGCGATCGCCCCCAGGCAATGTTCAGGTAATAGCAGGATTTATGAGCAGTTCGGAAAAGGTTTCGGTCGGGATTGTCGGCGCGTCGGGCTATGGCGGAATGCAACTTGTCCGTCTGCTAAGTGATCATCCCCAAGTGGAGCTGACCTATCTAGGGGGCAATAGCAGTGCCGGAAAACCCTACGCAGAACTTTATCCCCATGTCGGCCACCGCATCAAAATGATCGTCGAGCCCATTGATCTCGATGTGATTGCTAGCCGTTGCCAGGTGGTTTTTCTCGGTCTGCCCAATGGCTTGGCCTGTGACCTTGCCCCCCAACTGATCGAACGGGGTTGTAAAGTCCTTGACCTTTCGGCTGACTATCGCTTTAAGGATCTCGATACCTATCAGGCTTGGTATAAAACAGAACGCACTGACCAAGATACGAATGCGATCGCCGTTTATGGTCTGCCAGAACTCTACCGGGATGACATTCGCCGCGCCCAACTGGTGGGTTGCCCTGGTTGTTATGTCACTGCTAGCCTCTTGGCCCTGGCCCCCCTTTTCAAACAGGGCTTGATTCAGCCAGAAACCGCAATTATTGATGCCAAATCCGGCACATCCGGCGGGGGTCGCCAAGGGAAAATTAATTTACTCTTAGCTGAAGCCGATGCTTCCCTGGGAGCCTATGGAGTAGCCTCCCACCGTCACACGCCAGAAATTGAACAAATTTGTAGCAAACTCGCCAGCCAAGATATTCGCGTGCAATTTACGCCCCACCTCATCCCGATGCCCAGGGGCATTCTGGCGACGGTCTACGCAACCCTCCGGGATCCGGGTTTGGTGCGCGATGATTTACTGACCATTTACAGCGCCTTTTATCGAGCAGCTCCCTGTGTAGAAGTTCTACCCAACGGTGTTTATCCCCAGACGAAGTGGGCCTGTGGTACAAACCTCTGCTATTTGGGAATTGAAGTAGATCACCGCACGGGCCGCGTCATTGTGATGTCCGCCATTGATAATCTCCTGAAGGGTCAGTCGGGCCAAGCCGTCCAATGTATGAATATTATGCTGGGCTGGGAGGAAACGGCAGGCTTACCGCAGTTAGCGTTTTATCCTTAAATTTTTCCTTGTAAAACGTCAAAAATTGGACAGGGTTTCTGGGACTGCAATGAACTTTGGTGGGGTTTAAAGGTACTCCAGGAAAAGGGAGCTTGTTTAGCCGCAGAAAGCCACAGGAGTCGTTTGGCGCGGGTCATGGCCACATACAGAAGTCGATATTCTTCTTCGGTTTTAAGCTGTTGGGCTTCTTGCCAAAGGGTCGCAATCGTCGCTGGGGTCGTTGGCGATCGCCCCTGATCTTGGCCATGGACAAAATGACGAATTTGGGCCCGGGCCACCTGCGCCAGGTTGTAATCGCCGAGGAATTGCGCCCCACTAGGCACCCAACTCATGCCGGGGATTTCGGAGTCGTGCAAAAAAGGAATAAAGACATAGTCCCAATCTAAGCCCTTCGCCTTGTGCATGGTGATCACCGTAATTTGCTGCGGGCGAGTGTAGCGGGCGTCGGTGTCGAGTTCAATGCCTTCAAAACCATCCCGGAGGAGCATCTCAAACACTTCGAGGGTCTGGCGTAGATTTTTTTGACCCTGGGTTTGCTGGGCGATGCGTTCGGCGAGTTTTTGCACCGTGGCGAGTTCGACATCGCGATAATCTAGGGTCATCGCCAAAAAGGGCAGTAGCTGATAGTGGGGCAGTTGCCAGCGCGCCTGAAGCAGTTGAACACAGAGGGTTTGGGCGGCCTGGGCGGGGCCAGAGGCGAGGGCCGGGTCGAGGGGGCCTGGATAGAGAAATTTTTCGGGATAGGTAGCGAGACGGGCTAAATCCTGGGTGGGGATTTTTTGGCGATCGCCTAAAACATCGAGGGCACCCTTCAAGCAGTCAGGGGAGTGGGGCCGTTCCAGAAACCGCAGAATTTGATAAAGCTCCAGCACTAAGTGGTTAGCATCATTACCGCTGCGGGCGTCATAAAGGCGAATCGTTGTTGGCTGAAATCGCGCCCTTAATTGCTCAATGACAAATTTAGCCTGGCGTTGTTTGCGCACGAGAATTGCTGCACTGTGGTCTGGGTTTGCGGTTAATAAAGTTTCGAGGCGATCGCCAAGTTGTTGCACCGTCGCGTAAATATCCTGGGGGTAATGGCGTTCTACCCCCGCGCCAATGGGATCAGGATTGGCATTTTGTTGGGGGTCATGGCTGGGCACCGGGAAAATTTCTTGCCAGCGAAACGCAAACCGATCCGGCGGTGAAAGGGTGTGACTGGCCCAGTGGAGCATCTGATTCGCCGCAATGATAATTGGCAAGCTAGAGCGGCCCGCGTAGTGAATTTCGGCACAGTCTACGGCCTGACAAAAGCGATTGAAATAAAACGGGTCAGCGGGGGTAAAGGTGGAATTGATCGCCTGATTTGGATCGCCCACCCGCACGAGGTTACATTCTCCAGATTCGGGAGCTGTGGCCAGGAGGCGAATCAATTGCTCTTGGAGGGGACTAGAATCCTGGGCCTCGTCTTCAAAAATTCCGTAAATTTGTCCCTGCCAATATTGCTGTAACTCCGGCTGTTGCAGCACGCGGATTGCCCCTAACACCAGATCGTCGTAGTCAAGGACATTGTTCTCCTGGAGCAGTTGTTGATAATTCTGATAAATGCCAGCGGCGATCGCCAAGGATTGGTAGGGATCGTCCAGGGTTTCTCCCAGTTTGGCTACGGCCTGGGGCGAGAGATTAGAACTTTTGCTTTCATGGATCACCGTATGGGCAAGGTCTGGCAAAATTTCTGTGCTGAGGGCAAAGCGGCGGCGCAGTTGCTCCGTTTTTTCCTGATCAGAGCGTGCTCCCTGACAAAGACGTTCATATTGTTCCCCATGGGCTTGAATCCACTGCTCAACGGCGGCGCGGAGGATGGGGTGATTTGCGGGAATATCCTGGAGAGAAAGGCTATCTAGATCCACGCCAGAAACCTCCGGGTGCCGACTAGCAATTTGCAAGGCTAAACCATGGATCGTTTGTACCGAAAAACCCACGATAGGTAACTGGGCGGCCTTGAGGCGGGTCAAAATTTTTTGCTTAATCCCCTCGGCTGCGGCTCGCGTAAAGGTCACAATGACTAACTGTTGGCCGTGGTGCAAAGACTGCCGGGCAAGGGTGAGGACAGCGGCAACGGCTAGGGCATGGGATTTTCCGGAACCGGGAACGGCGGCGATCGCCATTTCTCCAGACCGCCATTGGGCCAACGCATCTTGGCCAGGGCGGAGGCCAGCGGCCAGTTGCGTTAAAAATTGCTGTTGATGCACACTAAGGTGGTTCATGGGTCTCACTTACTGCCTGGAAGTTTTGTAGCAGAACGAACAAAATAGCGGGATTTTAAATTAGCTTTCGTTATCAGTGGCGATTTTTTGCATTAGTAAAAACATTAAATAAGAAATCATAATGTCGTGTTAACCAGAGATTTGCCCAGCGGTGCCTAAAGGTGGTCACAGTAAGCGCCTGGAAGAATTTTTGGGATGACGGAGAGGGGGATTTCCCGTCAATTCAGCCTCGGATTGTCGCTGAAGGCCAACTTTTTTCGGAAATTCATGGGCTATAAAACATAGAGCAATTTATCTGATGAACCTGCAATGTGACGCGGCACCTAAAACCCAGTTTCAGATTATCTCTGCTAAACAATGGGTGCTGTCTGTGATTTTTAGCTTTTCTTTTATTCTGTATGCATTTACCGAAATTCACAGGATTATTATCTACTTTGGGCGCTTCCCTGGTGATGGGCCTCGGCGCGGCAGCCGTTAACCTCGCTCCCTTTCAAACTAAGGCGATCGCCACCAGTGCCGACCCAGTCAAAACAGTGAGCCTCAACGCCCAACGGGAAACCCTGGCCGAAAATCCCCTGTGCCGTTTAGCGAGTACCCTGGATAAGGCCCCGGAAGCGCAACTCGTGGCCGATACAAACCCGGAACAACTCACGCCCCAGGTCTCTAAGTGGTGGGCCTTTAATTTATTTCAGCGATTTACCCAAAGTCTGGGCCTCGATGCTTTACTCCAGTTAGAAGTGCCGCTGGCCACTGCCCCCCTCGTCGCGGTGGTGCCTACGCCGGAAGCAATACCCCAAGCTGCTGCTGAGTCTGGGGCACAGCTGATTAGCTACGACGCAGACCGCCCCACCACCAACCCCCAAAGCCATCAACTTTGGCTTCAGAATAAGCCCGTTGCCACCATTCGTTCCCAACAGGAGGCTGAACGGTTGGCCCAACGCCTTGAACAACTGGTGGCGATGGCGGAATTCCAAGCCACGGCGATCGCCCCGACGTTACATGAAGACAAACCGGCGATCGCCTTTGGTGATGACATTCTTTTAGTTGTGGACGAAACAATTACCCATGAGGACGTTCTCAACCATGAGATCCTCGCTATTCAGTGGGCCAATAATCTTCGCCTCGCCCTCGGTGTGCCGGCGCTGGATATGGTCACCGCCCAGCAGCAAATGTACCAGCTCGAAGAAACGGGTCAATCCCTCGAAGGACTAGCCTCCTGGTATGGCCCCTACTTCCATGGTCGCCTGACGGCCAATGGGGAAACCTACGACCAATATGCCCTGACGGCGGCCCACCCTTCGATGCCCCTGAATACCTACCTCAAGGTCACCAACCTCAACAATGACCGGAGTGTAATCATCCGCCTTAATGACCGTGGCCCCTATATTCCGCCCCGGAGCCTGGATTTATCCCTCGGTGCCGCCCGCTGTCTCAATAGCGTGGAAACGGGTGTGATTCCTTACAAGGCCACGATCATGGAACAAAAATCGCCCGAACCAGAGGCGATCGCCCCTGATATGATCTAGGTCTATCTTGAGTGCTGCCTAGGCCCGTTCCCTGACCATGCCAATTATTGAAGTCGATTCCCTCAGTAAAATCTATCCCGTCGCCCTCAAGCAACCCGGTTTTAAGGGAACCCTCAAACACTTTTTCCAGCGGCAATACCGACAAATTAAAGCCGTTGAGGAGATCACCTTTAACATTGAACCCGGCGAAATTGTGGGCTTTTTGGGGCCAAACGGGGCCGGCAAAACCACGACCCTCAAAATGCTCACGGGGCTAATTTATCCTTCCACGGGGGTAGTACGTGTGGCAGGGGCGATTCCTTTCCAGCGGCAGCGGGCGTTTCTCAAGCAGATCAGCCTAGTCATGGGGCAAAAACAACAGCTCCTTTGGGATTTGCCTGCCCTCGATTCCCTCCGCATCAATGCCGCCGTTTATGACATTCCCGAATCTGTTTTTGAGGAACGCCTAGCAGAACTCAGCGCGATGCTCTCCCTAGAAGGGAAGCTGACCCAACCCATGCGCAAACTCTCCCTAGGAGAACGGATGAAGGCGGAACTCCTGGCCGCCCTATTGCACCATCCCCAGGTGCTCTTTTTGGATGAGCCGACCCTCGGTTTAGATGTAAATGCCCAGGTGGCGGTACGGGACTTTCTGCGGGAATATAACCAGCGCTATGGGGCGACAATTCTTTTAACCAGCCACTACATGGCGGATATTACGGCCCTCTGCGAGCGGGTATTGCTCATCTACCAGGGAAAACTGATCTACGATGGCAATTTAGAAAAGTTACTGGATCGCTTTGCGCCCTATCGAGAAGTGCGGGTCGAATTAACAGAAACCTATTCCCGCGAAGCCCTGAGTTTTTTTGGGGAAGTGGAACACATCGATGGTCAAGCGGTACGTTTTTTGGTAAAGCGAGAAAATTTGACCCAGAGCATCGCCAAAATCTTAGAAAATTTGCCCGTAGCGGATCTCAGCGTCAATGATCCCCCCGTTGAAGAAGTAATTGGCCGGGTGTTTAGTGAAGGCATCGTCGCCTAGGGGCAAAGTACAGCATTTTTTCGGTGATATTTTCAAAAAGGCGATCGCCTTTCTGATTTCTAGAAAAAAAGGGCTTAGGGCAGTAACCCAGAGACTAAATTTTTCTAACGTTCCCCCCCATCGGCCAAAGGGTGAAACCTACCATAGGAGTAGAAGTAGCGACCACTACCGTAAGGGTCAGCCTTTTCCCAGCATTACTACCTATGACTATTGCATCTCCAGGCGATCGCCATCTGCCCTATGCAGGGTTGACGGCCGCACAAGTTCAGGCGAATCGTGCCGAATATGGCGCCAATGTTTTAACCCCGCCCCAACGGCGTCCCTGGTGGCAACTTTTTTTAGAGAAATTTACTGACCCGGTGATTCGCATTCTGATGATTGCGGCGGCGATCGCCCTTGCGGTAGGGGTGTTGCGGGGCGAATATGCCGAAGGTCTGGGGATTATTGTCGCGATCTTGTTGGCTACCGTCGTTGCTTTTTTTAATGAGTTTAAAGCGAACCAAGAATTTGCCCTCCTCAACCATGTTTACGATCAAGTCATGGTCAAGGTGATTCGCGAGGCCCAGTATCACAGTCTGCCGCGCCAGGATTTGGTGGTAGGCGACATTATCTACATCGAACAGGGCCATGAAGTTCCCGCCGATGCCAAAATTCTTGAAAGCGTTTCCCTTCACATCGATCAAGCAAAACTCACGGGGGAATCAGAACCCGTTAACAAATCAGCCCAAGCGGATCCTTTCCAGGTAGAAGCCGAGCAGTCCGCTTACCCGTTTAATTGTGTCTACCGCAGTACCATCGTCACCCAGGGCCATGGTTTTTGTGAGGTCATTGCCGTTGGCGATCGCACTGAAATTGGTAAGTTAGCCCAAGCGGTGGCCACCGTTGAAGATGATCCCAATACGCCCCTCAATCAACAACTCGAAACCCTGAGTAAAGCAATTGGGGTGGTGGGCTTAACTGTCGCCATCTTGACGTTTATTGCCCTATTGATCCGGGGTCTCCTCACCCAAGAACTGAGGCTAACAGGCTCCCAGGGTTACGTGATGGCCTGTTTACTGGGGGCGATCGCCATGATGTCAGCACCCGTGTGGCTGCCGGTGCTCGAAGATGGCCAAGAACTACTCGAACGCTTGGGGAAGTTACCCGAAGTTTTCGCTGTTCCAGCCCCGGCGGCCCTAAAAAATACCCCCTTGATGTTGCTTGGGGGTAGCCTCTGGTTAGGAGGCAGTCTCGGCTATGGTGTTGCTACCCACTGGCTGTCCCCCACAGTGAGAGAATGGCTCCCCCTAGATGTGGGGCTGGCCCTCCTCAATTACTTCATGGTGGCCGTGACGATTATCGTGGTGGCTGTGCCAGAAGGACTGGCCATGAGTGTCACCTTGTCTTTGGCCTACAGTATGCGCCGCATGACCGCCGAAAATAATCTGGTGCGGCGGATGCATGCCTGTGAAACCATTGGCGCAACCACCGTGATCTGCTCCGATAAAACCGGAACATTGACCTGTAATCAAATGCATGTCCATGAGACCTGTATCCCTGGGCTGGTGGAGGCTGAACCGGCGCAAGCCACCCATGTTCGTCAGGTGCTCGCCGAGGCGATCGCCGCTAACAGTACCGCCGACCTAGAGTACGCCACCCAAGCGCTGCCCACGGTCATTGGGAACGCCACAGAGGGAGCCCTTTTACTCTGGCTCGATCAACAAAACCTTGACTACCTCGACTACCGTTACAATTTTGACCTCAGTTCCCAGGGGGCATTTTCTGCCGAAAAAAAGTACATGACCAGCCTCGGCAAATCGCCCATTTTGCAGGAGGAAGTTCTCTACGTTAAAGGCGCTCCAGAAGTCGTACTCAAACGCTGTGATTATCAATTAAGTGCTGGTGGGGTTATGCCCCTCACCGAACGGGCTGCCATTATCAAAACGCTCCAAGACTACCAAAGCCGGGGGATGCGGACCCTGGGTTTTGCCTATCGTCCCCTGGGGGATCTCAAGCATTTTAAAATCACTGAAATCGAACGGCACCTGGTATGGCTTGGTTTTTTTGCGATTATTGACCCCCTGCGGGATGATGTCCCCGCCGCCGTTAAAGCCTGTCTCCGTGCCGGCATTCAGGTCAAAATTGTTACCGGTGATAGTCCCCAAACGGCGAGGGAAATTGGCCGACAAATTGGCCTCTGGCATCAAACCGAAGAGGTTAACTTTAAAGCCTTGCACCTGACGGGGCCGGAGTTTGCCGCCATGGATGATGACACCGCACGGGAAGCCGTGAAGTCCTTAAAGATCCTCTCCCGCGCCTGCCCCCTAGATAAATTACGCTTGGTGAAGTTGCTCCAACAATCGGGAGAAGTGGTTGGTGTGACGGGGGATGGGACGAATGATGCGGCGGCCCTCAAACAGGCGCAAGTGGGGCTTGCTATGGGAAGTGGTACGGCGATCGCCAAGGAAGCCAGTGACATTATTCTTTTGGATGATTCCTTTAGCAGCATTGTGAATGCGGTGCTCTGGGGGCGATCGCTCTATGAAAATATTCAAAAATTTCTTCTCTTTCAGCTCACCATTAACGTGGTAGCCCTGGGGACAGCTCTTTTGGGGCCATTTATTGGCATTGAGCTTCCCCTAACGGTGACCCAAATGTTGTGGGTCAATTTGATTATGGATACCTTTGCTGCCCTGGCCTTAGCCACGGAACCGCCCAATCCAGAAGTCCTAGGGCGATCGCCCCGCCAAGCTGAGGCATTTATCATCACCGGGGCTATGGCCAAACAAATTGCCTTCTTAGGGTGTGGATTTCTGGTGCTGATGGTAGGCATTTTGGAATATGAAATGCGCGATGGCACCATCAATACCTACGAGCTTTCCGTCTTTTTCGCGATTTTCGTCTTTCTGCAACTGTGGAATTTATTTAATGCCCGCTGTTTTGGCCTCTCGATTTCTGCGTTTACAGGGCTCTCGAAAAATCCAGCTTTTAGCGCGATTATTGCCACCATTTTTATCGGTCAAGTGGCCATGGTGCAGTGGGGAAGCAGTGCTTTTCGTACCGTCCCCCTGGCCTGCCGCGATTGGCTATGGATTATCGGAGGAACCTCTTTTGTGTTGTGGTTCGGGGAAATTTGGCGCAAAGTGCAAGGCTCGTCTCAATAATTTTGACTACTGCCGCCAGCCAAACCAGCTCCGCCACCGTTGGAAGCGATCACCCTGGCGTTTTTGGGCCATGTGCTGCGCTAATTCTGCCCGTTGGGCGGGGGTGAGCACTTCACGAATGTCTAACATCTGCCGGAAATGGAGATCTGCTAAATCTTGGCGTAGGTTTGTAATGGTACGGTGTTGGGCCTCTAATTGATTGCGGGAAGTCGTGCTATTGCGCATTAATGTCCGCATGGTATTTTTTGCCTGTTGAATTGCCGCCCGTTTGGCCCCCATTTGGCTACGGTAATTGGCGCGGATTCCTTGGATTTGTTGTCTCTGGGCAGTACTGAGGTCAAGCCGATCAACGAGATCTGCTTCCCGCTCATCCCCTTGGCTCATGAGGACTGGTGCTGGGGCAACGGTGAAGTGGGTGGCTTTCGTGGTTGAGTCGGCGATCGCCATTTCCCCTGTCAACGAGAGGGCCACCGCAGAAGCCATTAATACTTGTTTTTTAAACATGATTAAAATTCATCTCCAAAACTAATCACAGATTCCGCTAGGACGGCATTAGCCCAGTGTTGAAATTTAGGAATGTTTTGCGAAGCACTAGGGATCAGTATTGACAACAAAATCAACGTACTCGTAGGACAGTTCCTGTTCTTGGTAAAGGTGTTCCCCAAAGGAGTAAGACCAGCTTTCTTCAAGAAAAGCCTCCAGTTCTTCATCGGCTCCCCCGGCGATCGCCTGTGGCTGGGGTTGTTCAACTCTCCCCCAATACTGTTGCGGCATCACCTCCGGCAGCGACCCAAATTCCTGGTGCAGTTGTCCATGGCCAACCACGAGCACAAGCCCGGCAGCAATCACTGTCGGAATCCACCATTTCCCCTGGGACGAAGCTGTCAGGTTTGACGGTTCTGTTTGGTTGAGTCGCGCCAAAAGCCTTTCTTCATGATCCCCTGGTGGCGGTGGCCCGTAGGGTTCGTGGTTCTTTAAAAACCGAATTAAGTTGTCATGGTCATGGAAATTCATAGACTGACTCCTTGGGTTTCTAAAAACTGACGCAGCGATCGTCGGGCATGGTGGAGGCGAGATTTCACCGTTCCTGGCGGAATCCCAAGAATTTCAGCCACCTCCTTTTGGGGCAGATCCTTGAGATCATGGAGCACCAAGACCGCCCGGTGTTCCAAGCTTAGCGATTGCAAACCCCGCTGCACCAAATCTTGATAATAAATTTGACTCAGCCCCTCCGGCCCTGGATCTGCCACCGCACCAATTTGCGCCTCTAAGCCTGTGATTAAGGTCATCTGCTTCGCAAAGCGTCGCCGTTGATCCGTCGCCACATTCCAAGTAATGCGGTACAACCAGGTGGCAAAATAGTCCGGATTTTTGAGGCGCGGGAGTCCCTGCCAGGCCTTTAAAAAAACCTCTTGAACTAAATCATCCAAGAGCGCCACCCCACAGAGTTGATACAGAGTAGACCGTACCTTTTGGTGATAGCGTCGGTACAGGATTCGGAAACTTTGGCGATCGCGCCGCCCCCGAATAGACCCTATTTTCCCTTGGCAAAGACAAACCAATTCCCTATCCGAAATGGCAGTAGGGTGGTCAACAGCTTGATCGGGCATATCCCTCTCCAGTCATCGCACGTCCCTTTAGACTGAACCTTTACCCAAAAAGTTCAACCGGCTCAAAAAAAACTTGAACCAAGGTATTGCCAAATCCAAAAACTGTGGCTACAATGTTAAACCGTTGGAACACAACGCGCTGCACAATCCTCAGTAGCTCAGCGGTAGAGCGGTCGACTGTTAATCGATTGGTCGCAAGTTCGAATCTTGCCTGGGGAGTACAAAAAATTAAATCACCCGCTAATCGAACCACGGAATTTCGGATTTTATCGGTTTACGTCAGGATTCAAAAGAAACTGTAGGTTGCTGTTCTGCTTTATAGCGTCAGTGGGATTTATGCTGAATCTGAAGGATAAGGGTAGTCTAGTAGAAGGTTTTTGATTTCCGCCTACAGCACGATGACATCACCCTCTTCCCAACGCCTCAAACCGAAATCCTTTGCGGATTTAGTGGCCCAATTGCGTAATTTTCCCAAACCCCAAAGCGAAGATTCCGTACTGCTACGGGCCTTGGTACAGCTATTGGTGGTTGTCGGCATTATTGCGACGGATGTGGCCTCAGAAGGAAACATGATCTGGTTTGGCTGGCCGATCAGTGTTTTAGCGGTACCCTTAACGCTCCTGGGGGGAGTCTGGAGTTGGCAAAACCGTCAGAAGGCGAATGTGGGGGCAAAATTTTTTATTGCCATCGGCATGTTGGGCATGCTGTTGCTCTTTTTCCGGAATCTGTATGCCAATTTAAACGATACGCGTTTGGTGCTGGCAGAGCTCCTCATTCAACTGCAAATTCTCCATAGCTTCGATTTGCCCCGCCGAAAGGATCTAGGTTATTCGATGGTAATCGGCCTTATTTTGTTGGGGGTGGCAGGCACTGTTTCTCAAACGCTAACCTTTGCGCCCTGGTTAATTCTATTTTTGGCGATCGCCCTCCCTGTTCTAGTTTTAGATTACCGTTCACGCCTTGGCCTAGCTGGCTTGGAGACGATCCTTTGGCCGCAGCGCTCCAGTGCCCGTAAAGGTCGCGCTGACCTCCTGAGAAATTCTCCCCTGTCACCCAAACGCCTGGGCGCAATTTTGGGGATCACCTTGGTATTGGGCTTGGGACTCTTTAGCATCATGCCCCGTTTTCCTGGCTATCAACTCAGCACCTTGCCTGTGAGTTTGCCCGCCGATGCCCCTGAAAATGAACGTTTTAGCCCGACTAACCTTAGCCTCGTCAATCCCGGTTACGAGAATCCTGGCGGCGAAGGGAATGAAAACGCCGATGGTGCGACCTTTGGGAATAGTCCGGGTATTGGGGCAGGCACGGGTGAAGGTAGTAGTCCCAGCGAAGGTCAAGGGGAACTCGATAAAACTCAGTATTACGGTTTCAATAGCAAAATCAACCAAAATCTCCGGGGTGAGATGGAAAAGGTGCTGGTGATGCGGGTGCGATCGCAGGCTCCTGGTTTTTGGCGCGTGATGTCCTTTGACCGTTACACAGGCCAGGGCTGGGAAGTCACCAATGCCGATGATTTGCAACTCACGGAGCGTTCCCGCTGGGC
This sequence comes from Picosynechococcus sp. NKBG042902, assembly GCF_963864045.1. Classification (NCBI taxonomy): domain Bacteria; kingdom Bacillati; phylum Cyanobacteriota; class Cyanophyceae; order Chroococcales; family Geminocystaceae; genus Picosynechococcus; species Picosynechococcus sp. NKBG042902. The sequence goes on along the minus strand of NZ_CAWLTV010000072.1, from coordinate 82,879 downwards.
AGGACGTTTTTTCCTAACGCCTTTTATCCCCAACCCAGTGGAAAAGAAAAAAATTATCCAGAGCTATACCGCCGTTTTGTCTTTGCCGAACATTGTCCCGGCGATGCAGTATCCGACGGAGCTTTATTTTCCCACGGCGGAGATTGGCCAAGATCCAGAGGGTAATTTGCGATCGCCTTTGGGACTTTTAGAAGGTCTAACCTATACCGTTGTTTCTAAAGTACCCTACCGTAACCGGACGGAATTGGCGGCGGCAGGGACAGATTATCCGCCCTTTGTCACCGAGAAATATCTAGATGTCCCCCCAGAGATAAAAGCGGAGGTACGGGCCGTTGCCGAGGAAATTCTCTCCCAGGCCAATAGTCCCATCACTTCCCCCTACGAAAAGGCCCTCTATCTCGCCCAAGGGTTGAAGCAACGCTTCCCCCAAGCCCAAGAAATTCCGTTCTTCGCAAACGATGAAGATCTTGTTGAGGCCTTCCTGTTCAAATACAAGGGGGGCTATGCCGACCATTACGCCACAGTCCTTACAATCATGCTGCGCTCTATTGGGATTCCGGCTCGGTTTGCAACGGGATTTGACCAGGGGGATTTTAATCCATTTACGGGCTATTACCTCGTCCACAATACCGATGCCCACGCTGTCACAGAAGCCTATTTTCCGGGTCAGGGTTGGTTTGCGTTCAACCCCTTACCAGGCTATGAAGTTGTGCCGCCTTCCTTTGAGGATGGTGGTGCTTTTGGCGTATTGAGATCATTTTGGCGTTGGGTTGCGGGTTGGGTGCCGTCGCCGATTCTTGGCTTCTTTGAAGGGTTATGGTTTACCACCCTGAAAATACTAGGCTACGTGGTTTCGCGGTTGTGGGGCTTTGTTTCCAGTGGCCTCGTTGGGGCCATTACGGGGGCGATCGCCGTTGCCGTCGCCAGCATGGGCGGTTGGTTTGTCATTAAACAAATTCGCAACTGGTTCCAACGACGCCGCTTTGCTCGATTACCAATGATGGAGCAGCTCTACCAACAAATGCTCCTGCTGCTCCAAAACAAAGGGCACCAAAAACAACGTACCCAAACTCCTTGGGAGTTTTTGCAGACGATTCAACCACAATATCGTCCTGAAACCTTAGAAATTTTGACGGAACTGACCGAAGCCTATGTCAACTGGCGCTATGGTGAACAGCCTGCCAATACGGACTACCTCCGGCAGCAACTCAAACGCCTACGACGTTCCTTTTATCGGGGTCAATCCTAAAACGGAGAGGGGGGGATTCGAACCCCCGACTGAGTTGCCCCAGTAACGGTTTTCGAGACCGCCGCATTCAACCACTCTGCCACCTCTCCAGGGGCCTAAACTATTCTAAGCACAATTCAGGGTCTTGGCTAGTCCGATTGCCATAAAGAACCCAAAAGTTACTGGCTCCCCGCAAGCACTCCGGGGTCAATAGTTCATTTGTTCTATGATTGTATTAATGATGGGTTACTCTTTCTCTGACAAAAGGTAAAATTCAAACGATTCGGTATTAATTCATTGTAATTTTTTACGTCATCGGAGTTTTTGAGTTTGTTTTTTTGAAAGCTATTTCTTCGAGAAATTTAGTTTTAAAATGACGTGACCTAAATACATGAGATATTTTTGATTAAAATATTATTTCCATGATTGAACAATCATCCTCCAACTCGTAGTCATAATTGAGATTGTTGATTTGTTGAAAAAGAAATTGCAAATCGGGTGATGAATGTGATCGAGCATAGGACAAGATTAACTGACGCCAGTTTTGTAGGCCAAATATGTTTTTGTTTTCATTGACAAAAAATTCATAGGTGCCATCGCTAAAAAGGAAAAGTCGACTTTCTTTTGTTACTTCAATTTCAGCCGATATAAAAGGAAAGTTAGAAAATAACCCTACAGCAATATTGCCTGAATTTAGACCTTGAACTTCATAATCTGCTTTTTGTTTATTTGGGGTCAGAAGAAAAGCCTCAGGATGACCCGCTGAAGCATATTTCAAGATATTAGATTTTTTATTTAAAACACCATACCAGATAGTGAAATAATCTTCACCACTCTCATTAATTTGAAACAATCGATTTAGATTCCCTAAAACAATTTCAGGCTCATACAAATTCATTTTTGTATAATCCTGTTGACGTAGGATGTTTAAAATTGATACTGAAAGCAACGAAGATTTGATGCCATGGCCTGCGACATCTAAAACATAGAACATCAGGTTCTCTGGATCAAGCCATACATAATCAAAGATATCTCCACCAAGGGCATTGGAGGGCTTAAAAAGTGTTTCAATTTGTACTGAGGAGTGCGTCTTAGAAAGGGTTTCATGCGGCAATAGTGACTCTACATAATGTGCCGCCTGATCAAGTTCAAATTGCAGTAGATCATTTTTTTGTTGTAGTTCTTTTTCGATTTGTTTTCTTTTGAGGTACTGTCCAATTTGTTTTCCTAAAACCTCTAAACCCCTTGAGAGAATATCATTTCTTTTTTGTTGTTTTGTATCAAAAAAGACCATTAAGCCTAGCGTTTCTTGGCTATGGTTAAGGATGCAGTTTTGAGCATATTTAAATGAAATGATCTGGGAAGATTGATGCGTACTTTCGACCTCGAGGATTTCTTGTTGAGACTGGACTTCACTGATGTGAGATGTAATATCATAAATACTTTCCATCCAATCTTCTAGATAAAAAGAATCAGGCGCATTGTTTGAATTTTTGATTTTATATTTTTTTAAATGCCAATGAACAGTTTTTTTTAATTCTTGTTTTTGGGGATCTAATAGCCAGAATTCTGCAAGGGAAAACCCTAAATTTCCGCTAATTGCTTGTAATATGTATTGAATGGTTAGATTGGTACTGTCGGAGCGGGAAATAATTTTGTTAATTATATGTTCCAATCGACGATATTTTTCATTATAAAAATCTTTAGTAATATCGTATAGTCTGCCAGCGATTCCGGATGATTCTAGTGATTTTTTATCGATTTTTCCGGAAATTTGAATATTTACCCAACGAACTTCTTCTAGTTTCGTAATAAAACGAGTTTTATAGGCCCTTATCTTGCTATTTCCTAGTGCTTTTTGCAGCTTTGTTTGATTATGATTTTTCTCTTTGGGATGAAGAAAATCGAGAAAATTTTGACCAATTGTTTCATCTGGTTGATAGCCCATGATTTGATACCAAGCCGGATTCACAAAAGTAATATATCCCTCTGGAGTAAGGTGAAATAAAACCTCTTGAAGACTGCTTACAAGTGTTTGATATACTTTTTTACTGTCGCGTAGTGCTTGTATTGTATCAACAAGTTCTAACATATGTTGAATCCGTCCAAGCAAGACTGAAGTGCGAATGGGTTTTGTAATAAAATCACTGACACCTATTTGAAATGCTTTATCGATAGATTGATTATCTCCAAGGGAAGTTAACATCATTATGGGAGTATCTTTGCCCTGTGGAAACTCTCTAATAATCTGACAAAAATCAAAGCCGTCAAGTTCGGGCATCAAAGCATCTACTAAAATCAAAGCTGGCGATCGCTCTTGAAAGAGTGAGATCCCTTGCTCTCCATTTTCCGCTTCAATCACTCGATAATTCGCTTTGATTAAAATATGTTTAACTAGCTTTCTGGATAGGGCATCATCATCAATGAGAAGGATTTCGGCGGCTGGTTGCATTTTTGTTTAACAGGACTTAGTAGATAACATAAAAAAGATATGTGTATATTGCGCTGGAGTAATCCAGGCAGGCTAAAGCAGTTATTTGTTTTGTTTAAAACTCAGGATTGATATTAGTATCAGACTTTGTTAACTAGAATGTTTTGATTTTTAAAATATTGTTATACTGTCATTTTAATAAAAGTAAGCCAATGAGGCTAAGTCATCAAGAGTATTAATTATTTTTACGTATTACTTGACACTTGGTGAGGATGTTTTTTTGATTTATGGATGATGAGAATTTTGAAGCTCCCCCCACAATATTAGTTATAGGTACCGTAATTGCAGGGGTGCTATCTGGTATCGGACTGATTATTCTCTTGGAATACTTAAGTAAAAAAATTCCGCCCCAGCCAAGTTCAACTTCTAATCATCGAGTTATCTCAATGGTCATACCCTGGAGTGATTACTCTTCGTCTTCATTTTTCAGCCAGCCTCAATCTAAGTGCGACTGATATTGCTTTTCTATTATTTGAATTAAGAGCGCATGTCTTTTTCTTACATGATTCGCAGATCTAAGGTTCTTCTCGTTTGTCTGGTTTTCGGTCTTTTTTTATCCTACGGGCTAAATTTTATGCCAACTCCACTGGTAAAAGCGCAATCTGCTCCAGAAATGTGTGGGGCGATCGCCATACCTCTGACCCCGGAAGAGCAAAAATATGCTCAGTCTGCTTGGCAATACTTTGTCGATAATGTACAACCCAGTACTGGATTATCAAATGCTGCTGGGAGTTTCCCAGCTAGTACGATGTGGGATTTAGGTAATTACTTAATGGCCATGAATGCGGCACGGGGGATAGGACTGATCAACCAAGAGGACTTTGATAGTCGATTAAATCAGTTTTTGACGAGCCTCGCCGAACTGCCACTCTTTGAAAATACTCTGCCCAATAAAGTCTATAACAGCGCAACTAAAGAGATCGTAGACTATGGCAACAATGCCATTGAACGAGGCATTGGCTGGTCTGCCCTTGATATAGGCCGTCTCCTTGCTGCTTTTCATATCGTCCAAAGGTGCCATCCTCAATATTCAGACTGGATTTCTGGCATTGTTTCAAGTTGGAATGTTGCGGAGTCCGTTGAAAATGGCAGCCTCTATGGTGCAATGGTTTTACCCGACGGCTCGACTCTCAAGGTACAGGAGGGGCGGCTTGGCTATGAGGAATATGCAGCCCGGGGTTATTCTCTCTGGGGATTTGAGGTACCAGCGGCGATCGCCCACGAACCTTTTGAATTTGTCGATATCTATGGTGTGCAAATTCCGGTTGATACCCGCGATTACTTTGAGACTAATGCTAATAACTACGTCGTCAGCGAAGCCTACATTTTAGATGCCATCGAGTTTGGCTTACAGGGAGAACGGGCAGATCACGCTCGTCGGGTATTTGAAGCGCAGAAACGGCGTTATGAGGAGACAGGACTGTTGACCTCTGTTTCAGAAGATAATATTAATCAGGCCCCCCACTTTCTCTACAACACAGTTTATGCCAATGGTCAGCCCTGGGCTGTAATCACAGAAAACAACGAAGCATATCCAGAACTACGCACTCTCAGTTCAAAATCAGCATTCGGTTGGCGCTACATTTATCCCGACGATGCCTATGCCCAGAAAGTTTTTGACCATATCAAAGACAGTACAAATTCCGGTAGAGGTTACTATGCGGGGATTTATGAGTCGGGCCTCTATGATCCGCAGCCGCCCCTCAACGATATTTTGACGGGGAATACCAATGGGTTGATCCTTGAAATTCTCTATTACAAAGCCAGGGGTTTTAAACCGATGGTTGAGGGACAAAGCTCAGTCCCTAGCTCCTCTGCGCCAAGGGTTTCAGTTGCTCCCATTGCGCCACCTACCAATAGTGCTACGGTTAGTTGTGCGCCCCAAGCTGAAGAAATTGATGTGGCGGCGATCGCCCCCGTGCGCCCAGTGAAATCCAGCAATTGTCCTGCCCCAGGCGAGGAAATAAATCCGGCTGATCGTCGTCACGCAGAAATCGCCTGGCAATATTTTGAAACCAACCATCGAAAAACAGGTCTGGTGCCAGATCGAAGCGATTTAGAAGGCATAACCGCGTGGGGAATGGGAGATTATTTGGCTGCACTCCATGCGGCCCGTACCCTTAATATAATTTCCCCAGAAACCTTTGATCAGCGCGTGCGCCACTTTCTCGGTGCCTTGCAAGAAATGGAGCTATTTGGGGCGGAGTTGCCCTACCGCGCCTATGATACTTTGAACCTGAAACCCATCGACTATGGTGGTAACCACAGCAACAATGGTTGGTCTGGTTTAGATCTGGGTCGGCTTTTGACCTCTCTCCATGTTTTAAAAACTTGCCACCCAGAATATCAAGAGGCAGTCGATCAGGTAGTTTTAGATTGGTCGTATCTACGGGTTGTGCGCGATGGCCAAGTTGCGAATATCAGTGTGGAGAAAAATAACCGGGGCAGACAACAGCGTCTCCAAGTTCAGCCAGCTCATCTGCTTGGTTATGAAGAATATGCTGCGCGAGGATTTCAGCTTTGGGGTTTTGATGTCCATCGTTCTGCCATTGGGGATGATTATGTAACCCAAACGGTTGCTGGGGAAAAAATTCCTGTGGCGCGCTCTCAAGTAAACCAGGGTCAACAACAGAAGAGAGCCAGCACTATCACGAATCCCTTTCTGCTTTATGGTTTGGAATTTGGTTTTGACCCCCAAAGGCGTAATTTTATTAACAGTATCTATCGAGCAGAGGCAAAACGCTATGGAGAGACGGGGAAGTTGAGCGCATCGGGAACCACACTGATTCAGGAGCCCCCCTATGTGATCCACAGTACGGTCATTAATAATGGGAAGCCTTGGGCCGCAGTGGATGACGGGGGAAACCTGGTACCACAAGGCCGTGTTGTCAGTACGGCGATCGCCTCTGCTTACCATGCGTTGTTTCCAGATGATGACTATGGGAAAACCCTATGGCAAGCAACGTTAGACCTATACGATCCAAACCTAGGCTATTACGAAGGTTTGTACGAAGAGAGCGGACAGCCTAGCCTCGGACTGACCAGCGGTACAAATAGCTTGATCCTGCAGGCTTTGCTCTATAAATACATGGCTCAACAACCGATTATCCGACCCCATCAAAATCTAGAAAGTCGCTGGTGGCAGGAAATCAAAAATGGCGATCGCCATGGCTTAGGACTCCCCAGTCGGAGCTTTCCTCGCATCGAACTTAAAGGGACTGGAAATCGCCAATATTGGGATCTCAAAACTAATGTAAATGACTAACTATAAACGTCTCATTTTTATTTCTATTTGTTAAGTAGAATCTTCTTTTTTCGTGTCTCAAAATCTCAGAAATCATTAGTTAAAAAATCAAAGCTGTACCCGCAATATTGTTCTCCATGTTTCGCTATTATATCGACTGTTACTGTTGTCTCCTAAAACATTACTAAAACGATAATCTAGATCCCAGAAAATATCTTCAGCAAGTGTTGTGGTACAGCGACCACCATAGCCATATACAAAATCCCATTGTCCTTGGAGGCGTTGCTGGCCAACAGATGCGGACAAATTACAATCCAGCCAGGAAAAAATATTTTTATTCCAAATCAATTCACCATTGATAACAAGAAAATCTTCTGGTGAAAAATAGCCACTTTCTATTTCTTTATCTTCGCGATAACGCCAGTTAAAAAGATTCGCTGCTAACTGAAATTCACCGCTAGTATGTTCTAATCGACTAAAGGATTGTTGTTCATGATTGCCATCACTGTAACGACCCCAACGAAGCAAACTAAAAAAGCTTGTATCTGGAGAAATTTGCCAGAATAGATTGGGGCCATAACGCCAATTTGTGATTTCATTTTCAACGGTTTTTGCATTAAATTTATAGGGAGCATGTTCGACAAAAAAAGACAAACTGGCTCGTTCACCGATATTCACACGGCTATTGGCCCGAAAACTAAGAGCTGGCGTAACGCGATCAAACCAATCAATTCCAGTCCCAATAGCACTCTCTAAACCAGCAATTTTTCCTTCCCAATCAAACTGTAAAGGAATATTTTGGATCGAATCAATCTCTGGTTGCTGGAATCGATTAAAGCCACTTGTCAAACTCAGGCGATCGCCATTAGGTAAAGTACCAGTAATGCTGGGTTGAATTAAAAGATTATCCTGCTCAAAATTGGTGGTAAAGTAGCGAAAATCTATGGTGACTGATTCCAAATCCCAAAAAGATGTTAGATTTTTTGTCTGTTGTTCTTCATTGTCTGTAGAAGAAGTCTCAAAAATAGTCTGTAAATCTTCCGTTACATCTTCAGAGGATGTAGATGTTTCTCGTAAACTAGGGTTTAAATTTTGCGGTGCCGCTAGATACCAAACCTTTTTTATCTCTCGTTCTTCCCTCTGGATTGGTACTTCAATCGGGGTGGTATTGCTGTCAATATTCAGTAACATAGTGAAGATAGACAAAATGATTTATAAATATTTTTCTTAACAGAGATTATAAACTGTTTTTTTGGATGTAATATAAACTCAATTTGAGTGTGACTTGTCTAAGGAAAGCCATAGGCAATAAAATCACTGCTAATACATACTAACTAAATGAGTAAGCAAATGATCTATCTAGAAAAGATCAAGTCAAAATTTAATTGGCTATTTTTCATGAAAATCGTTCTTCTTACTAGAAAATTTTCTTGTTATTAATAATCTTAGGGCAAAGTTTTATGGAGGTCATGCAAGAGAAATGCAGTGTTTAAGAAAAGAATACATTCTACAAAAAAATCAATTCAAAAATACAATCAACTTGTCTCATAAAACACTATTTTTTTGAGTCAAAACAATATTTAATTGAACTTGGGCACTAGACTAAATCGAATTTATTTTTCTTTGATTTAACTTCTTGGCGAGCTTATTTTTATTCATTTTATTTATTAACCATGTTGGAACTAGTCCCCTCATTTAAAAACAAAAGAGTCACACTTCGAAAGCATACATTGTTAATGCGCTATATGATTTTAATCAATCTGATTATAGGTGCTTGGTATTTGTATTGGCGTTGGACAGAGTCATTAAATCCTCAGGCATTATGGTTTGCCATACCTCTCGTTTGTGCAGAGACCTATATGTTTCTTGGAGGAATACTTTTTTTCTATTCTATATGGCGACCGATTGAGCGTAATAATAAAAACTTATCTGCTCTCAAGCCGCGGTTTTTATCAAAAAATTTCCCCTCAGTTGATGTTTTTATTACCTGTTACAATGAGCCGAGTGAAATGGTCTACACAACGGCTCAGGCAGCACTATCAATGGACTATCCATTGGAAAAACTCCGAGTCTATATTTTAGACGATGGTAATTCTCCCGAAATGAGAGCAATGGCTGAAAAGCTCTGTCTTCAAGATTTACAGCGGCCGACCCTACAAGAAATAGCAGAAACAATTCAAAGACAAAAATATTTACGTCAATCGCATATTGCTCAATTGAATGCTATTAAAAAAGATCTAGTCGAGATAGAAGGATTTATTAATAGCTATCGCTTGATTATTCCTAGCGATCACCAAGAATTGAAGAATGTCCTTGATTGGCTTAATGATCTTCGTCCAAATACAATTTCAGATCGAGACTGGATAATTTGTCAAACAATCCTCGGAGAGGGGTTAGATAATGCTATTGTCCATGCCCATAAAAATTCACCTCAAGAGCAGTCAATTACTTTAGAAATTGCGATTTTCAATTATGCTTTTGTTCTTAGAATTTGGGATAAAGGTGATTTTTTTGATTTAGAAAGCCATCTAAAAGATCTCAATGATGTCGAAGAGGACGCTGAACATGGGCGAGGCATTTCTATTATTTATCAATTGGCAGATCAATTCTTCTATATTCGCACTGACGATGAACAAAATTGTTTGATTGTCGTCAAAGAACTTTCTCCTGTTGATGCCCAAGACGAAAAAGAAAAGTATCAAAATTATCTTCAAGGCCTTAAACAGTTGATATTGAGTGATTCCACAAACTCTCAAAGTATAATTGATGTTTATGAGGAAAAAATCAAAGAATTAGAAGACGAAGTTAATAGGTATACGCAGCAACTGATCGATCTCCCCAGATGTCGCTACATTGCTCGTCAAAAGCCAAAAGGTCGTCCCCATCATGCCAAAGCTGGCAACATAAATCATGCAATTTTTTCTGGAGAAACCAATGGCCAGTTGATTCTCACTCTGGATGCTGATCATATCCCTAAACCAAATTTTTTACAAAGAGTAATTCCACATTTTTATAGATTCAATATAGAAAATGGCTGCTATGAATTAAATCATGTCGCTTTTGTACAGACGCCTCAAGCTTTTTCAAATCTTCCCAGTGATGATCCTTTTGGTCATAATGCCCACTTTTTTTATGGCCCTATCCAACAGGGAAAAGACGGCATGAATGCAGCTTTTTACACGGGAACAAATGCTGTTCTAAGACGAGAAGCCTTGGTTCAAATGGGGCTGCAACATTTTTCTGATGATTATATTAGTAATGAAAATAAATTAGAAGAATTTGAAATGATTGGGGCTTTGTCTAGCATTAGTATTACTGAAGATATGAATACAGCGATGCGTTTACATGCGACAGGGTGGAGATCTATTTATCATAATGAAATTCTTGCAGAAGGTTTGGCTCCAGATGATCTGCGATCTACGTTGCAGCAAAAACTACGATGGGCTCAGGGCACAATTCAAGTCTTACTTCGAGATAATCCTTTATTTAAAACTGGTTTAAGTTTTGGACAACGTATTCAATATTTCCAAACTATGTACAGTTATTTTTCCGGTTTTTTGTTTTGATTTTATTATCTTGTCCGCTAATTTCTCTGGGGACAGGACTAATTCCAGTGGGCTCCTTTGGAGCTGATTTTGCGTGGCATTTTATTCCAGCATATATATTAAATCGAATAACATTATGGATTTCCGCTTGGGGAATATCATGGCGTGAGCTTTGGCGTAATGAACAATATATGATCGGTCTTTTCCCTTTGCAGATACAGGCTGTTTTGAGCGTTTTTACTGGAACATCGATTAAGTTTGAAGTCACCCCAAAACAACGCCAGTCTGGTATATACTTCAGTCTAATTCCGGTTCAAATATTTTTCTTTTTGGCAACAATAATGGCCTTGATCTGGGGAGGATTTCAGTTATTATTCTATGATGGACTTTCTGAATTGACTTACTTCATTAATGCCGTATGGTGTGTATACCATTTAGGTCTTTTGTGGAGTATTATCAGAGCTGCTTACTGGCAGCCAGAAGAGCAATAGCTTGTTTTAGGAGACAAGTAAGTCATCGTTATTTGCATTTGGAGAAAAGCTCATGTCTAAGGAATTTGTGATTCTTGAACCTCAGGGGATATTAGATGGCCCCAATACAAATGAACTGAGATTGCAGATAATTGATCTATTAAGGGGAGAAATAGATGGTATTTTGCTTGACTTAAATCAAATTGAGTTTATGAATAGCTCAAGTATCGGTGCGTTGGTCGCTATTCTGAAAGTAGTTCGTGCCGAAAATAAAAAATTATACTTATGCTCGTTGACAGACCAAGTAAGTATGATTTTTGAGCTAACAAAGATGGATCGTATTTTTACTACCTTTAAAGATCGTGATGAATTTAATAGGAAAGTGATTGAAGCTTCTGAGGCATAGTATTTTTGTCTTCTTGAGTTTGGTTTGTTATTGGTCATTGCTGCTAAAAAAATCATGATAGGTAGGGCTTTTAAGCAGAGTATATCGAGCGGCAACAAGACTGAATCAAGAGTTCCAATTACATATTTTGTCCTAAAATTCTTTTGTCTATTCTGTAGGGTGTGACTTCTTGACAGACAGAAATCAAAGGAGTATTGGAACATGATTTTGCTTCTCATCCATTACTAAAGTTCTTTTTTACTACTTTTTGATCAGCTTGATTTTAGTTGTACTTGAGTCTCCTCTGTGTGCATCGCTATTGGAGATTATGGGCATCATTGCACCCAAAATAGACGGGAAAAAACCTAAAGAAGTTAAAAAGATTACATTTCCCCAGTGATCCCCGCGCTAGGTTAGCAATACCCTCCGATTGCTTATCAAGCTAGACCGTCCTCACCCAGTGGCGGTTTTTTATTGCCCAAGGGCTGGCCCCCCCCGACCGGAAAATTAAGGCACAATAGTTAAACGTTGCCCGCCCTCACCTTTTATTTCTCCATGAGTCAGCCCCACATCGTCATTATCGGCGGCGGTTTCGCCGGACTCTATACGGCGCTCCGTCTGTTGCAATTTCCCTGGGAGACCTCCCAACGGCCAGACATTACCTTAATCGATCGCCAGGATCACTTTGTCTTTAGTCCCCTCCTCTACGAGCTGATCACGGAGGAAATGCAACCCTGGGAAGTGGCTCCCACCTACACGGAATTGTTGCGCCATGGCCCGGTGAAATTTGTTCAAGCCCAGGTACAAACCGTTGACCCGGAGCAAAAAACCGTCGTCTGCGGCGATCGCCAAATCACCTATAACTATCTCGTCATTGCGGCTGGGGGGACAACAAAATTTGTGGATTTGCCTGGCATCAAGGAATACGCGCTCCCTTTTAAAACCCTCAATGATGCTCTGCATCTCAAGGAAAAATTACGGGCTTTGGAAACCAGTGCGGCGGAAAAAATTCGCATTGCCATCGTTGGGGGTGGCTACAGTGGTGTGGAATTAGCCTGTAAATTAGCGGATCGCTTAGGCGATCGCGGCCGGTTACGGATCATTGATCGCGGCGATGAAATCCTCAAAAATGCGCCTAAATTTAACCAACTGGCTGCTAAGGAAGCCCTGGAAGCACGGGGGATTTGGGTAGACTACGCCACGGAAGTCACCGAAGTCACCGCCGATAGCCTGAGCCTACGCTACAAAGGGGAAATAGATACCATTCCCGCTGATCTCGTGTTGTGGACTGGCGGAACGGCGATCGCCCCTTGGGTAAAAGATCTCGCCCTGCCCCACGCAGACAATGGCAAACTCGATGTCAATGCCCAACTCCAGATCCAGAACCACCCGAACATTTTCGCCCTTGGGGATGTCGCCCAAGCAGAAGACAATTTACCGATGACGGCCCAGGTGGCGATTCAGCAGGCCGATGTCTGCGCCTGGAATTTGCGGGGCCTGATTACAAATAAGCCTCTTTTGCCGTTTAAGTTCTTTAATCTTGGTGAAATGCTCACTCTCGGCGAAAATAATGCCACCCTCAGCGGTTTGGGCCTAGAACTCGAAGGCAATCTCGCCCATGTCGCCCGTCGCTTGGTTTATCTATACCGTTTGCCGACCTGGGAACATCAAGTGCAGGTGGGCCTCAATTGGCTCGTGCAACCCCTTGCAAAATTATTGGCCCAGTAGACGAAACAAGCAAAATGATGGCAACACAACCAAAGGTTATTTTTTTCGATGCGGTGGGGACGCTCTTTGGCGTCAAGGATGGGGTCGGGGCGACCTACGCCAAAATTGCCCAACGTCACGGGGTAACGGCGGATCCGGAGCGCTTAGAACAGGGGTTTCGTCAATCCTTTAAGCGTAAACCTGCCCCGGCATTTCCAAATATTGATGCTGAGTTGATCCCGAAACAGGAATTTCTGTGGTGGGAGGCGATCGCCCAGGAAACCTTTACTGCTGCCGGGGTGATTGAGCAGTTTCCTGATTTTCGTGCTTTTTTTACGGATTTGTACCAGCATTTTGCGACGGCAGAACCCTGGTTTATTTTTGCGGAAACCTTGGCTTCGGTGCAGACTTGGCACGCCCAGGGCATTGAGTTGGGTTTAATTTCAAATTTTGACTCCCGCCTGTTGCAGGTGCTAGACGCCTTAGAACTAGCCCCCTATTTCCAGAGTGTGACCATTTCCTCCCTAACCGGAGCAGCGAAACCAGACCCTAAAATTTTCCAAGCAGCCCTCGCTAAACATCGTTGTCAGCCAGAAGAAGCGCTCCACATCGGCGACAGTCGCCTGGAAGATTACGAAGCTGCAAAACGGTTGGGGATGCAGGCGCACCTCATCGAACGGGATCAGCCTTTTCCCTACAGTCGCCAGCCTTAACTCCCACCCCCCCCAGGGGGAGACCTTTCTGGTTCCTCTCCAGTGGAGGGGTTAGGGGAGGGTCAACTACCTCCCTCAAGGGACACCCCTCTAACTCCCCTCAAGGGGAGAATGTTGGTCAATAGGTTTGCCAGACGCGGGACAGGGTTGGTGGTTGCGGGGAATAGAGCGATCGCCAATTTTGCCAAAGGGAGATAAACCAGCGTTTTACTTCCGTGCTGGAGTGGCCCCGGTAGCGACAAAGCACGCCTTTCGGTAATTGTGTGATTCCACCCAAACCTTTCTGAAGAACTGCCATGGTTTGCCGCAACTCAGCAATTTGAGCCTCACTAATCTCTAAACCCACCAAGGCCAGACTCCCCACCACCGGCTGATTATTGAGGCCATTCCAGGCAGCAAAGACTTCTGGATTTCCCGGTAACCATTGGCGATCGCCCCAGAGCAGTTCATCATCTTGCCAAATTTCTGTCAGCCCCCGCCAGTTACCAGAGATGAATTTTTCGCCCCGGGCCGTGCGCCCAAACCGAAGAACTTCCCAGCCACACCACACCGCACCGGGAGCCAGATTGACCCGCAGGCTCTGGTGATATTCTGCCCCGTCGAAAATAATCATTTCTTGGGGAAAGTATTCCAAAATGCTGCCCGGAGCCTGGTTAATAATGCCGTCCTGTTGCGCCGTTTCCCCGTTAGTACGATAAAGTTTGTTGGCCGCCGCCGTTGTGAGGAAAACATGACTTTCTGGCTTCAGTTCGAGATCCAGAGATAGGCGATCGCCGCCGACAATGCCCCCTGCCGTGTGGAGCAAGACCGTGTGACACACTCGATTTCCTTCCGGATAAAAAGGCCGCTGGATGCGAAACGGCGCTTGGGTAAAACAGCGTTGCATTTCCGTCCTGCCCTGGCGTTGCCCGTAAATTAAGCCCACCTTGCCGTGCCAGGGCTGCGCTTTGTGAATCACCTGTTGTTGATCTTGCATTTTTGTCTGAAATTGATGGGATTAGGGGGACTAAAAATTGCTGCCAAAACAGCCCCCAACAGCAGTCTATTTTCCCGATCATCCCACTGATCCGGGCAGGCCCAACGGCGATCGCCAAATATTTTGTTCCTAAAACAATGGAGCAAACAAACCTCAAGAATCCTAATCACACTTCCGCCTCCGTATAGTTGCCGCTCACAGACAGATGCTTTATCTTTGAAAAAATTTTACGAATTTCCCATTCTTTCAGAAACATAAGGAGTCCCTATGTACATCGTCCAGATTGCTTCGGAATGCGCCCCCGTCGCGAAGGTAGGTGGACTTGGAGATGTGGTTTACGGACTCAGTCGCGAGCTTAGTCTGCGCGGTCATTGTGTCGAAATCATTTTGCCCAAATATGATTGTCTCCGTTACGACCACATTTGGGGGATGCACGAAGCCTATCGGGATCTTTGGGTACCCTGGTTTGGCGGTGCGATCCACTGCACCGTTTTCTATGGCTGGGTCCATGGCCAACAATGTTTCTTTATCGAACCCCACTCCGGTGATAACTTTTTCAGTCGGGGCTTTTTTTATGGGGCACTAGACGACCACATGCGCTTTGCCTTTTTTAGTAAAGCGGCCCTCGAATTTTTACAAAAATCCAACAAACGCCCCGATATTATCCACTGCCATGACTGGCAAACAGGTCTGGTTCCGGTGATGCTCTTTGAAATGTACAAGTGGCATGGCCTGTGGAATCAGCGGGTGTGCTACACCATCCACAACTTTAAACACCAAGGTATTGCGGGCGCTGACGTCTTATGGGCGACGGGTCTCAATAACGAAGGCTACTATTTCCACTACGATCGCCTCCGGGATAACTTTAATCCCTTTGCCTTAAATTGCATGAAAGGGGGCATTGTCTATGCCAATGCGGTGACGACCGTTTCTCCCCACCACGCCTGGGAAGCCCACTACACCGATATTGGCTGTGGTCTGAGCCATACCCTCCATCTCCACCAAGACAAGTTCAAGGGAATTCTTAACGGCATCGATTACAGCACTTGGAACCCAGAAGTAGACCACAATATCGAGCTGCAATACAGTTGGGATAGCCTCGAAAATAAAGCGAAAAACAAAAAAGCCCTACGCGATCGCCTATTACTTGAAGATAACGACCGACCGATCATCGCCTACATTGGCCGTCTCGATGACCAAAAAGGCGTTCATCTCGTTCACCATGCCATGTACTATGCCTTAAATCGGGGAGCCCAATTTGTCCTCCTTGGTTCCGCCACCGAAGGCTCGATCAACTCCTGGTTCTGGCACGAGAAATTCCACCTCAACGACAACCCCAACTGTCACATCGAGCTGGGCTTCAACGCCGAACTGTCCCACATGATCTATGCCGGGTCTGATATGCTTGTCGTCCCCAGTAACTACGAACCCTGCGGCCTGACCCAACTCATCGCCCTGAAGTATGGTGTGGTGCCCATTGTCCGCGGTGTCGGTGGCCTCGTGAGTACCGTGTTTGACCGGGATCATGATGATAAACATCCCCCCGAAGAACGCAATGGCTATGTCTTTTACCAAACGGATAACCATGCCCTCGAATCCGCCATGGAACGGGCCATTGGTTTATACACCGTGTACCCAGAGGAGTTCCGAAAGCTGCAAATCCGGGGGATGAAATATGACTATTCCTGGAACAACCCCGGCAATGAATACATCGATCTCTACGAGTTTATCCGCGCCTAAGGGGGGCTGATCAAAAGCGTTTCGAGGTTTGACGACGAAAACCTACCTGGGAAGTTTGTCCCCAAAGCCTGAACCGAGGTTCCTAACAATTCCCAGGGAAGTCGTTACCATGGTAGGCAAGTTTTTCCTTTGTCCGTGCCTATGGATGCCTTTAGCCCCTATCCGCCTGAGTGGATCAAAAATGCCAGTCACGCCCTCAGTTTCCATTGTCCTAGCTGTGAAGCGCTCCCCCATGATGCGAAACGGGCTTGGTTAAATCGCTATGCCCCCGTGACCGATGCGCTGCACCGTCGCCGCTGGCAGGAGTTTTATGAATGTCAATGCGGCACCGTTTGGTGGGCCTGGAGTAGCGATCGCCCCCCATCCCGTTACCAAACAGATGACCGGGGTGAAAATGACGAATTTCGCCAGGGCTTGTTTTAGGGGAATCGTGAAAGTCTGTTCCGGGGCGATCGCCGCTTGCCGAGGGATACCCCTTACCATGATAATGTTGGCTACCCATCACACTGGGGACGCAAACGCCAACGGAACACCATGCAGTTTTCAAAGATTCTCATCGCCAATCGCGGAGAAGTTGCCCTACGCATTATCCACACCTGTCAGGAGCTCGGCATTGCCACAGTTGCCGTCCACTCCACCGTAGATCGCCAAGCCCTCCACGTTCAGCTCGCCGATGAGAGCATTTGCATTGGCCCGCCCCAGAGCAGCAAAAGCTATCTCAACATTCCCAATATTATCGCTGCGGCCCTCAGCAGTAACGCCGACGCAATTCACCCAGGCTACGGTTTCCTCGCCGAAAATGCCAAGTTTGCAGAAATTTGTGCCGACCATCAAATCACTTTCATTGGCCCTTCCCCAGAAGCAATGATCGCCATGGGGGACAAATCCACCGCCAAAAAAACGATGCAGGCGGCAAAAGTCCCCACCGTACCCGGTAGTGCGGGGTTGGTGGCCTCCGAAGAACAAGCCCTAGAAATTGCCCAACAAATTGGCTACCCCGTGATGATCAAAGCCACGGCGGGTGGTGGCGGCCGGGGGATGCGCCTTGTGCCCAGCGCCGAAGAATTGCCCCGTTTGTACCGAGCGGCCCAGGGGGAAGCAGAAGCAGCCTTTGGGAATGGCGGCGTTTACATCGAAAAATTTATTGAACGGCCCCGTCACATCGAATTTCAGATCCTCGCGGATCAGTACGGCAATGTGATTCACCTCGGCGAACGGGATTGTTCGATCCAGCGACGGCACCAAAAACTCCTCGAAGAAGCGCCCAGCGCGATCCTCACCCCCAGACTCCGGGACAAAATGGGGAAAGCAGCGGTCAAAGCGGCGAAATCCATTGATTATGTCGGGGCGGGGACGGTGGAATTCCTCGTGGATAAAAATGGGGATTTCTACTTTATGGAGATGAATACCCGCATTCAGGTGGAACACCCGGTCACAGAGATGGTGACGGGACTAGATCTGATCGCCGAACAAATTAAAGTTGCCCAAGGCGATCGCCTCAGTTTGAATCAAAATCAAGTGAACTTAACTGGTCATGCCATCGAGTGCCGGATTAATGCCGAGGATCCCGACCATGATTTCCGACCGACCCCAGGCAAAATCAGTGGTTACCTTCCCCCCGGTGGCCCTGGGGTACGGATGGATTCCCACGTTTACACCGACTATGAAATTTCTCCTTACTACGATTCTTTGATCGGTAAATTAATCGTTTGGGGGCCAGACCGAGATACCGCCATTCGCCGCATGAAGCGGGCACTCCGAGAATGTGCGATTACTGGAGTATCGACCACCATTAGCTTCCACCAAAAGATTTTGAATCACCCAGCTTTTTTGGCGGCCGATGTCGATACAAACTTTATCCAGCAACACATGTTGCCCTAGGGGCGATCGCAAATAGTCTCTAACCTTGAGGGCAACCCCCATAAGCGACGATTGGGGAAGTGCCCTTACTTTTTCGCGATGACTTGCACCAAAGTCTGGTCTTGGTCTGCGTAGATCATGATTTGGGAAGCGCGCTCTTGCTTTTGAAACCCAAACATCGATTGCCCGTTGACGTCCATGGTCATTTCTTGAGTCCAACCGTTTTTGGCCATTTCTGCGGTGTATTTGTCCTTGACAGCGGCCACACTTTCATTAGTGACAAAGGTGACAGAAACCCCTTCCGGTAAATCCATCGCCATTCTAATTTCCGCATTTTTATCGAAATAAATGTCCTTGGGGAAGGTGTCGGGGAGTTTGACGTTGTCGCCGCTGCTGACAGAGAGATTCCCTTCGTTGGTTTTGATATCGACGGATTCTTTGGACATATCGATATCGACTTTTTCGCCGGAGCCAGCTTCAATCGCTTTTTCAAAAATTATTTCCTGAACCATACCGCAGCCACCGAGGCTGAGGGCACAGAGGAAGAAGGCAGGGAGAATCAACTTTTTCACAGCTTTTTGTCCTTAAATTTTGTTTGTCGATCATTGGCTTGCGGTACTTGCCATGGCCCTTTGGGTTATGTGCTTTGGTTTTAAGGGCAATGGTCAAAACAAACCGCCAATAATAATTTATAGTGGGCACCCAGGCAGACTGATGCAGTTTCTAAAAATCCCAGGTCGTTGCCCCCATTTTCAATGGGTTCGGTAAAAATCAAGGTCGCAGTTAAGTTAAATTAAGTCTTAACGCAATGAATTTTTGGTGAATGCGATGTCTTGGTTAGCTGTGACAAGTTTAGGGCTCAATCTGCTGTTGGGTGCGATGACTCTATTTTTTATTTTCCGCATTGTGCTCACTTGGTATCCCCAGGCGGAATTAACGAAACTGCCCTTTAGCTTGGTGGTGTTGCCGACGGAACCGCTTTTGGCCCCGACGAGAAAACTGGTGCCCCCCCTGGGTGGTATCGATATTTCTCCGGTGATTTGGGTCGGAATTGTCACTCTCCTGCGGGAGGTACTCTTGGGTCAGCAGGGTCTATTGGTGATGCTATTGCGTTAGGTGGATTGAAGGGGCGAGCCGTTGGAACCCCAGGCTTTTGATCCGCGTCTAGCGAGGTAATGCTGGAATCAAAAAAGGATATTCGATATGTGGCGACGGTGCTTATTGGCGTTAACGGGGGCTTGGGGGATGGGACTGGCGATCGCCCCGGTGATGGCCCAACCGTTACCAAAACAAGCCATTTTTGAAAATCTCCAGTTGCGCCCTAATTTTGCCCCCAATCCCCAGCTATTACGGGGGGTCAGTGGGGGAAGTGAACCCGCCGCAGAATTTTTAGGAATCGAGGATACCCCCACGGGGTCTTGTGTTGGCTTTATCGATAACCATGCCGACCATCGCCTCAGCCTCATGACGTTTTTTAATGATTTAAAACTGAGTGTTGAAAGTGCCGGGGATACGGTGCTCGTGGTCAAAGGCCCCGGTGGTGTGTGGTGCAATGACGATGCAGTGGGTCAAAATCCGGCAATTCGCGGCGAATGGCAAAAAGGACTGTACCAAGTTTGGGTTGGCTCCCGGGGACAACGGCAATATTATCCCTATATTTTAGAAATTCACCATCGGAAGTAGTTGATCCCTAAGTTGGGAGATCAGGTAATGGGGGATAATGGAAACATTATCTTGATGTTGCACTAGAGAAAACATTGTGGCTATCGGAATTGGTTTACTTGGCTTAGGAACGGTTGGCACGGGCACCGCAGAAATTTTGCTGTCGCCCCAGGGCCGCCACCCGCTGTTGGGGGAAGTGGTTTTGAAACGGGCAGGGGTGCGCTCCCTAGACAAGCCCCGCAACATTGATTTACCAGCGGGTTGCCTAACCACTGATCTAGAAGCCATCGTCAAAGATCCAGAGATTCAGGTGGTGGTTGAGTTGTTAGGCGGCCTGGAGCCAGCGCGGACCCTCATCCTGGCGGCGATCGCCAATGGGAAACATGTGGTCACCGCCAACAAAGCAGTGATTGCCAAATATGGTGAAGAAATTTACACCGCAGCGAACAAAGCGGGGGTCTATGTGCTCCTTGAGGCGGCGGTGGGCGGTGGCATTCCGATCATTAAACCCCTCAAGCAATCTTTAGGAGTGAACCGCATTACCCGCGTCATTGGCATTATCAATGGCACCACCAACTACATCCTTACCCAGATGGCCCAGCACGGAGCAGACTTTGGGGAAGTATTAGCGGAAGCCCAAAAGCTGGGTTATGCCGAAGCCGATCCCAGTGCCGATGTGGATGGGGGCGACGCGGCGGACAAAATTGCAATTCTTGCTTCCTTGGCCTTTGGGGGACGAATTCGGCGGGAAGATGTCTACTGCGAAGGGATTCGTTCCATTAGTGCGGCAGATATCAGTTTTGCGAAAAAGCTCGGTTTTGTGATCAAATTATTGGCGATCGCCGAACGACCAGACCTCGAAGAAGATGCCCTGCAGTTGCGCGTTCACCCGACTTTAGTACCAGAAGATCATCCCATCGCCAGTGTGAATGGTGTCTTTAATGCGATCCTCGTGGAAGGGGAACCCCTCGGTCAGGTAATGTTTTATGGCCCTGGGGCTGGGGCTGGGGCAACGGCCAGCGCCGTAGTTTCTGACATTGTCCATGTGGTGGGTCTGTTGCATTCTGACCAGGTGATCCAGAAACTCAACCCTCTCCTGGGCTGCACCCACGAGCATTACAGCAAAATTTTGCCCATTGATACCCTAAAAACTCGTTTTTATGCGCGCTTCTTGTCGCGGGATTTGCCCGGTGTGATCGGCGATCTGGGGACTTGCTTTGGGCAGCACCAAGTGAGCTTGGAATCAGTCGTTCAGATTGGTCTTCAGGATGATTGCGCTGAGATCGTCGTCGTGACCCATGATGTCCATGAGGCGAATTTCCGGGAAGCCATGCGAGAAATCGAAGGCCTAGAGGCGATCAAGGAAGTGCCGAGTATTCTCCGCGTCCTTTAGTAATCATTCAACTGCAAAATTCTTGATCCTCCACATTTCTGGAGGATTTTTTGTTAATTTGTCTACAATTCTGACGATGTTTTCCAGAGTTGGGCTAAGTTAGTGAATAAATGCCTCTTTAGCGATACTTTTTGAGGATATCGAGAAATAATGCCTTTAAGTTGGAATGAAATCAAAAGTCGGGCGATCGCCTTCTCGAAGGAGTGGGAATTTGAGGAGTCAGAAAAATCAGAAGCACAATCATTTTGGAATGATTTTTTTCAGGTATTTGGCATTTCTCGTAAGCGAATCGCAACATTTGAGAAGTCAGTTAACAAATTAGGGAATAAGAAAGGTTCTATTGACCTGTTATGGAAAGGAAATATTCTTGTTGAGCATAAATCGCGGGGAAAAAGTTTAGATAAGGCGTTTGAACAGGCAAAAGATTATTTTCCGGGGTTAAAGGAACATGAGTTACCTCGATATATTTTGGTGTCGGATTTCGCTCAATTCCGGCTTTATGACCTCGAAACGGATCAGACCCATGAATTTCTCCTAAAAGATTTCGTCAATTATGTTCATCTGTTTGATTTTATTGCGGGATATGAGCAGCGAACTTATAAGGATGAAGATCCGGTTAATATTCACGCGGCGGAGTTGATGGGTAAGCTGCATGACCGTCTCAGGGAGATTGGTTATACGGGTCATGATCTAGAAGTTTACTTAGTGAGGTTGTTATTTTGTTTATTTGCAGATGACACAGGCATTTTTGAAAAGGGAATTTTTGAGGAATATCTCGATATTCATACCAAAGAAGATGGTAGTGATTTGGCGATGCACTTGGGGCATATTTTCCATGTGTTGAATACGCCACCGGAGAAGCGGTTAAAAAATCTGGATGAGAGTTTAGGACAGTTTCCCTATGTGAATGGCAAGTTATTTGAAGAGCAGTTAGCGCCTGCGGCTTTTGATCGCAAAATGCGAGAAATGTTATTAGAAGCTTGTGGATTTAATTGGGGGAAAATTTCTCCGGCTATTTTTGGGTCAATGTTCCAAGCGGCGATGGATCAGCAGACTCGACGAAATTTGGGGGCGCATTATACGTCTGAGAAAAATATTCAGAAGGTGATTAAGCCTCTGTTTTTGGATGAGTTGCACGAGAAATTTAAGAAGGCAAAAGGCAGTCCAACGGCGTTAAAGCGGCTCCATGATGAGCTTGGGGAATTACATTTTCTTGATCCGGCTTGTGGCTGTGGAAATTTTTTGATTATTTCTTATCGGGAATTGCGAGATCTAGAGTTATTGATCCTCAAAGAGCTTTACAAGAAGAAGGAGGGGTTTATTGATATTCGTTTGTTCCTGAAGGTGGATGTGGATCAGTTTGGGGGCATTGAATATGATGAGTTTCCGGCGCGGGTGGCAGAGGTGGCAATGTGGCTCATCGATCATCAGATGAATATCAAGGTGAGTAATGAGTTTGGGCAGTATTTTGTCCGGTTGCCGCTAAAGAAGGCTGCCAGAATTGTGAATGGGAATGCGTTACGGCTTGATTGGGAAGAAGTGATCCCAAAGGAAAAGCTAAATTACATTCTCGGCAATCCGCCTTTTGTTGGAAGAAATCTCCAGACTTTCAACCAAAAAGAAGATATGCAAATAGTTTTTGGAAATCACAAAGGTGGCAAAAATTTAGATTACGTAACTGGATGGCATTTAAAGTCAGCGGAATTAATCAGAAAAACAGAAATTAAGGTTGCTCTAGTAAGCACTAATTCAATATCTCAGGGTGAACAAGTTGGAGATTTATGGAATATCCTCTTCCACGAATATAAAATCAAAATTCATTTTGCTCACCGAACATTTAGTTGGAGTAATGAGGCACGAGGCAATGCCGCTGTTCATTGTGTGATTATTGGTTTTGCAGCAACAGATACTAAACAAAAGAAAATTTTTGATTATGTAGATATTAAAGGTGAAACAGTAGAAAGAAAAGTTGGAAATATCAATCCATACTTAGCAGAGGGGGCAGATTTATTTATTACGAAAAAACGTGCTCCGTTATGTGAAGTTCCAATAATGACAAAAGGTAGTCAACCGACTGACGGAGGTAATCTTTTGTTAACGGAAGAAGAAAAATATAAATATATCAGTCTAGAGCCAACTGGTGAAAAATTTATTCGATTATTTCTTGGTTCTGAAGAATTCATAAAAAACAAATCACGATGGTGTTTTTGGCTAACTGATATAAAACCAGGTGAACTAAAAAAATGCCAGTTTTACTTTCTAGAATTCAGAAAGTCAGAGAAATGAGGTTGCAAAGTACAAAAAAAGCCACTCAAAAATGGGCAGATTCTCCAACACTATTCACGGAAAATAGACAGCCTCATTCATCTTATTTGTTAGTTCCAAGTGTGTCCTCTGAGAATCGAAAATATATCCCTATTGGCTTTTTAGATAAAGAAGTTATTGTAAGTAATTTAGCTTTTGCTATTTCCAATGCTAATCTCTATCTTTTTGGTGTGATAACTTCAGAAATGCACATGACTTGGACAAAGTATGTATGTGGAAGGTTAGAAAGTCGATTCCGTTATTCCAATACCATTGTCTATAACAATTTTCCTTTTCCACAGGACGTAACCGAAAAACAAAAACAAACAGTCGAAAAAGCAGCGCAGTTAGTGTTAGACACCAGAGACAAATATCCCGATAGTAGCCTTGCCGATCTTTACGATCCCCTCACCATGCCCCCCGACTTAATGAAAGCCCACCAAAAACTCGATAAAGCAGTGGATCTTTGTTACCGTCCCCAACCCTTCACCAGCGAACTCAACCGCATCGAATTTTTATTTAACGAATATGAGAAACTGATAACACCACTCCTACAAAGTACAAAACAGAAAAAAGCCCGCAAAAACAAAACATCTTAATTTCACATTGAATAATGAGAACAATGACCATCAAAGAATTATTACAAGACCAAGAAAGACTCTATTTCTACTATCAATCAGCGTTGAAAAAGTCACAAAAAAAATTGAGATCAACAAAAATCATCAGAAAAATAGTCTTTATTTAGCCAAGCAAGCAGCAATAATTTTAAAAGAAAAATTCAATGCTTCTAAAGTTGCTTTGTTCGGTTCAATTCTTGATTTAGAAACATTTACCCAATGGTCAGATATTGACATTGCTGCATGGGGACTAGAGCCAAGTGAAACGTTGTTAGCTATGGACACAGTACAAAGCCTTAGTGATGAGATTGAAATCAATCTGGTCGATATCAACACAGTCAAATCAGAAGTTTACCAAAGCATTCTAAAGAACCACCAGGAAATATGATTTCTTCTTATTTGAAAGTCGCAGGACATATTAATGATGAACTTGTTAGCTTAGAAAAAACCTACCAGAGAATTCATCGTGCCAATCAAGCTCGACAATCGAATGCCCTTGATAGTGACTTATTGATCGATGCGATCGCCTAATTATTCACTATCCTCTGCCGCTAGAATTACATCAGCATAAATATCTGCCACTGCCCACTCAAATTCAATACTTGGAATCACCAGCGTATCGTCAACACCAAAATCTCGATAGCCCCACATTTCTCCCGTTTGCCGTTGATAAAGCTCCACATAAATATGCTCAGAATCAAGCAAAATATATTCCTCTAAGCTAGGAATTTGTCGATAATATTTCAACTTTTCTTTGCTGTCATAACTTGAAGTGCTGGGTGATAAAACTTCAACAATTACTTTTGGATACTGAATCCATTTACGCGCTTTGAGATCTTCAGGATGACAACTGACCACCAGATCCGGATAAAAATAACGCCGATTTGCTTTCCCTTGCACTTTCACATCAGACATATTTACCCGACAACCTCTGGGCTTAAGATGTGCTCTCAAAGCAACTAATAGATTGAGTGCAATGTCATTGTGAGGTAAAGTCTCTCCGGTCATTGCAAGAACTTCACCATCAATATATTCATAGCGAAGTTCCTGCTGTTCTTCCCACTGGAGATATTCCGCTGCGGTCATCTTTTCTGGAAACTGAGGTGTTGCAATCATCGTTATTTTCCTCATTCTAAGCTGAGTGGCTTGGCGAAAAACTAGCGACCCATTTTTTGCTTCATCTGACGGATCTGTTCGTCCATTTCCCACTTTTGGAACTGAGCTTCGAGGGGATCAGTGGCACTGTTGTAGGTTTGGCGATCGCCACTGGTGCTACTAAAGTTTTCCCAGCTGCTGGTGTAAGCATCCTCTACTTTTTGAGACGCTTGCAGTTCGTCCATTTTTTGCTTCACTTCCTGGCGTTTTTGCTGGAGCTGTACCAAAAGAGACTGGGCCTGTTCAATGCGTTTTTTGGTGCCTTGCATCTTGCCCCAAAGTTGATTCCCTTGGCGGAGGAGGGCCGCTTCCCTAGCTTTGGCCGCACTGGCGAGATCCGGTCTCCTGCCCGCTTCGGCTTGTTGTACCCGCTGGTGCCAATGTTGGATATCCTGGGCCACCTGGGCGATCTGTTGCTCCACCTGGGTTAGTTGCCGTTGTAAATCCTGGGTGAGGCGATTGGCTTCTTGTTCTTGTTCCTGGAGTTGCTCGGCGATCGCCTGGAGTTCTAACTGGGGATGTGCCTTGAGAAATTCCTCTAATCGCGTCTCAAAAAACTGCCCAACTTCGCTAAAAAGACCCATAATTTCGCCGTTTTCACAATTGCTGACTTTAGGTTAGCTTTTTTAGGGAGGTCTGCTACAATCATTTATCGTCACGCCAGGAGAGATGGCTGAGTGGTCGAAAGCAGCACATTGCTAATGTGCCGAGTCGTGTACGCGGCTCCGAGGGTTCGAATCCCTCTCTCTCCGTACCAAAATCAACTAAATATATTCCCCTGTATTTCCCGCAACTCCCTACGATTGGCGGGATTTTTTAGTATTTACCCGGTGCCTTGGGCTTTCAGAAGAAATGTGTGGAGTTCTATCGATTTATAAATTCCCCAGGGGCGATCGCCAGAAAATCAAAGGGAATTCGCTATTTATTAAAGACAGATCATCCCGTTGTCCGTTGAAGGATTTTTCCCATGAAACCGACCCACAAGTTTCAGGTCAAAGCCGTTTTACCCCCTGTCCTGGAACCCCTACGCCGCCTCGCCCATAACATCCACTGGGATTGGAATGTCGCCGCAAAAAGTCTCTTTGTTCGCCTCGATCCAGACCTATGGCAGCAGACGAGCCACAATCCGGTGGCGATGTTGGGTCGCGTTGACCAAGCCCGCCTCGATGAACTAGCCAAGGATGACGGTTTTATCGCCCACATGGAACGGGCCATTGAACAGCTCGATGACTACCTCCAACAACACACCTGGTACCACAAAGCACGGGGCGAAACCAAAGGGAAAGAATGCTATGCCTATTTCTGTGCGGAGTATGGCCTCAGTTACTGCCTGCCGATCTATTCCGGGGGATTGGGGATTCTTGCGGGGGATCACCTCAAATCCGCCAGTGATCTCGGTTTACCCTTAGTGGCCGTTGGTTTACTGTACCAGGAGGGCTATTTCGCCCAGTATCTCAACCATGACGGCTGGCAACAGGAAGAATATCCGATCAATGATTTCTACAATATGCCCCTCCATTTAGAAAAAGATGACCAGGGAAATGAACTGATCATTGAGGTGGAATTTCCGGGACGGATGATCTATGCACGGGTTTGGCGCATCGATGTGGGGACGGTACCCCTCTATATGTTAGATACCAACATTGAGCAAAATACCAACCCCTACGACCATGACATTACCGATGAACTATATGGAGGCGATCGCGATCTCCGGCTCCACCAAGAGATTCTCCTGGGCATCGGTGGCGTGCGCATGCTCGAAAAACTAGGCTACAAACCGACGGTCTATCACATGAACGAAGGCCACAGCGCCTTTTTGATCCTGGAGCGCATCCGCAAACTCATGCAAGAGCGGGGCTTAACCTTCCGCCATGCCCAACAGTTTGCCCTCTCGACCCAAATGTTTACGACTCACACCCCAGTTTCTGCTGGTTTTGATCTTTTTTCCCCGGAGCAAACTCTGCATTATGTGGGCCACTATGCCGAAAAATTTGGCCTCTCCCCAGACCGCTTCCTGGGCCTGGGTCGGGAAAATACTGGGGATCTAGAAGCGCCCTTTAATATGGCGATCTTTGCCCTCAAACACAGTGCTTTTATCAATGGTGTGAGTCAACTCCATGGCCAAGTTTCCCGGGAAATGTTCCATAGCTTGTGGCCTGATTTTCCCCGCGACGAAGTGGGGATTACTTCGATCACGAATGGTGTCCATGCCCGCAGTGTCACCGCCCCCGCAACCCAAGATCTCTACGACCGCTACCTTGCCCCCACCTGGGATGAAGCCCCCGCCGAAAGCCATATCTGGGAAAAAGTCAGCACCATTCCTAACGAAGAACTGTGGCGTAACCACGAGCGTCAACGCTCCGATTTGGTTGTCTATATCCGACAGCACCTCGCCAAGCAACTGCAAAAACAAGGAGCCACTGAAGCGGCGATCGCCAAAGCCCGCCAGGTACTCAAGCCCAACCTCCTGACCATCGGCTTCGCCCGTCGCTTTGCCACCTACAAACGGGCTAACCTTTTTTTGTATGACATTGAACGCATTAAAAAAATTATCCTCGGCAATCCAGAGCGTCAAGTGCAATTTGTTATCGCCGGGAAAGCCCACCCAAAAGATATTCCGGGGAAAGAACTAATCCGCAACATCATCCATACCGTCCAGGAAGAAGGCCTCGAAGATTACGTCGTCTTCTTACCCAATTACAATATTCACATTGCCCGCAAAATGGTGTCTGGATGCGATGTGTGGCTTAATACCCCCCGACGACCCCGGGAAGCCTCTGGTACTTCCGGGATGAAAGCGGCGATGAATGGCTTGCCGAATTTAAGCGTCCTTGATGGCTGGTGGGATGAGGCCGACTACACTCGCACCGGTTGGGCGATCGGCCACGGGGAAATTTACGATGATCAAGATTACCAAGACCGGGTAGAAGCCAGTGCCCTATATGAACTGCTAGAAAAAGAAATTGTGCCGCTGTTCTATACGCGCAACAGTTTCGATGTCCCCGAAGGTTGGGTCAATAAAATGAAGGAGGCCATTCGCCTGAATTGCCCCATGTTTAATACGTCGCGGATGCTCCGGGACTATGCCCAGAAGGCTTATTTTAAATTGAGCGATCGCCATTTTGAACTCAGCGACAATCACTACCAAGCCGTCCAAGAACTCGCCGATTGGAAATCCCAACTATTTAAAGCCTGGTACAACATCCGCGTCGAAGCCTTTGATGTCGGGGAGTCCGCCGAAATCGATATTCAACAGCCCGTCCATGTCAAAGCAATCCTCGATCTCGCGGCCCTGACCCCAGACGATCTGGCCGTGCAAATTTACCTCGGCACCATCAATGACCAGGACGAACTCATTAACGGCGAAAGTTACCCTATGACCTTCCAGGGCCTGACCACCGACCAAAAAGCAATCTACCAAGGCGTTGTGCAATACAAAAAAAGTGGCTACCAAGGCATGGCCCTACGTATTCTCCCCCACCACCCTCACCTAGATGATGCCACCGAGCCCCGGCTCATCCGTTGGGCCTAGGACAAACCGTCCAAGAGACGATGCCAATGGCAATTTACCCCTATACTGGGGAAGAACTTTCCCTGAGAGAGTTTACGTTTCTTAAAATTATCGGGCAATCATTAAAGCCCGAATGCCTTGTGAGACAATAGTCTAAGCTATTAAACTAAGCAAGAATCCATTTATTAAAACAGCAATAATATGAGCGTCGTTAGTCAAGTTATCCTGAGAGCCGATGACGAACTCCGCTATCCCAGCAGCGGTGAACTCTCGGGGATTAAAAACTTTTTAGCCACTGGGGCGGTACGGATCCGCATTGCGGAGGCCCTTGCCGACAACGAAAAGAAAATCGTTGACCAAGCCCAAAAGCAACTGTTTAGCATCCACCCAGAATATCGAACCTCGGGCGGGAATGCAGCCACCACGAAGCAATATAACCAATGTCTGCGGGACTACGGTTGGTACCTACGTCTGGTCACCTACGGTATCCTCGCTGGCGACAAAGATCCCATTGAAAGAATTGGTTTAATCGGGGTGAAGGAAATGTACAACGCCCTCGGTGTACCGGTGCCTGGGATGGTTGATGCGATTCGCTGCCTCAAGGATGCCGCCCTTGGTGTGCTTGATTCAGAGGAAGCAAGAATTGCTGCTCCTTATTTTGACTTCATTACCCAAGCAATGTCCTAGGGTTGAGTTCTGGGATTGCGGTCTAATTCAATTCAATTATTTCGTTGGGGATCAGGGTTGTTTGCGCACCCTGATTTTTTATTGCTTTCAGCTACCCCTCTAACTCCCCTCAAGGGCCACCCCTCTAACTCCCCTCAAGGGGAGAATGGCACCCTCCGGCCTGACGGCCACCTCCCTCAAGGGAGAATTCCTTCCGGCTTTCAGCCACCTTCCCCAGGGAAGGATGGTTGTTGGGTATCCTAGCAAGTAATAGGATTTGTCCGTGGGTAAAGAATAGAGATGACAGCATCACGAACCCAAGATTATGGTTTTCCTTGGATTTCCTTGGGACTTTTTTGTTTGGCCTATGGGGTGTTTGGTTGGCTGGTGGGGGAAATGATTCCCGCGTGGCAGGCATGGCTCTTAGGGCATCAGGCATGGTTTTTCTGGCCTATTGATCAGGCGATCGCCTTGAAGATGGCCTGGGGATTTGGCGGGGGACTTGTGCTGCTTTTGATGGTGGTCTTAGTGGCTCCCCTACGAATCATGCAATTGTTATTTGGGACTTGGTTGCGCTCCGATGCCAAGGCCTTTACGTCGGTCTTAGCCTGGGCCTTTGCGGCGGTCTTGATTATTTGTTGGCTAGAGCAATTTGTCCGCTTTTTTGTGTTGCTTTCAGCGGGGATTTTGTGTCACTTAGATTTACAGATTCGCGGTTATCGGGTGTGGCAAGTGTTCCTCATCCTCAGTGGGATGGGCCTGGGGAGTTTTGCCTTGGGGGGATATTTATTTTCTCAGTTTCAAATTGAAATTGCTCAACTTTGGTCTATTTTTCAAGCAGCTTAAAGTCTAAGCAGTATCAAAAACAATTAAATTTTGCCGAACTCTCACCCCTAAGACTCTGGCGGTTTAGGAGATTTTTCTTGTGAATTCTTAGTTTTCCCAAGATTGGGGGTAAGGAGGCTATTTTCCCCAGGGAATAATACCTCCAACCTGACGGCCTCCTCCCTCAAGGGTCTTCCCTCTAGCTCCCCTCTGGGAGAGAATGGCACCCTCCGACCTGACGGCCTCCTCCCTCAAGGGAGGATTTCTTTAGGCTTGGGCAAGAATCGGCGGAATGCAGGGTTTGCCGCTGGGGGTGGCGAGGCTGGGGCCTGAGGTTTCAGGGCGACAGTGAATTTCGGCAGCGAGAATTGGGGGTTCAAAGGAGGCGATCGCCGCTTCAACGGTTTGGAAAGTCACCCCTTGGGCGAGAATTGGCGGAATGCAGGGTTTACCACTGGGGCTACTCACCAAGACGGGGGTCGAGTCCGTGCGGGGTTGGATGGTGGCGGCCAGGATCGGCGGTTCTAGGGTATCCGGGACGGTGTGATCCTTCAGGCTTGCTGTTTCTGCTGGGGCCGGATTTTTTGCCGCTGCAAGTTGCGCTTCCAGGGTGGCAATTTTGCCTTGATACTCTTGCTGTAAGGTGGCGATCGCCTCCCGCAACCGTTGCTCATGGTTGGTTTCGCTGGTTTGTAGATCCCGTCGCAGTTGACTCAGTTCCGTTTCTAAAGTGCCCAGCCGATTCAGATCGTCTTTTTTGACGAGGTAAAACGCCCCCGCACCAACACCACAACCAATCACAAAGGGAATAATCCACATAATTTCAATACACTCCAGGCAAAACCACTAAAAAAACAGATCGATTGTGACCTTTTTGCTGTATTTCAAGGCAATCGGCTTTTGATTTTAGCGAATTTTTCTGGATTTAGGCTGATTCGCTCGCATTCAACCCCTGTAAAGCTTGCATTAACCCCTTTTGACTAGCCATGCCATAGACATAATTGAGGTAACTTTGGAAAGCTTGGGCATCCTCTGGATTCAGGGCGATCGCCCCCAAAAGATCGAGGCTCGTGGTGCCATCGGTGGGCGGCGTAATCACAACCAAATCTGGATCGAGGGGATGGTCATATTGCCAGAACTGTTTAATATCAATAGTTTCCGGATTCTGTTGCGGTTGGGATGTTTCAATTTCTGCTTGATCATGGCTGGGTAAATTGGTCGCAGTTGCCGTGGCGAAATGTTGCCGTCGGTAGTCCCGGAGTGCATCGAGGATTTGTTGCTTGGTGCGGCCCCGCAGTTGAAAAATCACAAAGGGATCTTCGTTAAAGCGATCGCCGAGTTGATAATAAACCGCGCCAATGTGCTTACAGGGGTTGGCTTTATCGGGGCAGGTACAGCGGGAGTGGATATCTGCCAGGGTAAAGGGAAACAAATTCAAACCATTTGCCGTGAAGACCTGCTCAATGGCCGCCGGCATTTCCCCGGCTAGCAGTTGGGCCGAAAAGAGCGCCTTTTGGGCTAAACTTTCCACCACATAGCCCCAAGCTTCGTCACTAAAGGGGTCTAGTTTTAAAGAAACGCGGTAGGGTTCTGGTTCGCTCCCCTGCACGAGGGCGATCGCCTGGGCTTCGACGAAATCAATTTGCAGCACATTACCCGCTTTCGCATAGATGCGCGCCCGTTCGAGACGTTTTTTAAAGCGGTAAGAATCCAGTAATTCTAGCCACCGTTGTACCCACCAACGCTGTTGATCGAGGGTTTCTACCATGATCTAATGTTCCTCTGAGAATGTACGCCCATCACCTTTGTCTCTCCCAATCGTTTCCCAAGAAAAGGGCTACGGATTCAAATTGCGGGATTTGTAAAACGTTTCCAGACTATCTTGATCCCCCACAAAGCGCCAATGCCAAGGCTCGTAGGCGATGCCCTGGGGATTATCTCGCGGGAAAGACAACTCAAAACTATAACGGGCGGCATTATTTTGGAGCCACTGAAACGCCGCTGTATTTTCAAAATTTTCCTGGAGGTGGGTCGCTGGCAAATTTCCATCCCCTAGATCAATGGCATAGCCCGTATGGTGCTCACTGTAGCGGGGGGGCGCACTCACCTCCGCCCGTTTGGTGGTGTCCTGGGCGCGCTGTTCTTTAATGTCAAAAAATAAATATTGTTGCTCTTCGATGGTGCGGAAGGCTGAGAGTAAGGCTAAGTTGATCCCGGCTTGTCTGGCATCGGCCTGCATTTGAAGAAACTTTTCGGCGGCGGCGGGGCGTAATTTCAAGCGACCATCGGCACTCACGGCGACCAGTTCACTGACCTCGGCTTCGGGGTAGGGAAAATGACCGAGAATTTGTTCGCTGGTTTCGGTATCATTGCTGCCTGATGCGGACGGAGAAACATCGCTGGCAAGATCCTCTGGGGCAGCGGGATCCGGGGTGGCCTGGAAAAACTGGCGCGAGGCGATCGCCCCAAACCCGACAATGAGGATTCCCCCCAACCCCAACAAGAGGCGTTGCTTGGGGTTAGATCCTGTGGTTTTTTCGCTTTGTTCTGGATCTTTGTCCCGCACGACCTCAGGAATATCAATGTCATCCAGGACAGAGAGGTCATCAAATTCTTCGGACACGCTCAATTCCTACCGCTGCACTCCCTAAATATTTTGTGGTTCTATCTTATGTTGCTTTTTGAAGAATAGGAAAGTTCTCCGGCACAATCATCATCTGGTGTTAGGCTCAAACAAGGATCAAAGGTTAGGGACTCTATGGCAGAATTGCTGCTGCAATTGGCGCTCATCTACGGCAAGTTGGGGCTAGGCATTGGGGGCGGTTGGCTCCTGGGGAAATATCTCCCTGCATCCCTGGGGCGCAATCTGGGCAAAGGTCTGTTTTGGTTTGGCATTCCCTTGAGTGTGTTTGGCTTTGTGCGCCAGGTGGATTTGACAGGCACTCTCTGGTTTGCGCCGGTCGTTGCTTGGTTGGCAATGGGACTCTGTTTTGGGGTGGCTTGGCTCTGGTTGCGTTACCGTACCCCCGATTTATCGCTCCCCTCCCAGGGCAGTTTCCTGTTGGTTTCGAGCATTGGTAATACGGGCTATCTGGGCTATCCGATCAGTTTGGCGATCGCCGGGCCGGAAACTTTCGCTTGGGCGTTATTCTACGATCTGCTCGGTAGTCTGCTCTGGGGTTACGGTGTGGGGGTAATGGTGGCCACCTACTACGGCCAAGGAGAAAATCAAACTTGGTTAACACGCCTCAAAAATATGAGCACCCAGGTGGGCATCAACCCCTCCCTCTGGAGCTTGGTACTGGGGTTGGCCTGTAAACCGCTCGTTTTTCCTGAACCTCTGGAATGGAGTTTAGAAGTGGCGTCTTGGGTGGTGATTGGTTTAGCGATTATCTTGATCGGGATGCGCCTGGGGGAATTGGAACCAGGCACAAAAATACCTCCGGTGCGCAGTAGTCTCTTAATCAAAATGGCGATCGCCCCGTTTCTGTTCGGCTTGATCTTGCCTTTTTTCAATTTGCCCAACGTTATTTGTCTAGTGTTGGTGTTGCAGATCGCGATGCCGCCCGCCTTTGCCACCCTGATCGTCAGCGAAACCTATGCCCTCGATCGCCAGTTAGCCGTTAGTTCTCTGGCCACTGGCACCCTACTTTTGTTGGGAACACTGCCCATTTGGCTCTTGTGGTTTCGTTAGCTGAGTGTGCGACACTGCCCTTGGTGCCGCAAGAGATGATCACACAGCACGAGGGCAACCATCGCTTCCACCATCGGTACGGCACGGGGTAACACGCAGGGATCATGGCGGCCTTTGGCGGCGAGGGTTGCTTCTTCACCGGCTCGTGTGGCTGTCTGTTGTTCTTTCCCAATGGTTGCAGTGGGTTTAAAGGCGACCCGCAGGACAATGTTTTCGCCGTTGGAAATGCCCCCTTGGATACCCCCAGAACGGTTGGTTTTAGTGCGGATCTGGCCCTGGTCATCCACGGTAAATTCATCGTTGTGTTCTTGGCCCGTGAGCAAAGTCCCCGCAAAGCCAGAACCAATTTCAAAGCCTTTGCTGGCTGGGAGCGACATGGCCCCTTTGGCTAAATCTGCCTCGAGCTTATCAAATACAGGCATCCCCAGGCCGACAGGGACATTGCGAGCCACACATTCAACCACCCCCCCGATGGAATCCTTTTGCTTGCGAATCTCATCGATCAGGGCAATCATTTTTTCCGCCGCCGCCGCATCGGGACAACGAACAATGTTGCTTTCTACTTGCGCAAGGGTGACTTGATTCGGGTCAATATCAACGGCTTCACAGTCTTTGATCCGCTTGACATAGCCGATAATTTCTACCCCGGCCACCTGCTGGAGGATTTTTTTGGCGATCGCCCCCGCTGCCACCCGACCGATAGTTTCCCTCGCCGAAGAGCGACCACCCCCTTCATAGTTGCGAATCCCATACTTCGCATCGTAGGTAAAATCCGCGTGGGAAGGACGATATTTTTCCTTCATTTCCGAATAATCCTTGGAGCGTTGATCTTTATTGCGCACCAAAATTGAAATCGGAGTTCCCGTTGTTTTTCCCTCAAAGACCCCAGACATAATCTCACAGCGGTCGGCTTCGTTCCGAGGGGTTGTAATGCGACTTTGGCCCGGACGACGGCGGTCTAACTCCGCCTGGATTTCCGCTTCAGAAATTTCCACGAGGGGCGGACAACCATCAATCACGACGCCAACGCCACCCCCATGGGATTCACCATAGGTTGTAATCCGAAATAAATGTCCGAAGCTGTTGCCCATAGGTCTGATCGCAATGATGAAAGAGAAAAATTTGTGCCGAAATTTCAGAAAATTTCGAGACTGTATTGTAACCCAGTTCCCCAACCCTACCGCCTGTCATGACGTTAATTCCCCTCACTAGCCCAGAATAATTTTCTTGAGGAACGACCGCAGTTTCCTATAATTTTTCCAGTTCTATCTCTCCCCACCCATTGCCCATGGCTTCCCGTAGTAAAGCTCTCCAATACTACATCTTGGTGCGTCTGCTCCTGGCTCCCTTGATGTTGTTAACCATTATCACCGTCGTCTTCTTACTACTCCGGGCGACCCCAGGCGATCCTGCTGATGCAATCCTCGGCAACCGTGCCCCTGAAGCGACCAAGGCCCTACTCCGGGAACAACTAGGCTTAGATCTGCCCCTCTGGTTACAGTATGTCCGTTACCTCGGTAGCCTATTGCAATTTGACTTGGGGACATCCCTCACCAGTCGCGGCTTACCGGTGTGGGAGGTGATTCAGCAGCATTTTCCCGCAACCGTAGAATTAACCTTGTTTGGCATGATTGTTGCGGTGGTGGTGGGGGCTGGCGTGGGGATGATTGCAGCCTCCCGCCAAGGCACTTGGTTTGATGTGGGCGGGCGATTATTTGGGATTATCACCTACGCACTGCCTTTGTTCTGGATGGGAATGGTAGTGCAACTCATTTTTTCGGTGCAGTTGGGGTGGTTTCCCCTGGGGACACGCTTTCCGTTGGATGTGCCCCCACCGCCCACCTTGTCGGGCCTCTATACCCTCGATAGTCTACTCACGGGAAGTTTTTTTGCAACTCAGAACGGCTTTGTATTATTTGGTGTTGCCCTGCTGTACGTTGGGAATCCTTTTGAGTGGTATTTTTGAGCGCATTGTGCGGGTTAATCTGCGCCAAACGTTGCAATCGGACTATGTCGAAGCGGCGCGGGCCAGGGGTATTCCTGAACGAAAAATTCTCTGGAACCATGCCCTGAAAAATGCGCTCATTCCGGTAATCACGGTCTTGGGTTTAACCTTCGCGGCTTTGTTGGGAGGAGCGGTTTTAACGGAAGTGACATTTTCCTGGCCGGGTTTGGGGAATCGTCTTTATGAGGCAATTTCCCTGCGGGATTATCCAACGGTGCAGGGGATTATGGTGTTTTTCGGGGCAATTGTGGTGGTAGTCAGTCTGGTGATTGATATTGTGAATGCGTTGATCGACCCACGGATTCGTTACTAACTAGCCCCAGAGGAAGCGCAATGACCAAAAGGGCAGCAGCAACACAAGGATCAGCCAATCCCAACGGTGGAAGCGCAGTTGATGCCAACGGACAAGGTGCTGGTTTGGACTGGTGAAGCCCCGGATATCCATCGCCGTTGCCATTTGTTCAGCTCGCATCAGGAGATTTTCGAGGAGTTTTTCGGAGACCATCAGCCACAGTTGAGCACTCTGTTTGAACCCTAAGGTCTTCCAGGCGATCGCCCTTGTGCGGACTGAACGCGTTAAATTCTGAATTTCCTCCAACACGAGGGGAATAAATCGGAGCGAGAGGGTCAGGGTGAGCAAAATTTCTGTCACCGGAACCTTGAGTCGGCGCAGCGGCCCCAGGAGAAACTCTAAACCCGTGGTGATTTCTTCCGCTGCCGTGGTCAACAGATAGAGATTGGTGCTGTAGAGCAACGTGAAAATTTGTGTACTGAGCTTAATGCCCAGATCGAGTTTGAGGCGCGTGACGGAGATAAATTGAAACTGCCACACCACATATTCATAGTTTTGCTGAATATCTAGATCCTCTGCCGGTAAACGGGGCTGATGATCAAGCACCAAGCCATCGGGGGTGATTAACGTAACCCCAAACAACACCAAACAAAAAATTAATAGCAACCCCATCTGTTGTTTCCAGACCCGCAGGGGAATTAATGCCGTTAGGGTGATCGCGATTAATAATCCCACCAAACCCAAGCGCCACAGGTTGTTCGCCAAAATCGGCCCAATCAAAAAACTCATCAACCAAGCGAGTTTTACCCGGGGGTCTAGTCGGTGGAGCCAGGTTTGGGGCTGCTCCAGATATAACCCAATGGGCAGCGATCGCATCAAATCCATCGTGGTGAAAATTCCGTAAAAAAATCAACTTCCATTATGTAATAAGCCTTAAAATTTCCCGCCCTCAGAAGGGAGTATGCTGGATCCTAGGGATAAAAGCCCATTTGAAAAACCCCGTTAACAGTCGTCCCATGATTAGAAAAATTCTCTTCGCTGATTCTGGCACCGGGCAAGTCCAGGATATGTTGAAAAACTTGCTCAAGCTCCCTGCCTTCAAAGACACTAGCATCAATATCCTCCATGTCGTGAAGGAAGAGCTGACTCCTGATATCGAACAAAAAGGCTACGAAACCGGCGGTAAGCTCCTCGCCCAAGCCCTCCAAGACCTCAAGCTCGATCCTGGCAACGTCAACACCATTCTGCGCCAAGGAGATCCCAAAGATGTGGTCTGCAAGGTCGCCGATGAAATTGATGCCGACCTAATTTTAATGGGTTCTCGGGGACTCAAACGGCTACAGTCGATTCTCGCTAATTCTGTGAGCCAATACGTGTTCCAACTCACCAACCGGCCGATGCTCCTGGTTAAGGATGACATCTATGTGCGCACGGTCAAAAAAGTTATGGTCGCTATCGATAAGTCCGATGCGGCGATGTATGGTTTGGATTTAGCCCTGCAAATGCTGCGGGACTATAGTGGCTGCGAACTGCTACTCCTGCGGGTTAACCCTGATCTGCCAGGGAATCTTTCCCTTTCCCAAGCAGAAATGGACGCGAATCCGGCCCTCGCTCCAGCGATTCAACGGGCTAAACAAATGGGCATTGCGTACAAAACGTTAGTCGTTGGGGGTCGTCCTGGGGCCACGATCTGTAATGTCGCCAAAGACCAAAACATTGACTTGTTAATCCTCGGTTCCCCAGACCGCCGTCCTTCCATTGCTAAGAGTATGCCTGACCTGGATCGCTTGCTGGGCACGTCTCTATCGGACTATGTGCGGGTCAATGCGCCTTGTCCTGTGCTCTTAGCTCGGACTGATGCCAGCTAAAAAGAAAATCAATTCACAGCCATAAAAAAGGGGGCGATCGCCAAGGATCTGTCCCCCATTGTTTTTTATCGTGTTTTTTTAAAATGGTTTTTCTTAGGAAGCCGTTTTGTTGGTCTGGATATAAAGGATCAACAAAAAAACGGTGGGTACGAGTACAAAAAGAATCGTTGCAATGAAACCGAGATCGTTAACTTGCATTGAATAATCGCCTCTTCATCGAGCTAGATCACAATGATATCAAGAATATCACCTCTAGCTCCTTACCAGGGGCGATCGCCACGGGGATTCCCAAAGAATATCTTCCTAAACAAAAAACCAAAGAGGCTGCCCTTAGGGTTTGGTTTTTACAACAACATCCCCATGGGCCAAGGTTTGGCAAGCAAGGCGATAGCTGGGGGGCTTACGCTTGAGACGCCGCTTCTCAAAATCAGTCTTGGGCGACAGGTTTTCCATCCCCTCCAGAATCTCGACAATGCAGGTTCCGCATTGGCCAACACCACCGCAATTCATCAATTTTCCGCCGAAAGTGTACAAATCCACGCCATTTTGCAGGGCTTTTTCCCGTAAATTTGCACCATCTGCCGCAATCACGTCCTTATTTGCCGGAACGTAGGTGATATTAGCCATGAACCCTCCTGTGTTGAATAAATGATCAATTCTATTTTAACAAGGTTAAGTTTTTATAAGAAAAATTACGAACCCAACGCTGTTTTCTCGATCCTAAGGCCTTTCCCTTGGGCAAATCAAAGCGGGTATGATAATCCAGAGTGACATCACCCCTCACCCATCTGTAATTTCCATGGAAGAACTGCTTTATCTCGAAGTCCCTACCCCCGACACTGACAAAGTTTGCCATTGGCTACAGACCAGTTGGCAACCCCGACACGGAGAGAAGCAGCAGACCCCCACAGGCATTCGCCTAGTCGCCAATGGGGCCGAACTCTCGATTTTCACCTGGAATGTGCAGCGTACCACCTACTTAAAAGTATTTGCCTGGGCGTCAGGATTTCCCCAGCCCCAGAGTCTTTGTCGCCAACTCAAATCAGATTTAGAACAAGCTTTCCCCAATCAGTACCCAGCCCCCCCTGAAATTCAACCAGGCCAATCCATTTTTGACGCTTTGGCCGCAGATTATCCGAAAACAGTCGAATATTTCCAGAAATTTCCCCAGGGAGAGTTTGACTTGCAGCGGGCCTATTGGTGGGAAAAACGCTGGCGGGAAACGGTGAAAAATCCCCAAGCGCCCCAACCCGTTATTTTTGAAAAAAATCAGCCCGCCGATCCCCAGTTCGCCCAATATGACTTGGTTTACATTGGTGGCGCTTTAGGGGTGATCCATGCTGCTGTTATGGCACGACTGGGTTACAAGGTGTTGCTAATTGAGCGGTTGCCCTTTGGGCGGATGAACCGGGAGTGGAATATTTCTCGCAGTGAACTCCAAAGCCTGATTAATCTGGGCTTGTTTGATGAAACAGAAATTGAAACCTTAGTTGCCCGTGAATATAAAAACGGATTTAACAAGTTTTTTGATGGGAATAATCCGCCCCACCTCAAGGCGAATATTCTCTACACGCCGACGGTGCTGAATATTGCCGTGGCTTCGGAGCTGTTGCTCGAAAAATGTGGTGAAAAACTACGGGCTGCTGGGGGCGAAATTTGGGATCAGACGGAATTTGTGCGGGCAGATATTGGCCGAGAACGGGCGCAGATTTTCACGAAATCATTGGCGACCGGGGAAGAAAAAATTGTTCAGGCGCGGCTGCTGATGGATGCGATGGGGACGGCTTCTCCCATTGCGGCGCAGTTGAACCAGGGACGTCCTTTTGATAGCGTTTGTCCGACAGTAGGGGCCGTGGTAAAGGGGTTTGATCCGGCGGTGTGGGATAGCGAATATGGGGATGTTTTAAATTCCCATGGGGATATTTCCCGGGGCAGACAGTTAATTTGGGAATTGTTTCCGGGTCAGGGGGACGAGATGACGATTTATCTGTTCCATTACCACGAGGTAAACCCAGAGAATCCGGGGTCTTTGTTGGAAATGTACGAAGACTTTTTCAGCATTTTGCCGGAGTACCGCCGCTGTGACATGGCACAACTCACCTTTGAGAAGGCGACGTTTGGTTATATTCCGGGTTATTTCAATGTGGGCGCAGGCGATCGCCAAGTGGCCTTTGATCGACTGTTGGCCATTGGGGATGCAGCCTCCCTCCAGTCTCCGCTGGTCTTTACGGGGTTTGGTTCCCTGGTACGCAATTTAGACCGTCTGACGAAACTGCTGGATATTGCTCTCCAAAAAGATCTCCTCGACCAGCAAAATTTGAGCAAGATCCGCGCCTACCAAAGTAATATTGCGGTGACTTGGCTCTTTTCTAAGGGGATGATGGTGCCGACGGGGATGAAGTTACCGCCCCAACGGATCAATGCCATGTTGAATACCTTCTTTGGGCTTTTAGCGGATTCCCCCCCAGAGGTGGCCGAGACCTTTATTAAAGACCGCACCAGTTGGCTAATGTTCAATAAGCTGGCCCTGGTTGCCGCCCGCCAAAACCCGGCTTTAATTATGTGGATTTGGCAAATGGCTGGGGCAAAGGACTTTATCCGCTGGGTCGGTGCTTATTTTGCCTTTAGTTTTGATGCGGTGTTGAGTCTGCTGTTGATGGGTTGGTTACCCCAGTGGCTCGAAAACTCGGAAGCTTGGCTATCGGAAAAATACCCTTCCCTCTGGCTGAGTCTGCTCAGTTTAAAATATCGGCTCACCGTCGGCACCTAAAATGTTATTGACCTTGGCAACGGATTAGCGGCATTTACGATGATTACAGTGCAAGTGGGCGATCGCCTTTTTGAAAACATTACGGGAATCATTTTTGATAAAGATGGCACCCTCGCTGACTCCCAAAACTACCTGCGGGAACTGGCCCAAAAGCGCGCCCGGTTGATCGATGCCCAAATTCCTGGGGTGGGAGAACCGCTCCTGATGGCCTTTGGGATGGTGGATGGAGTGCTTGACCCGACGGGCTTAATGGCGGTGGGCAGTCACCCAGAAAATGCGATCGCCGCCGCTGCCTACATTGCCGAAACGGGGCGCAGTTGGTTTGAGGCCCTTGACATTGCCAAAAAAGCCTTTGCCGAAGCAGAAGAAATCCTTGGCGATCGCAGCGACACATCTCCGCTGTTTACCGGCAGCCTAGAGGTGCTGAAATTTTGCCATGATGCCGGGTTGAAGCTAGGCATTCTTTCCATGGACAGCACCGCCAACGTGGAAATTTTCGTCAAAACTTACCAGTTGCAAGACTATATTCAGCTAAAAATGGGCGCAGAATTTGGCCTCAAACCCGATCCAGCCTTATTTTTACAAGCCTGTGCAACCTTAGGCACTGAGCCACGTCAAACCCTAATGATTGGCGATGCCCCAGGGGATATTCAAATGGCCAAGGCGGCAGGGGCCGCGGGCACCGTGGGAATTTGTTGGGGAGATGCTACCCAAGCGCACCTAGAAACAGCGGATGTGGCGATCGCCAACCTCGATGAAGTGAAAATTTTGCGGGGCTAAAACCAATGCACGGGAATCGACGACAATTTTTAACCTATGGGGGCTTGGCCCTAGGGAGTTTACTTATTTCGCGCGGGATTATTGCAAAATCTCAGGCGATCGCTAATCCTGTACCAACTGCTCTCAATACCCCAGCCCCAGGGGAGACGCGCCTGGTGGTGATTAGCGACCTGAACAGCGCCTATGGTTCCACGGATTATCTGTCCCAAGTGAAACGGGCGATCGCCTTGATTCCTGATTGGCAACCGGATCTAGTGCTCTGTGCGGGCGATATGGTCGCAGGTCAAAAAAGCAGCCTCACCCCAGCCCAGCTCACCGCCATGTGGCAAGCCTTTGAACGATACATTGCCCAACCCCTGCACCAAGCAAACATTCCCTTCGCCTTCACCCTAGGGAACCACGATGCTTCCGGCTCCCTGCGTGATGGAGAATATGCCTTTGCCGCAGATCGTCAGGCGGCCAGTCAATATTGGCGCAACCCTGCCCATACTCCGACCCTAGACTTTGTTGACCGTCGTCATTTCCCTTTCTATTACAGCTTTACCCAAAACAATATTTTTTATTCTGTGTGGGATGCTTCCACCGCCCGCATTAGTCCAGCACAGTTGGCTTGGATCGAAGCCAGTCTCGCCAGTGACCAAGCCCAACGGAGTCGTTTACGGTTCGCCCTAGGGCATTTATCCCTCTATCCTGTCGCTTCGGGCAGCCGCTCAGAACCAGGAAATTATCTCCATGACGGCGATCGCCTCCAAGCTCTGCTCGAAAAATACAACGTCCACACCTATATCAGCGGTCACCAACACGCTTACTATCCCGCTCACCGGGGGCAATTGGAACTGCTCCATACTGGTGCTTTAGGAGATGGGCCGCGTTCTCTAGTTCAAGGCAATCTTTCCCCCTACCGGAGCCTCACGATGATTGATATTCCCAGGGGCGGCACAAACTTGCGCTACACCACCTACAACATGGATCGCCTGACTGTGGTTGATCACGGCACTTTACCCGGCAGTTTGAATACTCCGAGGGGACATTTGCAACGTCGCGATTTACGGGCCACTTGAGCAAGATATCTGGCGATCGCCAACCTGGATGCGCTAAAAATTACCTAGACTGTCGGGATTTGAGGAGAAAAACAAATGCAAGTTTGGTTAACGAGTGTTGTCGTCCTGTTTATCGCAGTGCAAATTTTTCAGCTAATCAAAGGATTTTTTGTGCCCTTGCCTTTCTACATTTTGGGGGGCGCTTTTTTGGCGATCGCCTCCAACTATGACAAAGGCATCATGACAGTCTTCAAATCAAAGGAATCACCCGACGACCAAAGCAACACCAAATCCTAATCGCTAAGGCAATCTGCGCGAAAAACTTATGTTAGCTTGAAGGCAAGGCAAGCGGTAAAGTCCCAGGTGAGAAAAAACCATGACCCCACAAACATTGGCAAAACCCATTTCCCCCGAAGCCTATTTAGCCCAAGAAGAACAGGCAAGCGATCGCCACGAATATATCCAAGGAGTGATTAAACCCATGGCTGGTGGGACACCAACACACCATAAACTCGCGTTCAATACGGCGATTACTTTAAAAATTGCCCTCAAAAAACAAGCCTATGAAATCTTCCATGCAGATCAGCGACTCTGGATTCCTTCCCAGCAAATTTATACCTATCCCGATGTGATGGTCACTGGCAAGCCCTTGGTGTTGCAGGAGGGGCGAAAAGATACCGTTTTAAATGCCTGCCTCATTGCCGAAGTGCTTTCCCCTGCGACAAAAAACTATGACCGCAGCGAAAAGTTCCATTACTATCGCTCTATCCCAGAGTTTCAAGACTATCTGCTCATCGAACCGGAGTGGCTATTTGTGGAGCATTACCATCGTCAAGGCCCGAAACAATGGAGCCTCACGGAATACACGGCCATTGATGAAGTGATTCACCTTGTTTCCATCGATTGCGATCTGGCCCTAGCCGACATTTACGAAGACATCGAATTGTAATTTTGCTTATTCGCCGCGGCAAATGTGTGG
The DNA here is from genome assembly GCF_963864045.1 of Picosynechococcus sp. NKBG042902. NCBI lineage: Bacteria > Bacillati > Cyanobacteriota > Cyanophyceae > Chroococcales > Geminocystaceae > Picosynechococcus > Picosynechococcus sp. NKBG042902. The sequence continues at coordinate 38,959 of NZ_CAWLTV010000072.1, read as the reverse complement.
GAATGCGGTAAGTTAGGCGATCGCCATCAATCATCAAACTAATGCAAAGTCTTAAGGACGGGAACTTAACGCTGTCATGGCCCTCTAAGATGGAACTAGGTAACTATGCGCAGCCCCGAACGAAAATTCCCATGAACAGCAGCACCCCTTGGATCCTTTTGGGAACAGTCCTCCTCCTCGGCTCCGGCACCCCCGGACTGTCCCAGACCGCCCCTGAAACAAGCAATAACGCCGCCAACGCGATCCAACGGTATAACGCGGGGGTCGATGCCCTCACCCAAGGGAATTTTGAGGGGGCGATCGCCGAATTTTCAGCGGCCATTAACCTCGACGAATCCGACCCCGACGCCTATTACAATCGCGGCTACAGCTACCATGTCCTGGGGGAATACCAGGCCGCCTACGATGACTATAGCCAGGCGATCCAGCTCAAACCCGAATTTGCCGACGCCTACGGGAACCGCTGTTACGCCGCCTATTTGCTCGACAACTATGAACAGGCGATCGCCGATTGTGACCAAGCGATCATCCTCAAAAATAACAATCCAGATTTTTTCATTAACCGGGGCAACGCCTACGACGATCTCGCGCTTCAGGCCCGCAACGCCAACCAAACCGAACTCGCCAACGGTTACCATGCCAAGGCGATCGCCGACTACAATGCAGCCCTGACCCTCCGGCCCAACTATTTCAAGGCCTACTACAATCGCGCCCTGGCCCACAACCGTTTTGAAAATCACACCGCCGCCCTCCAGGACTACACCGCCAGCATTACTGGCAATCCTGAATTCGCCGAAGCCTACTACAACCGCGCCATTACCCACTACAAACTCGATAATCTCGAACAGGCGATCGCCGATATGACCCAAGCTGTCTCCCTTTTTGAGCAGCAAAACCAAGCCACAAACCAAACCCAAGCCCTCAAAATTCTCGAAAGCCTCCAAGGTCAGCTCTGAAATTCCCCAATCGCTCCGATAAAATAAAGGGCAAATATTGTTAACAATCGTGGCGCAACCTAATATATATAGATTGTCGGGCCACACCAAGGAGAATCAAAAAACGCATGGGTAGAGTAGTCGGCATCGATCTAGGAACCACAAATTCCGTCGTTGCAGTGATGGAAGGCGGCAAACCCCTTGTCATTGCAAATTCCGAAGGAGCCAGAACCACCCCCTCCGTCGTTGGCTTTAACAAAGATGGCGAACTCCTCGTCGGCCAAATGGCGCGCCGTCAAGCCGTACTCAACCCCCAAAACACCTACTACGGCGTCAAACGTTTCATGGGTCGCCGCTACAGCGAACTCACCCCCGAATCCAAACAAGTCCCCTATACCATTCGCCGCACCGATACCGATACCGTCAAAATTCGTTGTCCCCGTCTCCGCCAAGAATTCGCCCCCGAAGAAATTTCTGCCAAAATTATTCGCCGCCTTGCCGACGAAGCCGAACGTTACCTCGGTGAACCCGTCACAGGCGCCGTAATCACCGTACCCGCCTACTTCAACGATGCCCAACGCCAGGCAACCCGTGATGCCGGACGTATTGCCGGTCTCGAAGTCCTGCGGATTATCAACGAACCCACCGCCGCCGCCCTTGCCTATGGCCTAGAACAACAAGGCAGTTCCTCGATTCTGGTCTTTGACCTGGGGGGCGGAACCTTTGATGTCTCCGTCCTAGAAGTGGGCGATGGCGTTTTTGAAGTGAAAGCCACCAGTGGCGATACCCAGCTTGGTGGAAATGATTTCGATAAAAAAATTGTTGATTGGCTCGCTGAAAAATTCCTCGAAGCGGAAAATATTGATCTGCGCAAAGACCGCCAATCCCTCCAACGACTCACGGAAGCTGCTGAGAAAGCCAAAATTGAACTGTCTGGGGTTACGGTCACGGAAATCAATCTTCCCTTTATTACCGCCACCGAGGAAGGCCCGAAGCACCTCGAAACCCAACTCGACCGTGCCACCTTTGAGAGCCTTTGCGGAGAATTGATTAGTCGTTTGCGTCGCCCCATTAAACGTGCCCTCCAGGATGCAGGCATTAGCCCTGTGCAAATTCGAGAAGTAGTTCTTGTGGGGGGGTCTACCCGTATTCCCCTCGTGCAGGGTCTCGTGCGGAGTTTCATTGACCGCGAACCCAATCAAAACGTCAACCCCGATGAAGTAGTGGCAGTGGGGGCAGCGATCCAAGCGGGGATCCTCGGTGGAGAAGTCAAAGATATTTTGCTGCTTGATGTGACGCCTTTGTCCCTTGGGTTAGAAACCATCGGTGGGGTGACGAAAAAGCTGATTCCCCGGAATACGACCATTCCGGTGCGGCGTTCAGATATTTTTTCGACGGGAGAAAATAACCAAACCGTCGTCGAGATTCATGTCGTCCAGGGGGAACGGGAAATGGCCCAGGGGAATAAATCCCTCGGTCGTTTTAAGTTAACGGGAATTCCGCCAGCGCCCCGTGGAATTCCCCAGGTACAGGTATCCTTTGACATTGATGCCAATGGTATTTTGCAGGTGTCAGCCCGGGATAAAACCACCGGACGGGAACAGAGCATTACGATCCAGGGTTCCTCCACCTTGACAGATAGTGAAGTTAACCGGATGATGCGGGATGCAGAGCAATTTGCCCAAGAGGATCGAGAGCGACGGGAGAAGGTTGAAAAACGGAACCGGGCCAAAGCTTTAACGGATCAAGCCCAACGCAGATTGAAGGAAGTCACCCTTGATTTTGGTAGCCAGTTTGCGAGCTACTATCGTCGCCGCATTGAGAGTTTGTCCCAGGAAATTTTAGAGAGCCTCAAACAAAATGACGATCGCCGTTTGGATCGCGCCCAGGCGGATTTACAGGATGCGTTGTATGAGCTTAACCGCGAGGTACGCCTCCAGTATGACCAAGGGGAAGATGATTCTTTCTTTGACACGATTAAGAAAACCTTGATCGGTGATGACGAGGATGATTTGTACTATGATTCCCGTTCTAACTACCGACCAGGGGCTGGCTACCCACCCCAGCGGGGCTATGATGCGCCACCACCCCAGCGCAACTATGACTATGCCCCCCGGCCACCCCAAAGGCCGCAACCGACCCGCAATTATGATTATGGGGCTGCCCAACCGCGCCAAAATTATGGGGGCGATCGCCCACTAGATGACCGTTATGGGAATGGTACTGCCCCCCGTCGTCCCGTGGAACCGCCCGCTTCTCGCCCACCGCGACCCACCAGTCGCGATCCCTACGAACAACGGAACGTCTCCCGCAAGTATTACAGCCAAGGCCAAGGGCGCAATATCCCCTACGAAAATGATTGGGACGAGGACGATGAATGGTTCTAGACAGTTGTTTTACTTCGTAATTCCGGCATAATAAACATCACATCTGGGAACAGTGCGCCATTATCTAAGGAGAGAATTCCTCACTCTGTCGCCTAAATATGAACAATTTGCGTAACTATTATGAAATTTTAGGCGTTCCTCGTAATGCCTCTAGTGATGAGATTAAGCGCTCCTTTCGACGGTTAGCGCGGCGCTATCATCCGGATGTCAACCCAGGGGATAAGGTAGCAGAAGAAAAGTTTAAGGATCTCAACGAGGCCTATGAAGTGCTGTCCGATGATGGGCGGCGATCGCAGTATGACCAGTTCACCCGGGCCATGGGGGGAAAATACAGTCGCCCTGGTTTTAACCGCACCAATCGACCCCAGCGCAACGATTTTAGCCAGTTCGCCAATATTGGCAGTGTCAATCCCTTTGGGCCGAAAGACCGACAGCAGACCACCGCCCGGGTCCGGAGCAATAGCTACGAAGATTTTCGCCCCGGCACCACAAAAACAACCAAAGTGGCTACCCCAAAATCCCCTGCTAAACGGGATGTGGAAGCACGTCTCACCCTGCCCCTGGAAAAAGCCTATCGGGGGGGACGGGAACGGATTCGCCTCGAAGATGGGCGATCGCTCGAAGTTGATATGCCGCCCCACATGGTCGATGGCCAGCGCATTCGGTTGCGTAATCAGGGTATCAATGGCGGTAACTTATATCTCAAAATTACTGTGGCCCCCCATCCTTTCTTTGAGGTGCAAGGCGCTGATATTTACTGCCAAGTGCCCCTCAGTCCTAGCGAAGCTATTTTGGGTGGTTCCATCGAAATTCCGACCATTGACGGCCTAGTGAAAATGACTGTGCCCAAGGGCGTTAAACCAGGGCAAAGATTGCGGTTGGCGAATAAAGGGTATCCCCGTAGCTCTGGCTCTCGCGGTGACCAACTGGTGGAAGTCCAGCTCGTTTTACCACCAGAGATTACCGAAGAGGAGCGGGCTTTGTACGAAAAACTGCGGGAAGTCGAAAGTTTTAATCCCCGCAAAAATATTTATCAGTATTCATAAATTTGTAAAATGCTCAATCAAGGCTGGGTCTACCGGGATCGCGTGAAGCCCTCCCAAGCGGGCCTATCGGTCTTGGATTTTTATGGGCAATTTTATCGCCATTCAACGCGACAGGAATGGGCAGAACGTTTTGAAAATCAGCAGATTTTCGTAGACGGCAAACCGGCCACTGCCACACAACGTTTAGCAAAGAATCAACGGCTAGAGTATCATCGCCCCCCTTGGGAAGAGCCAGATGTCCCGTTAAATTTCCAAATTTTGCACCAAGACCTACATTTTTGGATCATTGATAAACCAGCGGGTTTACCGGTGTTGCCAGCGGGCAACTTCCTGGAAAATACGTTGTTAGCGCAACTCAAAAGGCAATTTCCTGACGAAACACCAGTGCCGATTCATCGCTTGGGACGGGGAACTTCTGGATTAATGATCCTGGGGCGATCGCCTTTGGGGCGACAGTCCCTAACACGCCAATTACGAGAACATCAAATCACAAAAATTTATCGGGCCGTCATTCCAGCGGGCGATTATCCTGATCAAATCACCATCACCACGCCCATCGGCAAAATCTGCCATCCTAGCCTGGGGACAATCTTTGCCGCCACAGCAGATGGTTTATCTGCCCATAGTGAAATGCGAGTTCTAGAACGTCTAGCAAAAGTTTCACGGGTTGAGGTGCAAATTTTCACTGGACGCCCCCATCAAATTCGGATTCACATGGCAGCAATGGGCTTTCCCCTGGTCGGCGATCGCCTTTATCTTCCAGGGGGCTTACCGGCTATTTACAAAGATGCTAATCACAGTCCTTTGCCAGGGGATTGTGGTTATTCTCTTAATGCTTATTACCTAAAGTTTCAACATCCCCACCAGGACAAACCAATCGATTTTTTCTCGCAGCTTCAGGCGTCTTGTCTAGATTTCTGATTGCAATTGCACAGCCAGGGGAGTGAGCTGGATCGTTTCAAAGGGCATATCAATCCCTGCTGCGGTTAAAGCGGTAAAAACTTTTTCTCGGAGAGCAAAGCGTTCGGGAATATGGGTGCGCTCATTGCGTAACCAAACCTGAAGTTGGAGTGCCACATTATAGTCATTGAGAGCTGTCACCACCACTTTAGCGGGCGGTGTGTCGGTAAATATGCTGCGATCATCGACCAAAGACAAGAGGATCTGTCGTACCCGCTCTAGATTTTCATGGACAGCGACGGTGACATCAATATCGAGGCGTAACTGCGGAAAATTGGTGTAGGAGATCACCGTTGAATTGATCACGACAGAATTGGGCACCGCTAACATCCGGCCATCAACGGTAACAATGCGCGTGCTCCTTAGGGTAATTGTTTCGACGCGACCATAGAGGCCATTAATTTCCACGAGGTCATCAATCACAAAGGGCCGATCCCAAAAAATGAGCAGTCCAGAAATCAAGTTAGAAAGGGCATCCCGGGCAGCAAAACCGACCGTTAATCCCACAAGTCCCAGGCTGGTGACGATTGCGGCCATGTTAATCCCAACTGCGTTGAGGGCTTGGATCGCGCCAAAGGTCAAAATGGCGTAGCGAACGAGGGTTCTTAAGAAGCTGGCGGAGGTTTTATCGAGTTTTGATTTTTTGAAGGACGCATAGAGGGGCACATCAACAATCTTCCAAAGGCAGTAGAACACCGCGAAGGTAATGAGGGCAACGACGAGGTTGATTAGGCCCTGGGCGATTTGGTCACCGATAACCTCTAGGTTAAAAACGTTTTGGAGGCGATTGGCGATGCTGGTGAACAGGGTTGACATGGTGCTGCGTAGTGGCAATGACTTTAGTGTAATGGGGCGATCGCCTCTCAAGAAACGGACAGAAAAGATTATTTGCAGCTTTAGTTTCCGCAAGCCTTGTCTTTTTTAAAAACGATGCTATATAATCAAAAAGTGATTAAGCAATAAATCGATTGAGCGATTTGCTTAGTCCCCAGTACTTTAAACTGGTACATGCAATTATGACTACACTTCTACAACAGCAAGGCTCTGCCAATCTTTGGGAGCGCTTTTGCCAATGGGTCACCAGCACAGAAAATCGTTTCTATGTAGGCTGGTTTGGGGTTTTAATGATTCCCACGCTGTTGACCGCAACGATTTGTTTTGTCCTGGCATTTGTCGCCGCGCCCCCGGTTGATATTGACGGGATTCGCGAACCGGTTTCTGGCTCTTTGCTGTATGGCAACAATATTATTACCGCCGCCGTTGTGCCGAGTTCTAATGCGATCGGTCTGCACTTTTACCCCATTTGGGATGCGGCGAATCTGGCTGAGTGGCTTTACAACGGTGGCCCCTACCAACTGATTGTGTTCCACTTTCTGCTTGGCATCTTTGCCTATATGGGGCGGGAATGGGAACTGTCCTACCGCTTGGGGATGCGTCCATGGATTGCGGTTGCCTATTCTGCTCCGGTGGCGGCGGCGACGGCGGTACTCTTGGTTTATTCAATTGGCCAAGGATCTTTCTCGGATGGATTACCGTTGGGCATCTCTGGCACCTTTAACTTTATGTTTGTGTTGCAAGCTGAGCATAATGTGTTGATGCATCCTTTCCATATGCTGGGGGTTGCAGGTGTCTTTGGTGGTGCGTTGTTTTCTGCGATGCACGGTTCCCTCGTGACCTCTTCTTTGATTCGGGAGACCACAGAAACGGAGTCCCAAAATAGTGGCTATCGTTTTGGTCAAGAGGAAGAAACTTACAATATTGTGGCGGCCCATGGTTATTTTGGACGCTTGATCTTCCAATATGCTTCTTTTAATAACAGTCGCGCCCTCCACTTTTTCCTTGCTGCTTGGCCAGTGATTGGTATCTGGTTTGCTTCTTTAGCCGTAGCTTGTTTTGCCTTTAACTTGAACGGGTTTAACTTCAACCAATCTCTGTTAGATTCCCAAGGACGGGTGATCAATACTTGGGCGGATATTCTCAATCGGGCAAATCTGGGGATTGAGGCCATGCACGAACGCAATGTTCATAATTTCCCCCTCGATTTAGCAGCCGGAGATCAAGCGCCTGTCGCCCTCCAAGCCCCGGCAATTAATGGCTAACTGGAAGTTTGAATTTGGGATTGCAGTGGCATGATGATTGCTTTGAATAATCTTGGTTTGCTCTGAATCCTGAACGAAAAATATACTCTAAATGCTCTTAGCCTCTGCCATTCAAGTAGAGGCTTTTCTTGAATTTTAAGAAGATTTAATTATCAATCCTAAAAAGCGAATTTTTCCTGAGAAATTGACTAAACTATTGAATAAAAAATGGGAAAAATACAATGAAGATTTTGCGTTTTATTCTTAAAAACAAACCATTCAATGTGCAAATGAGCAGTGGTCGAAAGTTTTCACATTTTCTGACCGGCATTCTCATTAGTGCCTTGGCGATCGCCACCTTGGTTTGGCCCATTGTCCCTGTGCAAGCAGCTCCCAATCCCCCGGATTTTGCCCGTGCGGTGCAAGCCATCGAAGATCTCGACCAAATGCGCTCTGAGTTGGCCAAAACCATTGACCCGACTGCAGACATCACGCCGCAAACCATGCAGGAAGTGTGTAAGCCAGTGGGGATGAAAGCAAGGCAACTGAGTCAAGACAATGGTTGGCAAGTCAAGCAGGTGGCTAAAAAATATCGCAATCCAGACCATGCCCCGCAAAATCTCCAGGAAACCATGGCGATCGCCAAATTTACGCAACACCCCGAACTCCTGAGCTATAGCCAAATCCAAGGCGATCGCCTCCACTACTACCGCCGCATTAATGTCGAAAGCAGTTGTCTGGCTTGCCACGGCCCGAAGGACAATCGCCCCAATTTCATCAAAGCTAAATATTTAGATGATCTCGCCTACGACTTCAAAGCTGGCGACCTACGGGGACTGTATTCCGTTATTATTCCTAGCCTAGAAGCGGCCCAGACTAACCCTGAGTAAACCCCTCACCCCAGATTCAGCCAATGTTTTTTCTTAAAAAAGGATTGATTCTTCTCAGCTTAAGCCTGATTTTCTTGGTCAGTAGCGGCATTTGGGCAGAACCCAGTTTCGCCAGTATTCGCCAACAGGAAGAAGCCCCTGGACAAATCCTGTATCAGTCTCGCCAATCTATCCAAGATAATCACGGTCAAACTTGGCAGGTGGTGCTGTTTAAACGGGTTAAAGATGGTCGTGTTGATACCGTTGACCTACGCCTTGTGGCCTACCCCGGCCAGGCGACTTTTATCCATCCGGGTTCTTTGAGTTTATCTGCTCCCAATCAAGCGATCCTCACAGCACCAGATCAATTTGCCACCGAAGCCCCTGCGCCCAACGTCGGTCAATTTGATTTAAAAAAGATTTTGCCCCAGTTGCCCACCGATCAAAAAGTCCAACTTGGCTTGCCCCTCAAGGAACAGACGACCATCGAGATTCCCCCGGCAGTTCTCTTGGAGTGGCAACTCATGGCCTAGGCTGAAATTTTCGTACAGGTAAACAACTCCGGACAAAGGAGAGGTCTGGGGAGACTTCGTAGCGACGATTACTTTTTTATCTTGGTTTTGCCTTTTATATTGTCTTTATGAACTTTATGAATTCTTAGAATTCACAGCATCTTAAACATTTGATGAAGTTGTCTTGGCTTGATCGTGATAGATTTCAGATCAGGCGCAAAGCTCAACACCAGCGAACCTCTCCTTGCTAGACGACATATATGGTTGTCCTACGCTTGATTCAAAAAGGTGTGACGGATAAAAACTGACTATGGCAACTATATTCCCCCAAGAACGACGTTTTTTAGAATTAGCCCTTGCCCAGGCGATCGCCCGCCATCAGTTGACCGTCGTTTACCAGCCCCAAGTCAATCCTCAAACGACGATGGTGACGGGATTTGAAGCCTTACTTCGTTGGGATCACCCCCAGTTCGGTTCGATTTCTCCCACGGTATTTATCCCCATTGCTGAAGAAGCGGGTCTGATCCACGAGCTTGGGGACTGGGTCTTGCAGCGGGCCATAAAACAGTTAAAAAAATGGCATCAACAGTCCCAGCAAACCTTTCGGATGGCCGTTAATATTTCAGTACATCAGGTCACGGCTCCTCACTTCTTTGAGCGGCTCCAGAATCTCCTGGTTTCCCATCAAGTTGCGCCCCAACATCTAGAGCTAGAGATCACGGAGTCAGTTTTGATTGAGGATTTTCAAAATATCTGCGCCGTTTTAGCATCACTGCAAAAATTAGGCGTCAAGATTGCCATTGATGACTTCGGTACAGGCTATGCTTCTTTTAATTACACCAGGTTGTTTGGCTGGGATACCCTGAAGTTAGACCGCTGCTTCATTAAAAATTTACATTGTAATAAAGTGAATTCGGCGATCACCAAAAATCTCATTAATATGTCCCATGATCTGGGGTTCAAGGTGGTTGCTGAGGGCATCGAACATCCAGAAGAATTGGCAATGCTCAAGCAGTTTTGTTGTGATGAAGTCCAGGGATATTACTTTAGTCGCCCCCTCATGCCAGCTCTACTCGAAATTCAGCAGATTACGGGTGGTCATTTGATGCCTGGGGCGATCGCCTATTTAGCTGCCTGAGTTAAACATAGTCCGTTGCAGTAAAGCCTCGTGACAGATCACCTGTTCGATTAAGTGTGACGGTGATTAATCAAAATTGATCAGCAAAATTTTTCAGAGAATATAGATTCAGCGGCAAGATCACGGCAATGTGCATCGGTAAATGGTAACGCCCACTATGATTTGATTAGGCTGAAATCGTGCTGGGCGATGATTTCATGCTTTTTCCCAGGAAGAGATCTACGTTGATGTCTAGGAGCGTCGGGAATAGGAAATGTTTAAGCTTGGGACAATTAGCCAATTTTTTTCGCTGTTGTATTTGGGATTAATGCCTGGGGCGATCGCCGCGCCGCCGGATGCGAGTCAAATTGTCTCCCTCACGGGCGATCGCCTCATGATGCAGCAGGGTAGTCACCGTCAACAGGCGGCCCAGGTGGGCGATCGCCTCGAAAACCATAGCCAAAGCCTGATTGTGCCGGGCAATAACCACTCCTTTGCGCGTCTTGTCCTGGTGGGCGATCGCCAAACCTATGACGGACTGCTTTTACAAACTGGCCCCGCCCCCCAACAGACTCAATATCGGTTTCCCTGTGTGGTTGAAGGGGGCACCATCACCCTGAGTTGGCAAAAAGGTCAGCAACGGGGCTGTGCTGAAGGTCTCCGCATTCGCCCAAACCCTGAGGGGCGATCGCCGACCCAACGTCTCAAAATCTTTGCCTATCAAATGGTGCTTTCGCCCGCCGCTGCCAGTGCTATCCCCACCGATTCAGAACTCGTCATTCAGCCCAGTGGAGAGACACCGATCTGTGTTCGCGTCACAACCCAAAACAAGCGCCAAATCGTTGAAGTGTTGTGGGGCGAAATTATCCTCAGCACACCCAACGCTCCCCAGGGTCTCAAGCTCCGCAAGGGGACGCAATACGACCAAGGCGAACTTCAGTTTTTTAATCCGGATACTCGTCTCGCAAGCCCTGCAATGCAAGCATTCTTTTCGGCTGCAGCTTGGTCAAATGCAGCAACTTCTACACCTTTGTCCGGCGAGATTCAAAATCACATTGACGTGATCCGCACGGCTTTTGCCACAGCACAGTAAAAGATTGCGATGCTGCCCTAATTGCTTTTTGACACAAAAAAATACAAGAAATTCATCAAATCTTCTTTTTTTGCTGAGTATGTTCAATTGACAAAGAAAAATAGTTGAATATGCTGAATGTTTCTAAAAAACTAATTGTTTAAATTTTTCATAGTAAAAATGTCTGACAAACCTAAAGAAATTTACGCAAAAGAGGTTGGAATTGCATTATTCGACATCTTCAGTCAAGCCCTCGAAGAAAAATTTATACTTTATCTTTTCCGCAAACGGTATTAATATTCCCTTCACAAAGTTGAGAGAAAGCTTGTTTAAATCTTTAAAAAGAGCAGCTGTGCTCGACCTAACTGATGGGTAATCTGAGGAAGCAAGCTGACAGGCAATATGAAATCGTTGCTTATTTACACAAAACCAACAAGTTAATTTCCACCTATGGCGCTAGCAAGAGAGTAGGGCTTCTTGTCCGCTCTTGACTGTTAGCGAATTTTTATTTGAGGAATTTTTAAGTGAACAATCAAGTTTGGCGATCGCCAAAGTGCAAAACCCCCAGAAAAAATACAATCCGTAAGCTCGCTAGTCCCTTGGTGATTGCGGGCCTCATGGCCGCCGGTCAATTCCAGCTCATCCCCCAGGCGATCGCTGTCGGGACAGCTGCTGGCACCACGATTAATAACACCGCGACAGCAACATTCAATGATCCCAGTGGTAATTCCCTAACAACCATTTCTAATGAAGTCACTGTCACCGTCGCTGAAACAGCTGGCTTGACTAACGTTGCCCAAACACCTATCGATCCAAATGGCGGTAGTGTCATCCCTGGTGATACTGTTCAAATTCCCTTTCTCATAACCAATACAGGGAATAATCCAACAGATATTTATATTCCCGACGTTACCAACATCACAGTCAATAATTTAAACTCTCCGGGAGTTTATCTGGATCTTGATAATGATGGTATACCAGACTATTTCTTGCCTTCTGGCGGTGGCACTGGTGCTCAGGAAGTTATAGTTAACGGGGATGATTCATTTAGTCCTGGTGCAGATACTACTGATCCTAATCCGCCGACCTATCAGACTAATGGTTGGGTTGTTCCCGGTATCGTCGCCGACGATAGTATTACCGTCATTGTTCAAGGAACAGTACCGACGGATGCAGATCCTGGTGATCAAATCACTGTTGTTTTAGGTAGTACCGGTTCCAACAATTCTGATGACGCTGATAGTCAAAACCGACCAGATGATGGTACTAGTGCCGATGCTTCTGATGGTGGTACAGACACTCTGGCTGCAGTTGATGAAGTTCGCACAACCAGCGAGGCGGGTGGCGCGAATGGTAACCGTGAAGCTGCCGACACTTCCGACCCCCTCACTGTTGGTCAAGGGGCGGATCAACCCCTCGCCCTCGTCACCGCTGAGAAAGAGGTCGATAGTGTTGACCCAGGCGCAACAGGTGCAATCAGTGATGACATCATTACCTACACTGGTGGTTTTGTCGTCGGCGATGAATTACCCTTTGGCTATACCGGTAACTACGCTCCTGCTGCTCTAACGGGTACTCCACTTAAGATTGACAGTTCTACCGCTGGCGGTAGCTATATCCTCGTTTCCGACGCGAAACCTCAGAACGCAGCATTTGTAGATCCAAACACAACTCCACCAACTGGTCCCAATGCGAACTGGACAGTCGTTTATACAACAGATGCTTTAACTATCGCCCCCACTGATGCAGAATGGAGTACAACTATTCCTGCAACTCCAGCAAACATCACCCGGATTGGTTTTATCTATAACACTAGTAACCTTAGTCCGATCGCTCCGGGTACGAGTGTTGGTCCATTTACTCTCTTTGCCACAGGAGCAACAGCTTCACCGGTACGGAACCTAATCCAAGTCTTTGGTACATCAGCGGGCGATCCTAACGACAACATCGTCTTTGATGAATCCGGCGACCAAAACCCTAACAACTTCTTAGGTGATACGCCTAAGGATGGTGATCCCTACGGTGAATATGATCCCGCCAATGATCCTGAGGATCTCGGTGATCCGGCAAATGAAGATGGTTCTGACCCCAATGACGGCACACCGAACGATGGTGGCGGCAATGACACCCCAGACGGTGAACCGAATGAGTTGGTTCTCACTCCTACAACCGGAGCCTTAGTCAACGGCCCGTTCAATGTCCCCGTGGCGATCGGTCCAACTAATTTCAATGATGATTTCGTTGAAAAATCTATTACAGAACCAGTCACCACCGGCGGGTCAATTGCTGATCCAAATGCTGTCGTTTTTGACAACTCTGTTAAAAATGACTCAACGGTTCTCCTCGAGAATGTTGTGTTGCGACCTATTGATCCAGCTGCTGCAGCCACAGTCTGTGCAGCCTGTGACACAGCGGGTAGCTATGACAGCATCGATGAAGCAGGGAGTACAATCGAAATTCCCGCTGGAACTACCGTTACTATTACCCTGCCGGTTCAACCGGGTGTTGCCACCCAGCAAACGGCTACCTACTCATGGAATGCGACTAACGATGCGTTTGACCTGACTAGTCCTAGCCAAGTTTCCATCCCAGCTCTAGCTGCTGGCCAGGAGTTAGACTATAAAGTCTCCGTAGATTTACCCAGCGGCAGTGTTGTTGACGCGTTTGATGTATTCAGCATCCCGGTTGTGGCCTACGTTAACAACGATACGAACACTACCTTTGAGCCTGCGAGTGAGACGATTCGTAACCTCAAAGTGGATCGCCTCTATGCTGGCTACCTGAAGCTCACCAAGACAGTAGAGGTGTTCTATGCTGATGGTGGCTCAGATGGTCCTTCCAGTGTAGGTACTGACATTGATCCCCAACCCGGTCCTGGAGATACTTTAGAGTATGTAGTTACCTACGAAAATATTGCCACCACCGCGCCAGTTAGTCCTGCAATTGGTAATGTTCTTCTCCCAGCCAATAATGTAGTTATCCGCGAGAATGGCTTAGGTCTTGATCCGAATGCTGGTGATAACAACTGGGCTTTGGACAATGACGGCAATAGTATCATTGACACCAGCAACGTAGTGGGTACTGCAGCAGGTACTGGTACGATTCTGTACTTTAGTGGCAATCCTGCGAGCACTGCTGCTGCAGATCAAACTGGTACCACGGCAGTGGGTGATGTCACTGAATATCGCAACAATGTTGGGGTTGTCGCGCCTGGTGCTACTGGCACATTCACTTTCCAACGGAAAATCAACTAACTGTCTAGTCTATCTCTGTGAAGTCTACTGGTTAGGCTTCACAGGGCTCTTTGTGATGACACAATTCGCCGTTGAAGTTGCCCAAGACATTTTGATAGCGAATCCATTCAATCCTTCATTTACAACAAACTTTCCTGGATCATGAAAAAGTCTCTTTTTACAATCTTGGCTGGTATTTCCTTAGGCGTTGGCATCGTACCCCAGACGATGCCCCAAATTTCTCCCCAGCCTGTCCTCGCCCAAACCCAGCAGAACCTTGATGTTGAGCTAGCTGGCCATCTGCGGGTAATCGAAAAAAATTGGCGTGGTGAACAAAAAGTTGCCTGGCGTAGCCTAGAGGGTGGTTTTATGCGGCCCGCCCCTAGGGTCAAACCCGGTGACACCATTCGCTACACCGTCAGCGGCAACAATCGCACCGAACAACCCATTTCCGGCCTTGTCCTTACCGATGATCTGCCCGCCAATACTGTCTATGTGATGGGGTCAGCGGCCTCTGTGGGTGGCGCAACAATCACTTACAGCATCGATGGCGGCAAAACCTACAGTGCCAACCCGACGATTCGCGTCACCTTGCCCGATGGTCGTGTGGAAACGCGCCCGGCCCCAGCGGAACGCTATACCCATGTGCGTTGGACCTTCCAAAATGCTGTCCCTGCAAGGGCTAGCGTGAATGGCCAGTACCAAGTCCGCGTTCAATAAACGTCAAACATTCACTGGTCTTTACTTTTTTGGAGGCCTTCGTCGGCCAGAGTTTTTTTAATGCCTAATTTTCTTGACCATTCACGACTAATCCTCAAGCGATCGCCACTGGCGATCGCCCTAGTTAGCGTTGGCTTGAATTTAGGTATGCCTTTGGTTTTGGCCCAGTCCCCAGAGACGACAGACACCGTTACCCTCTTTAACCGGGCCGGAGCCAGTTATCAGACGGGTGATACGACTTTTAGCGTCAACACCAATCAAATCGTCCTTGATTTTGACAATTCGCGACTGCTTACAGATCCCTTGGGTCGAGTGGTCGGTTGTGCCGGGGAACCCCTCGCCGACTACCGTGGCTTTTTGATCGCGTTATACGAAGCAACTGGCCCTTTACAAACAGAGCTTGGCCCTTTACTCGTCCTTGAGCCTTCCCCTAATGGCATTCCGCCTTTCCCCCCAGGCATCGTGAATGTTAACCCTGAGAATAAAAATCCTTTTGACTTAGGCGAAACCGAGGCTCTAGGAAACCCAGACTTGCGGGGCCAGTTTAATTTCTTACTACGCAATGACCAGATTGCTGTTGATACTACATATATTTTGCTGATTCGGCCACCGCTTGGCTCGTTCCTGGATGAGCGCCGGATCCAAATTCGGATTACAGCAGTTGCGCCAAATTCTTTTACCTATGTAGCCAACGCCCTCGATGGTCTTCCCCTGAGTCTGGATAATCCTTCGATGATGAATCAGGAGATCACCATTCCCCGTGCCGAAAGAAATGCCCTAGTCGTGTTCACTACATTCTTTGCAACTCTTTGTCAGAACGAAGCGATCGCCATCCAAAAAACCGCCGACCGCGCCACCGTTACACCTGGAGGCATTGCTGTTTATCGCCTGAGTATCAATAATCTCAGCACAAGCAGTTTAGAAAATGTTGAAGTACGCGATCGCCTTCCCCTCGGCTTCCAGTTAATTGAAGATTCCGTGCAAGGGATCATTGGCGAAAATCCGGCGATTCTGGAAACCCAGGTAAATGGTCGAGATATTACCTTTACATTTCAAGAGCCCTTACCCGGTGGAACCCCTCCCGAAAATAACCCCCTGGCCCGCATTGTCTATGCCGTAGAAATTACCCCCGATGCCCTGCGGGGTGATGGGCGCAATATTGCTTTTGTCGAAGGCGATCGCAGCGATAACGACTTCCCGATCCGCGATGGCCCCGCCGTTTATACCATCGGTATCCGCAATGGGCTGATTTCAGATTTGGGCACGATTATCGGGCGAGTTTTTGAAGATAAAAACTTCGATGGCGAACAGCAATATGGTGAACCCGGCATCCCCAACGCCGTCGTCTTTATGGAAAATGGCAACCGCATTGTCACCGATGAAAATGGCCTGTTTTCCGTCGCCAATGTTCTCCCTGGTTGGCATGCAGGGGTCTTGGATCTGACCAGTGTCCCCGGTTATGCCCCCGCCCCTAACGAAAAATTCATTGCCGAAGACCGCACCTATAGTCGCACAGTGCGCCTCGAACCCGGTGGCATGGCCCGGATGAACTTTGCCGTAACGCCTTTAATCCCTGGAGAAGACGAATGAAAAAACGCTTCTCCGTTCCCCTAACAACATTAATTTTGGCCCTCAGCGGTTGGTTTACTGAAGTAACGGCCCAAACGCCAACAGTGACAACGGCTGAAATCAGTGGGGTTGTAACCACCCAGACGCCAACAGGCCCCCAGGAAACTGAGTTTCAAGCGATCCTCAATAAACCGTCTGCAGCAAGTGAGATCCAGGGAGAAATCCTACTGGCCCAATCATCCCCGACTGTACCCGTGGCGACTGAATCGCTAGACAGTCGGGAGACCCTGACGCCGGTTATTGAGTCTACTCCAATGCCAACGGCGATCGCCCAACCCACCGTGCAATTTATTAGCCCTGGGTCGGGGACGATTTTAGAGAAAAATGCCAGTGCCGTCGTGATCGAAGTCCCCACAAGCAGCACCACCACCCTCAGCGTTAATGGTGTCGAAATTGACTCGAATCAAATTGGCCAACTGGAAACCAACGGTAGCACGGGGATGGTGCGTCAAACCTGGTACGGGGTGATTTTTAGCCCTGGGGAGAATACCCTCGAGGCGACGGCCACCCTCAATGGCACCACGGTTAGCAATGAAATCCAAGTGCAAGCGCCGGGGGATGTGGCAAATTTACGGCTCTCGACCGTTGAAACGCGGGTGCCCGCCGATGGGCGATCGCCTGTGACAATCCAAGGGATATTGCTCGATAAAAATGGCAACCGGGCCAGTGGGGGCGGTCGGATTACCCTCGAAGCCACCGCCGGCGAATTTCTTGGAGAAGATGCCGGGCCTGAAGCACCGGGTTTCCAGGTGGATGCCAAGGATGGGGAATTTACTGCTACCCTCCAATCCTCCCTTGACAGTGGCCCCGTCCAAATTCGCGCCCGCCTCTTTGAACTAGAAGCCTATACCCAAGTCCAATTTGAAACCGCCCTCCGTCCTAGCCTGTTGACGGGGGTAATCAACCTCCGGGTCGGGGCAGACAATACGGACTATTTCAGTAGTTATCGCGATTTCCTCAACCCTGATGCTGACGGCGATACCGTCATTGATGTGGATGGCGCAGCCTTTGCCACAGGTACGATTGGGGATTGGCTCTTCACCGCGGCTTTCAATGGCGATCGCCCCCTAAATGAAGCCTGTGAAACTTGTACCAATCGCCTCTTTCGCGCCGACCAAACCATCGAAAAACCTTATCTGACCTATGGCGACAATTCCACCGTCCGCAACCTGACCCCCTCCCAGGACAGTCTCTACCTCCGCCTCGAACGCACTCCGGATATTGAAGGCGCGACTGACCCCGACTACGTCATGTGGGGGGACTACGGCACAGGTCAGGAATTTGCCACCAGCTCCCAAGAATTCACCGCCCTCAGTCGCCAACTCCACGGTGCAAAGCTAAACTACAACCTTGGCGATCTGCAAATTTCTGCCCTTTATAGCCAGGGCGGAGAAGCCTTCCAGCGGGATACCCTCCTCCCCGATGGCACGAGCGGTTTTTATTTCCTCACCCAACGCCTCGTCGTCCCCGGCAGTGAAGAAGTGTACTTTGAGCTAGAGGAACTCGAACGACCCGGTACGATTATTTGGCGCGATCGCCTATTCCGGGGCCAAGATTACGAAATTGACTACGACCGGGGCAGCATTGTCTTTAACGATCCTGTACTACGCACAGAAATAGGCGACAACGGTGAAATTCTTGTGCGGCGGATTGTTGTCACCTACCAAAATGAAAGCGGTGAAGACAATAAAGTATATGCCGGACGACTACGCTACCATTTCAAGCGCAACCCAGGGCAGGCCAGTTGGATCGGGGCGACCTACTTCCGTGAAAACCAAGGAGAGCGAGATCTCGAAGTTTATGGGGTTGATGCTCAAATTCACCTCGGTGAAAACTACAAATTTATTGGTGAATACGCCCAGAGCCAAAATAGTTCTGCCGAATTAGGGAACGTTTCCGGTTCCGCCTACCGCTTTGAATTGGATGCTAAATTTGCCGATGGTTTTACCGGACGGGCCTACTACCGCCATGCCGACACCGGTTTTGCCAACCGTTCCACCATTAGTTTTGTCCCCGGCCAGACTCGCTATGGCGTTGACCTAAATGCCCAGCTCTCCCCCAGCACCCAACTGCGTTTTAACTACGACCACGAAAAAAATCAGGGGGTGAATATTCGCCCCATCGTTACCCTCGGTGATCTGATCAACGCCGGCCAAGAGGGGATTCCCACTGGACTGGTGGACAACGAACTCACCACCATCACCGCCGGCCTCGCCCAGCGTTTCGGCAAAGCGAATCTGAATGTGGATTTGTTATTCCGCGATCGCCTTGATTATCTCAACCCTGAAAACGACGGTAGCTCTACCCAACTGCGTACCAATTTCACAACGCCCCTCAGCGATCGCCTTAAACTGCGCCTCCTCAACCAAACCACCCTCTCGGCGGAATCTGATGCCGTATTTAGCGATCGCAGTCAAATTGGCCTGGACTGGAAGATCGCCCAGGGCATCAACCTAAACCTGAACCAAAACTGGTACCACAGCGGTACCCTCGCTGGCCAAAGCACCACCAGCATTGGCCTTACTGGCGAATACAAACCCTGGCACAACACCATCCTCAGCGCCCGTTATGACATGGAACGCTTTAGTACAGGGATGCAGGATGCAGCGACCTTTGGCATTAAACATAACTGGGCCGTCTTCAAAAATTTTGACCTCGATTTTGCCTACGAGAAAGTTGTGGGTAATCTTTTTGTGGGTAGTGATGGCGCAGTGGGTCAAGGGGCATCCCGTTCGACCGGCCTACGTGGGGGCGATAGTCTGAGTATCCGGGGCCGCTATCGAGGTGGAGGCGATGGTGAAAATTTCCAGGCCGAAGCGGGCTACGAATTCCGCAATACCAACGGCAGCAGCACCAGTAACATTACCGCCTCAGTGCGGGGCAAACTATCGCCATCTCTGACAGCCCTCGCTAATTTTGACCGACGTTTCGCCGCAGGCCAAGCGACCCGTGGTTTACCTCCTTCAACGGATTTGCGCCTTGGTCTCGCCTACCGCAATCCCTATGAGGATAAATTTAACGCCCTCCTCCGCTACGAATATCGCAAGAATCCAAACACCATTCCCGACACTCTCCTCACGGGTCTGGGCAATGACGTTACGGAACATCTTTTTGCGGCCGAAGCAATCTATGCGCCTAACTACCGCTGGGAGTTTTATGGCAAGCTCGGTTATCGTCACTCCACCCTCAAGCTCGCCGAGGATTTTGAAACAACGACTTCTGCGACCCTCGCCCAACTCCGGGCTACTTATCTGCTTAATCGTAATTTCGACTTAACTGGGGGAATTCGTTGGATTAATCAACATTCAGCAGGCTATAGCGAAATGGGTTGGCTCGCGGAGGTGGGCTATTATGCGACACCAAATCTCCGCTTTGCGGTGGGCTACAGTTCTGGTCAAGTGAACAATGATCGGGATTTCTCTGGCAGTCGCTCGGATGGGGGTTTGTATGCGGGGGTTACTCTCAAGCTGGACAGTTTGTTTGATTTTGGTCGCCAGCAACCCGTTGCTGCTGTGCCAGAAACCCGCAAATTAATGGTCGAAGCCCCCAAACCGGACGCAAATCTACAGGCAGCCTTGGCAGCACCCCTGCGTTTGGATGTGTCCCAGGCCATTGATTTTGAGCGAGGGAAAACCAGTGTTTCCCTAGAAGGACAAATGGTACTCGATAGTTTGGTCACTGTTTTGGGTCAATATTCAGACCTAAAATTGGATATCCAAGGCATCCTCCCGCCCCTGGCTGAACTTACCCCCGATAATCTCGAAGCCCGTCGTCTGCAAACCGCCCGCCAATATCTCCTCAGTCGCGGGATCAGTGGCGATCGCCTGACGCTCCGATCCCTAGGCAACAGTTCCCAAAACAAAGTTCCAGAACAGCCGATTACCTTTACCCTGAGTGGTACTGCTGCCACCTTCCAGGCCATTTCTACCCAGCTCGGTGGCAATCCCATTGTGGGTAACTTAATCAACACAGAATTACCCCAATTAGCGACTTTACCGCCTGATCTCCCCCAAAACACCACCAGTACAGTGAATCGCAACTCTCGCCAGGAACGGCCCCAAAGTTTTTCATTGAACTTATCCCAGGCTACCTTTACCCCCGACGATACAAATCTCCAAGTCCAAACCTATAACCGCACCGATGCTGACCTCAACCCCAACTTTACCTATCTGCCCTACTGGATCCTCGGTTTTGTGGCACTTGCTGATCCCGATACCCTCCTCCTTGCCGATGTTACGCCGATGAATCCGATCACCGAATTTGTCACGAGCTTGATGCCAGAATCTGACCCCATTGCAGAGATCCCGACAGAACGGCTCCTCACCCGCAGCGAACCCCAGCCCAGACCCCAACCAGAGGCGCAAATTCTGGGCGATCGCCGTTTGGATGAATCAGCAGCCAATGAGTTGATCACGAATAGCACCACCGAACCGCTGATCTTTGGCGATCGCCGTTTAGATGAGTTGAGCGAGAGTGAACTCCAGGCCCTCGCCCCCGAAATTTATGATGCGGTCTTTGGGGGTGAGATCCAGGCCCGCCGCCTCGATACCAACGACAGTTTCCTCTTTGGTAATGCCAATACCGAACCGCTGATCCTTGGCGATCGCCGTTTAGATGAAAACACTCCTGAGCTTTCCGCCCTTGAACCCACCTCGAACTTCCTCAGTGCTAGAGAAATTCGTCGTTTAGAATCAGCGCTTTATTTCCTCCTCAGTGAAGATCTAAGCAACCTAGATAATCTTTTCCAAATCAGTGGCCGCCAACGTAGCCGCCAACTTGGTCAAACCATTGACTTAGATCGTCTCTGGAATGCCAATACCTCCCCAGATTAATTCTTCTAAAAAAATCCAATGAGCTTAACTTTGTCAAATCATAAAATATTTCCCTGGATCAAACTACTTTTCTTCCCATAGAGGCCATGCAATAAACAATATCCCTTAAGTCTTTTGTTTTCGTATTCTCATCGCAATACCCTCCTTAAAACTCCATGGCAAAGAGTACCAATTTCCAAAAAAATCTTAAAGTAATGTGCTTTAAATCTCTTATTAAAGTACTATTACTGCCCCTATCCTTTCTTGTTGCCATAGGAGATTTTTGCCGATTTGTAGTTTTGAAAAAAAATCCCAAAGAACAACCTCTTCAAAATTCTTTCCCTACCAATCCAGTTCGGAAAAAAACACAAAAAAGAAAACATCAAACCCAGCGCTTTCTATTTAATTTTTTCGTTACATTAATCCTGACCATCCAACTATCTGGCTTACATCTTTTATTCCACATACAGCCGGCGATCGCCTCTGGCCCCCTGAGTATTGAACCCCTCACCTGGGATATCATCGGCCTAGATAGTAATAATCCCAATGATGGTCCCGACAAATTTCTCGTGGGCGCCAGGGTTTGCAACCTCAGTACTACGACAGCAGCCCAAAACCTCAGAATTCGCTTTGTTCGCGAAGGTGCTTTTAATCCTCTTATCAGTGTGAGCACCACAGGACTTTACAAAGATCAATGGCTTGTGCCGAGCCTGCCTCCATCAACTACAAGTACACCCCCCCTAAACCATCACCAACAAACAAGCAGGCCCAAAAACTGCTTCGATGCCTACTATGTTTTGACCTTAACTCGTACTTCGGATATTTATAATCGAGTCCAACGTTACCGTATTGAAGCTTTCGCTGATAACGCCGCCACTGTCGATACCAATAGTTACCCCGATCCTTACCAAGGCACTATTAATGAGTACGATACAGGGCACCCCCGCCAGATTTATATCGAAAAAATTCTTTCCCAAGCTCGTAATAGTGTGACTGGTTTCACTCAACTCGCTCCCACAACGGCGGCCAGTATTTTTGGGATCAATGCCAATGATCTTGATACTGCGAGTGGTGGTGGTAGCAGCTACAGTGTGGAAGTGGGCGGAACCTATGCCTTTGAGCTCACTACTCGAACCGCAACGGCCTATCCCCAGTTAACCGTCAGTTCCGACTTTCCCAATGCTGTCTTTCAAATCCTTGATGTCCAGACAGACTACAGTAACGTTGGCGGCAACCCTGACAATTCCAGTATCTATGCCAATGCCTGTGGCTGGATTAGTGACCCCACAGTGACAGGATATTTGGCAAGTTCTAGCGTATGTGAGTACGAAACAGTAGCCCTAAATGGTACCCCAGACCAATATCCAAGCACTGCCGGCAAGGTGGGTAACACCGTTAGAACGCGCTATCTCTTCAAGATTCTTGGGGGCAATGGTAACTACACAATTAACCACCTGATCCTTGATTTTTCTGGTGGTAGCTTTCACTACAATGGCGGCTTTGGGTCAGGTCTTGGGGTTGTCGATTTTAATGTCACAAACCCTAGCGCTGATTTAGTAATCAACAAAAGCCATATTGGCAACTTTACACCGGGAGACAACATCTATACTTTCCAAGTGACCAACAATGGCTTGGATACAGCCCGTAGTGATCTTGTTATCACAGACACATTACCCCAAGGTTTTATTTTCAATCCTTCCAATTCCAACATTGGCGTAGAAAGTCAATCAGGGACGATTGTCGGTTGGACTTGTATCGGTGCAGGAACACGTAATATCACCTGTGCCAATCCTAATGACTTAGCAAATGGAGGAGTAACAACCTTAAGTATCCGTGTTAATGTTGCTGAAACTGCCGCAGCGAATACCTTTAACCAAGCAACAGTAAGTAGTCCAACCACCGATCCTAATCTTGCCAACAATACAGATATTGACCCCACGAGCATTATCCAAGCCACAAATCTGAAACTCACAAAAGCAGATAGTAGTCCTGATGCGGCCGCAAATCCAGCCAGTAATAATGCCCCGGTGGTTCTCTCTGGATCTCCGATTACCTATACCTTCACTGTACAAAATCAGAGTAGCCTAACAGCGGCAGCGCCAGTGATCATTACCGATACGCTACCGGAGGGACTTACTTTTAGCTTGGCTGATAATCCGAATATTCCTACGGTCTGGAATTGTACGATCGATGGTCAAAATCTAACCTGTACCTACGTTTCTGGTACTAATCCTATCCCTTTACCCGGCAATACAACTGCGACGGCTTTACCCTTGGTTTTTCGGGCAAATGGTGGTGTGATTACTTCGGGTACTAGCGCCGTTGTCAGAAACACAGCGACCGTTACCAGTGCCACGACAGAAGCAAATAGCAGTGATAACACCAGCAGCGATGATTTTCTGATTACATTGCCAGTTTCTGATTTGACGATTACAAAAAATGATTTTGAGGCAGCTTTTACTTACAATCTTTCTGGTCAAACTTATACCGGAGAAAATTTAACCTATGAAATCGCTGTAAGAAATAATGGCGTTGCACCAACTGTCGGCCCCATCGCCATCACTGAAACTTTGCCGAACAGCAATAACAATATTATTGAATTAGCTTCAACAACCTTTGCTGGAGTAGGGCCAGATGGTTCAGTTATTAACTGGACTTGTAACCAAGGGATTAATAATCCAGTTTTACCCGCAAGTGGAACAACTTGTGCTGTTGGCAATAGCGGACTTTTTACATTTGTCTATCCTGGAACTTTAAATCCTGGTCAGACTGCAACATTGCGCCTAATTGTGCGAGGAAGACAGACAAATACAGTCCCAGGGACGAGTACTGCGCTGATTAATACGGTTGGAGTTTATAGCGCTAATGACGGGGTAACACAATCAAAGACAGCAACTGAATCTACACCTGTTTTGATTGGTAATAATGACAAATACAACATTGGGATTCGGAAGCAATTAACTCAGATTAACGGAGTCACTCCAAGTCCTGCTTGTACTTTATCTGGTGGAACTAGCAATTATGGAACCACCGAAAGCTGTACGGCGACAGTAAGCCCCGGCAATCCCATTCAATATACTGTTACGGTCGCTAATAATAATAACGGTGGGCCAAATGGTGTTAATGTGGCTATTTCAGACTTTATCCCGCCTGAAATTAACATAACGGGGGTAACTTGTTCTGCAACTGGTAGCCAGGGCCAAACCTTAACAGTCTGTGATAATCAAGTTGCTAATTCAGGGCGCACAAGTCCCATAGCCGTCAATTTTAATTTAGTGCCTAATACTAATCCCCCAAGATATCAAGTTGATAAAACAGCTTTTTTAAACAAAGGTACGGGGATTGTTACTTATACATTCACTGGCAGCATTAAAACTCTAGCTCAATTACAAGCATTAGGTATTGTCAACAGCAATATTGTTAACCGAGTTAGCGCACCGAAGACTGATGGAACTTTTGTTGATACAGATTCAAATGATAATCTTTCTTCTACTTCGATTCGTTTAAATGTTACTGATCTGAGTATTACCAAAACAGATGCAATGGATGGAACAACAGATCCTGGTACGACGAATTTCACGACTGGAGGAGAAGGTGTTTATACTCTGAGGGTGAACAATCTGGGCACTAATGCTACGGTTGATGACATCAATGTGGTAGATGATGTGCCGGATCGTTTTCAAGTACTTGAGGCATCTGGAACAAACTGGAATTGCCTGGTTGAAAATCCAACCCCTGCTAATCCTATTAGTAATCCGGCAGCAGATAGCATTAATAACAATATTGTGCGTTGCGCTCGTAGTACGGCTATGGCGGCTGGTACTTCTAGTACGATCAGGATTCGTGTCAAGCCCATTGCTACTTGGATTCCCGCCGGAACCGAAACGTTACCACTTAGTTTTAATAATATTGCCCAGGTCACAACAACGGGGGATACGAATACGGCGAATAATGGTTATGCACCAGGTACAACGACTGGATTAGCAGAATTTTTTGGCTATGAACAAACTCTAGTTGTGGCACCAAATTTCGATCTCAAGGTTACGAAAAGTGTCCCTGGCGGTAGCTTTGCTATTGGACAGACGTCTTCTTATCGGTTGGATATTCTTAACAATGGCCCAACGGAGGCGATCGCCTCGACGACAAATCCGATTACTGTAACGGATACCTTGCCGACAGGTTTTACTTTTATTTCCGGCACCGGATCCGGTTGGACTTGTACTGCTTCCGGTCAAAATGTGACTTGTACGCGAAGCAGCAACCTCGCAGCAGGCGCAACAACATCGATTAACCTAAATGTTTTCGTCGATGGTACTGCCACTAATCCCACTTCAAATACTGCGCAAGTAAACCTAACAGGAGAACCCAGCGCCAATATTGTTTTAAATGATAATAATTCCAATAGTCGAAATCGTCATACCATCTCAACAGCCGTTCAACAGGCCGCAGACCTCAGCATCACTAAAACATTAATTTCGACGATCACAAATACCTCTCCCCCCCCAGAAACTATTCCTGGTTTAGTTGCCGGAGAACAAGCAGTCTACGAACTAGAAATAACGAATAATGGCCTTTCTAATATTTCTGATGGCGAAGCGATCACTGTTATAGATAATTTGCCAAGCAACTTGAATTTTGTTTCCGGTTCTGGCGATGGCTTTAGTTGTAATGCCTCTGGTCAAGCTATTACTTGCACGAAAACTAACGGCCTAACAGTCGGCCAAAACGCTACGATCACTTTAGTTGTCAATGTAAATAGCGCCGCCACTGGCACTATTACGAATTTAGCTAGCGTCGATGCTGCGACCACTCCAGATCCCAACCCCAATAATGACAATAGTAGTACAACAGATCCTGTACAAACCCGCAACCTTGATTTGGCGCTCACCAAAAGCCACCTGGCTAGTAGCTTTGCCATTGGTCACCAAGGAACCTATAGCTTAGAAGTGAAAAATGTCGGCAATATCACCATTACAAATCCGATCACCATTACAGACACGCTTCCTCTGGAGTTGTCCTATAACAGTGCAGTTGGTCAGGGCTGGAGCTGTAGTGTTACAACCCAAGGAAATACCAGTACCCAAGAGGTCGTCACTTGCATAAGTAATGATGATTTGGCCCCCGGTCAAACAAATACCGTTGATATTGTTGTAGATATCGGCCCAACTACACCAACAGGGACTAATTCCATCACCAACAGTGCCATCGTCACAACGCCGGGAGATGCTGATACGAATAATAACACTGACACCGATCCCACCAGTATTACAGGCAGTGCAGATCTGTCTGTTGACAAAGCTCATAGCGGCAATTTCACAAAAGAAGCCCAAGGAGTTTATACATTGACCGTAAAAAATGAAAGCGCCAGTACAGCCGACGCAACAGGGATACAGTTAATCGATCAGTTGCCTGATGGTCTTTATTATGTTTCGGGCACAGGCACAGATTGGACTTGTCCGCTTGTGAGCTTTACCGCCCCAGGCCCGCCAACCCCCGAAGATCTGAGGGATATTGAATGCAGTTACAACGGAACCCTTACCCCAGGAGCCACGGCACCAACCTTGACGATTACGGTGTATGTCCAAGACACCGCCCCCAGTACTCTCGAAAATTTTGTTACAGTCTTTGGCGATCAACCCGATCCCAATGACGACAATAATACGGATTTAGACCGGACAACGATTACTGATGGTGTTGCTAACGCTCCTGATTTAATTCTTGTAAAACGTATTACTGCGGTTATCAGCGAAAACAATACTACAAATTACACTGTGTATAGGGATGATACGAGTAGTGACAGTACCGCAGCTAATGATAATGCGCCGTTTTGGCCTGGTTATAGTGCGGGCAATCAAAGTAACACCTTCACAGTGGGAGAGTTAGGCCTTGAGGCTAAACCGAATGATACAGTTGAATACACTATTTATTTCCTCAATCAAGGCAATGCCCCGGCCAGCAATATCAAAATTTGCGATCGCCTATCCCAATACTTAGATTATTCGCCAGATGCTTACGGTTCATCTATGGGTATTAAACTGAACTTTAACAACAGTGAAACCAATTTAACGGGCGTTGCTGATGTTGATGCGGGACAATTTTTCGGCCCTGACCTTACCCCTAGCGGATGTATTCGTCCAGACAACCTACAACCCATGACCGCCGCCGATAATCCAAATGGAACCCTGAGAGTTGAGCTAGCTAATGTTGACCCCGCGACTAGCCCTGCAACTCCAGCTAATTCCTATGGCTATATCCGCTTCCGGGCTCGTGTGAAATAATTCAGCCGCCAAAAAAGGCCCCAGCACATCCTTCTCTGGGGAAGGTGGCCGAAGGCCGGAAGGGGTCTAAGAAGAAACAAACCGTTTGCGGAGTGATTCGGCCCGTTTTTTGGCTGTTTTATTCTCTGGTTCTGCTTTTAGGGCAAGTTCATAGGTTTCCAGGGCTTTCGCTGTCATTTGCTTTTTTTCGTACACATTGGCCAGATTGTTTAAAGCTGTGACGTAATCCGGGACTTCCTTTAGGGCTGCTTTGTACTGGCGAATGGCGAGGTCATATTGTTCCTGGGCGAAATAGGCATAGCCGAGGGCATTGTAAACGAGGGCTTGGTTTTCCGGTTCCAGCTCATTCTCAATTTTCAGGGCTTTTTGCAGTAGCTGGGCCGCTTGGACGTAGAGTTTTTTGTCGAGATAGAGGCTACCCAGTTCGTAATATTCTTTGGCAGTGCCAGAGCCTGCCTTGAGCTTGGTTTGTAGCTTAGAAAAGGTATTTTCAACGCGGCGGGTCTTAATAACTTGACGGAATAGAAAAAAGGCTAATCCCCCTAGCAGAGCAACGAGGATAGACAGATAAAAGATTGGCAGAAACTCTTGATCCATAACAGGAAATGATTGATAGCAGGTTTTATAAAAAATTTTTATTCTTCCCTAAGTCTGCTGCGGCAAAATCAACAGAAACTTAAGCCCTGCTAGTGTATCAGGTCTTTAGGGGAGTCCCCAATGATTGATACGTTCCGTTAACCATCCGCTGCTTTGCCGTGGTTTCTTGTTGGGTTTGGCTGAGGCTTTGGTAATACAACTATAGATCTTAGTGAAAAGCACAAAAAAAGGTGCATTACTCTTAAGCAATACACCTTATCTGATTAGTTTCAAATTCCTATCGACTTAAATTTGTCTAGGATCACTATCAGGGATTAATTAGGAGTATTACCATCTACAAGGATAACTTCACCATTGACGGGATCGAAAACGACAAAGCTGCCACCACCACCGGCAAGAGCGTTAGCCTGTGGAGTACTCAAGTCGTCGTCGTTGCCACCAAACAAGACAGAG
Organism: Picosynechococcus sp. NKBG042902; assembly: GCF_963864045.1. Classification (NCBI taxonomy): domain Bacteria; kingdom Bacillati; phylum Cyanobacteriota; class Cyanophyceae; order Chroococcales; family Geminocystaceae; genus Picosynechococcus; species Picosynechococcus sp. NKBG042902. The sequence goes on along the minus strand of NZ_CAWLTV010000072.1, from coordinate 10,262 downwards.
TTCGGTGCTACGTTGTTTGCATTAAGCGCTTCAGAAGAGGCAATACTGTTAACTTCGATGTCGCTACCTCCACCAAGAGCATAGGCTTCATTTGTTACACCATCTCCTACTACAGTCGGGGTTAAGACGATCTGATCGACTTCAATAGTGGAAGGAGTTGTACCACTTACAAAGTTTGGGTTCGCAATTGTAACTGTTTCAATGGTTGGGATGTCGACAATGATAGGAGCGAGCTGGCTACGGACGGCGACAGCAGCGGAATCCTTACCAACAGCGGCAGCAACAGACAAGCTTTCGACATTCCCATTGGGGAGGAAAGTGGCAGCGGCACCAGCGGCAATCCCACCTTGACCAGCTTGGGCAGTGGAAGCGAGACCGAGGGAGAGCGCACTAGCGGCGGCTAAAGCAAAAGAAAATTTTTTCATGGATTTAGGATATTTCCAAGTTGAGTTGATTGTTTTGTCATGCCTAGCAGTGACCTAATTGATAGGAAAAAATCACGGCTAGTTCTGAAGACGTAAGTATATGAGCAGAAAAGCGAACAATAAAGGATAAAGTATCTAAAAGCCATCAAGCTTTTAGCATTTAATCTTGTCCTCTTAGACAATATACCCATTTATCATAAAAATACAACAGTATTTGAGCTTTGTGTTCATATCTTAAATTTTTGTCTTTCCCAAAAAAATGATTTCTTGCTGTGAGTCCATCTAAGATATTGCTTTTTTCAGCAAATTTAGCTATCTTCTGGCGAGAGACATCATTGATACTGTTGTTTTGATAAGGTTAGCTTGTCGATAACTCAAATTTAACATTGTGAAATATTATCGAGTAATCTCTGCCTTGAATTTTATCGATTGGCGCAGCAAAATGGTGTTGAGCTAAAAGCAAAGCCCAACTTCAGGCCCGGTTGTATTACGCCGTACTACTTTTGTGTTTCTGTTGTAGATCTTTCTAGTGACCATCTATTTTTTACAATCCACAGCAAAATGACCTTGCCTAGATCTCGCCCCATTCTCCGTAGTCTTCTTTGTGCGATAGCCTCCACTCCCTTCGCCACCCTCGCCGCCGCAATGGAAGCGACTAATGTCAGCGTTGATAATTCCCTTGAGCAGGTCAATTTATCCCCCACTTCTGCACCAGAAGCCCAAGCAGTCCAGTCTCCAACAGAAGTTTCAACTGTAGTTCAGAATACTGTTCCTGGGCCTAATCCAAAGCAGCAACTCATCGCCCGCGCCCCTGCCACCACAGCACAAGATGAATCAAAGCCATCAGCCGAAGCTCCTCCAACAGCACAACTAATTGCCCAAGTCCCCACCACAGATAGCTCCGAAGCACCAGCAACAGGTCTCTCGTCGGCTGAGTTAATCCAGTTAGCCCAGCTCCTTTCGCAGCTCGGCGATCTCTCCGCACTCCAAGAACAACTCAGTAATATCCAAGAAGAGCTCAGTGAAATTAGATCCGTCGTCCGCGAGCTTCAACAAGAGAACTTAATCGATTCCCAAGAGCGTCCTCGCCTACCTGAAGCAGTGCAACCCCAAGGGAATGTTGCGACAAATCAAGAAAATTCGCGTCCTGTAGCAACATCATCACCAGTTCCTAGTACAGAAGCCAGCACAGAAACAGACAGTGACGTCGCGCAAATTCCTGTTCCAACACCAGATCCAATTCCAGAAGAAGAAACGCCAGCTCCTGAGGCTGACGATTTTCTTCAAAAAATGCCTCTCAATCGTGTTAATCCCTTAATCACGACACAAAATCTGGATGGCGTACCGATTTCTCATTTTTCCGATTGGGAAATTGCCGCCTCTGGCCTCCTGTCCGATGCCACAACAAGCGATGTGAATGTAGACGGCTTTGCTCGGCTGGATTCTGACATTTTCCAAGGAACAACCGCTGATAATGTGGCGGTGACAGATTTTCGGGGAACTTACGTACGCCTGCGATCTGCCGCCCAAGACCGGGAGGTGGAAACTGAGATTGATCAGGCTGTAACTCTAGGGGGCTATTTATACCAGTTCACCCTCACAGGAGGGTGCGACATCCTTGATCCCGGAGGAGGTGGTAGTGATGAGACTTGTAGTTTTTTACCCCCGGTTGCCTTCGATCCCCAAAGTTATGACCCAGATACCCTTCTCCCCGGTCGGCTCCTAGATTCGGGCGTTGCTTTTGGTGGGGTCGTTTCAGAAGAAAACTTAGCCTTTATCAAGCAACCTGGTTTCCAACGGGGATTACCCGGTCAAGAAGTCGGTATTGAACTAAACGTACCCAATTCTGGAATTGTTGCCGTTGGCCCAGAGACAGGTCGCCAGGGCCAAACCATTCGTCGCGAAAATTTAGATAATACCTACAGTGTTGGGATTGCCAATGTGCGGCAAGTGCTCAAGCAAAATGACCAGGAAGCCGTTTTAGGGCGAACAGTACGCGGGTTTGCAGCGATTCCCAACGATGAAGATTTTGGCCTCGATAGTGCAGTGCAGCTAGCAACCTTACTCTTGCCGGATGTTGACCCAGCCCTAGAAGGGGGAGATGCACCACCAAATCCGAATGTTAATGCTAACTTGTTTAGCGCTGCGAACAATTCCCGCTTACCTGCCAATAGCTTCACGGCTTATCAAGGGAGTGTTTCCCGTGCAGAAAGTGTTACGGATCTAAGTACTCCGCCAGAGGATATTCCCGCAGCAACCTCGAACAGTTTTTGGGTCGGTCTTTCTCCTGTGGTTGATCGTGAGATTGAAATCTTAGAAGATGGCAGTCGTTTTAAAGATTTTAGTGGGCCGCGTCTGGTGGCAGCCGCTTATGGTGAAGGGGGTGCCGAAGTTGCAGATAATTTGAGTGCCCAAGTAGCAGCGACATTACTCAACGAGGTTGGTGGTGTTGATCAGCAGCTATTGTTGGACTTTGATGATATTCAGAATGCCTATACTCAAATTGGCTTGGCCTTTTTTGAGCGGGATGCAACACAAATCATCAAAACTCGCTACAGTGAGCGAACAAATTATGTGCCTCACCTTAGCTTTACAGGCAACCGCACAGATAATCGCAACCGGACTCGTTACTATCTAGGAGCTTTAATTGATTACACAGCCGAAGATACCCAAGATTGGCTCAAGGCCTATGTCGGAGGGGATTATCGCTATCAAAATGTGAATGCTGGGGTGCGCGCAGAAGTGGGTGGTATTGGCTACCTCAATCCTGATAAAGACTACTACAGTCGTCTCTGGGGCAATGTTGCAAAAACTTTTTCGGCAAATAATGGCAATTCGTTTACTTTAGCGGCAGGCTTGGATTACGCGATTGACCAAGATCAGCAGATTGGCGATATTTTTGTGGGTTCGACCGGGAGTCGAGCAACGGTAAGTGCGGCGGCCCGACTTGGGGGAGTGACTTTATCGGCAGATCAAAACTTCGGTGGTCTTTTGCCCAACTCTGATGAAAGTAACTTGACGCTCAGATTAGGAACTCAGTTAGGAGATAACTTCTCTCTGTCTGGTTATTACACACCTTTTGATGAGGATACTGTGGTTGCTAGATATGGTGTGAACGCAGGGATTAAATTTGGATCTTTTTACAATAGTCCCAGCTTAGTCTTTGGTTGGAGTCAGGACGAGTATAAGTTTGCCACAGGAACTTTTACGGATGATCGTTTCACGGTCTCCTTTAGCACGGGTCAGCCTAATGCTCCTTTTGTGACGGGCACTCGCCGCTAGTTACTTTTGAGACTAAGTTGCTATTGGGGTAGACCCCAATAATTGATACGTTCCGTTAACCAATTGCTATTTTGCCAATCGGTTACTGTTTTCTGGAGGGCTTGACTCAGGCTTTGGTGTTGTCTTCCCTTGGGAAAGGCGATCGCCAAGGGATTTCCCGTGAGCCAAGCGGGGAGAAGTTGATATTCTGGGTATTCCTGTACCCAACCCGTGAGGACGGAATGATCCCCTGCAAAGAGGGCGGTTTCGTTATTTTCGAGGTAATTTAACGCCTCTTGGTAGGAGTTAACGCCAACGAGAGTGACTCCAGGGAAATAGGCGCGCACGGCGGCGATCGCCTCGGAACCTTCGAGGACAACGACCCGTTGATCACTGATTTGATTTAGGGATTGGATCTCACGATCCCGTGTCACGAAGCCAATCCCATCGAGGTAATAGTAGGGACTAAAATTCACGAGCCGTTGACGGGAAGCATTGAGACCGAGTTGGGCAATGACGAGATCCACTTCCCCGGTCAGCACCGCATCGAGGCGTTCCTGGTTGGTGAGGGGAATCAATTCTACCGCTTGGCGATCGCCTAATAATTCCGCCGCCAGTTGGTGCGCAATATCGATTTCCAAGCCCTGTAAATTTCCCGCTTCATCCCGAAATCCCAAGGGCCGCACATTTTCCTTGACCGCGACCCGGAGGATCCCCCGTGCTTGGATGGTTTCGAGGGGGGTGGCTTGGGTTAAAGATGTTGACCCGAAAAAGAAGCTAGCGGCGATCGCCAACCCATATCCAAATACTCCACCGCGCGCCATGAGTTCCCCCTAACAAAAAAACCCCAGAATGGCTACTCTGGGGGCTAATTCAATTCTTCACTTTTAATAATGCCACAACCTACGAAATGGTGTTACTGTCTAGGCACTTTTTGCCACTTCAACCACCTGGGCAAAGGCTTGGGGGTCAACAACAGCCAGTTCAGCCAGCATCTTCCGGTTGATCTCAATGTTCGCTTTTTTGAGTTGGTGGGTAAGCTTGCTGTAGCTCAGACCATTCAACCGAGCTGCGGCATTAACCCGCACGATCCACAGACGACGAAAATCACGCTTTTTCTTGCGGCGATCGCGGTAGGCATTCCGGAGTGCCTTCATGACCTGCTGGTTTGCAGTGCGGAAGAGCTTGGAGTGGGAACCCCGGAAACCTTTCGCTAACTTAAGGATTTTTTTACGACGCTTACGGGCGACGTTACCGCGCTTTACTCTTGGCATAAACTTTACCTATATATAATTTAAGTAATAAAACTCTCGATTTTTCAGAAACCAGACAGTTTCTACCGTTCGTTGTCTCTAGGCGTAGGGAAGCATCAGACGAACATTTTTCTCATCGCTCTTGTCCACGAGGGCCATCCCAGACAGACGACGACGCTTCTGTTCTGCGCTCTTATGGTTCAAAAGGTGATTCTTAAACGCTTTGCGACGGGCGATTTTCTTGCCGCTGCCAGTCAGCTTAAACCGTTTCGCAGCTGCACGGCGAGTCTTTAATTTAGGCATATAAGTTTCTATAAATCGACACAGCTTACAATAATACCTCGTTTATGCCAAATCCTTCAAGGCCCATGGCAGTTTGATTTGGTTTACGAATCTAGCCCCGAATCATTAGCTACCTAAATGATGAACCCTAGCAAGTTCGCCTAAAATTCGATAATGTGAAGCGATGTAAAGTTGTCCTAAAAAGCACCGTGACTAACCTAGAAGCCGTCTCCGATCAAGTCCGTACCACCACGACCCCACCGCCTCGTCAACGCTCTGAACTCGCCCATCTTTGGGGTGATACCCTCGGTGTTTTTTGGGGGGACTGGTTAAAGTTGCGGGTGCGCCTCAAACAGGTGGCAGCAACGGGTTTGGTTTCGCCACTCATCTATATTTTGGCTTTTGGTCTGGGACTCGGTAGTGCCCTAGATCAAGCGATTACTCCCCCCGCCGGGGATACCTACCTAGAATTTATCTTGCCGGGGATGGTTGCCCTGTCTTCGATGACCATTAGTTTCGGGGGGACGACTTTCTCGATCTGTGGCGATCGCCTCTACAGCAAAACCTTTGAAGAATTGCTCCTGTTGCCCGTCCATCCCCTCGCCTTACACCTAGGGAAAATGATGGCTGGCATCCTGCGGGGACTGATGACGGCGGGGTCGGTGCTGATTGTGGCGATTCTCTTTACGGGCAAAGTTTTTAGCTTTATCAATCCTCTGTTCATTCTGTTGCTGCTGTTGAACTGCGCTGTGTTTGCGGGGTTAGGGGTGATTGTCGGTCTACGGGTCAAATCCCTGGAAAGTGTGGGGATTTTTAATAATTTCTTGATTGTGCCGATGTCCTTTTTGGGGGCGACCTTTTTCGACCCGGAAACTTTACCCCGTCTGTTCCGGGCGATTGTCTATTGCATTCCCCTCACCTACACCACCACCGGACTGCGGGCGGCGGCCTATTTGCCTCTCTCAGAATTTCCCTGGCACGCGATTCCCATTTTGGCGGGGGTGGCGATCGCCCTAGCCTTTGTGGGTGCTTACCAATTTTCCCACCAGCGGGATTAAAACTATGACCTGGCAAACGGTGACGGGCTTGCTTACACGGGGTCATCAAGTGGCTTCGGGGCAAGCGAAAAACAGTCCCTATGAAGCGGGTACCATTGCGCTGCAAACACCTCATTTTCGTAACCTGGGCCTAGATTTATCCGGTTATTTTCCGGGTACTCTCAATATCTCCATTGCGCCCAAAACCTTTACTCTGATTCAACCCCGTTATACGTTCACAAATCTGCAATGGCACCCGGATTTTTCCCCAGAGACCTTTTCTTTTAGTCCCTGTTACATTGAGCACCGCCAGCAGCGGTATGATGGCCTAATTTATTACCCGCACCCTGAAACGAAACTGGGTCATTTCCAAGCCCCTGCCACCCTCGAAGTCCTTGCTCCCCTGATTCTGGATCTCACCTATGGCGATCGCCTCCAGTTATCGCTGCACCAGGCCGAGGTCAGGATAGAATAGGCGGCAAAGACGGCTGCACCGTTGATTTCTCTCCTCCCGCATCCATCCCCCCTAACCCCTTTGAAATCTATGCAACTGTCCCCTTCTCCCAGTGGTGAATACTTTTGCCTGCAAACCCTTGATCTATATGACGACGCCGAATGTCAGTCCCTCGGTACCCAAGCTGCCGCTGGTCGTCGGGTGCAAATGCTCAATAAAGAAACAGACCAGGCTGTGCGGGTGATGACCGTCGAAGATGGCTATTGTACCTGGCTCAAAAAAGCAGATTTACAACACCTCGAAGTCGCCGAAGAACCCTACGAATTTGTCCCTGTTGATCGCCCGGAAATCGAAGCGCGCATGGAAAATATTTTGATCTTTGCCCACGCTGCGAAACGAGTGAGTAATACCTATCTATGGGGGGGCACCACCGCACCGAATTATGATTGTTCTGGGTTTATCCAGGCGGCCTATGCTTCCCAGGGGATTTGGTTACCGCGCAACTCCTATCAACAGGGGGATTTCGTGGAGCCTATCTCCCAAGAAGAACTGGAACTCGGCGATTTGATTTTCTTTGCCAAAGAGCAACGCATTGATCACGTCGCCCTGTACCTCGGAGAAGGCTATTATATCCATAGCTCCGGCATCGAGATGGGCCGCAATGGCATTGGCATCGATCGCCTCTGGGAGCCGTGGGACATGATTAGTCGCGCCTACCACCAGACCCTCTGCGGTTTTGGTCGCGTCATGGAAAGTTACGCCCCACCGTCCTTAGCCTGTCAAATTTAACCACCATTGATGTCTAGCCCTGCCCCGATTACCGAAGCGCCTGCCACCACGCAAACCCTGTCGATTGTGGTGCCCATCTACAACGAAGTGGAAAGTTTGCCCCACTTGATCCAGGCGATCGCCTCGGTGATGCAAGCCCACAACTATGCCTACGAAATTATCTGTGTGGACGATGGCTCGAAGGATGGCTCCACGGCACTCTTAAAAAAATTAGCCACCGAGCGGGAAGACCTGCGGGCAATTATTTTGCGGCGCAACTACGGCCAAACCCCAGCGATGGCAGCGGGATTCCAACACGCCCAAGGGGAGATCATTATTTCCCTAGATGCAGATTTACAAAATGATCCGGCGGATATCCCCAACCTGCTCCAGAAAATGAACGAAGGTTATGATCTCGTCAGCGGCTGGCGCAAGGAACGACAGGATAACCAGTGGACGCGGCTTCTCCCTTCAAAAATTGCCAATGCCCTGATCCGTCGGGTAACGGGGGTCAATCTCCATGACTATGGCTGTTCCCTCAAGGCCTACCGGACGGAGATTTTAGCAGATCTCAATCTCTATGGGGAACTGCACCGCTTCATCCCTGCCCTAGCGTTTATTGAGGGAGCGACTATTTCTGAAATTCCCGTGCGGCACCATGCCCGCCAGTTTGGTAGCAGTAAATATGGCCTAGACCGGACGTTTCGGGTGCTGCTGGATTTGCTGACGGTGTGGTTTATGAAAAAATTCCTCACTCGCCCGATGCACGTTTTTGGCTACCTCGGCATTATTTTTATCCTCGTCGGCTTTATTTTGGGGGGCTATTTATCGTTCCTCAAGATCTTTTTGGGCCAAGCGATTGGCGATCGCCCTTTGTTGCTCCTGGTAGCGATCCTTTTATTAGCCGGGGTGCAACTCTTTGGTTTTGGCCTCTTGGGGGAACTGTTGATCCGCACCTACCACGAATCTCAAGGGCGGCCCATTTACCGGGTTCGTTCAATTGTTGGGCAGTCTAAACATTTTTCATCTCAATAAAAAAACTCTCCATTCCAGAGACAGAACAGAGAGTTGAGTGATTTTTATTTAAAAAATCCTGGGCAATCTAGGCCGCAAACTTAATCTTCAGGAAATCTTCCTCTATCTTTGCCCCAGAGGGTTTTAACGCTGCGAGGGCTTGGGGTAAAACTAAATTCCGGCGGTGGTTGCCGATGCGGATATTCAGTTCATCGCCCGTTTTATTGAGCTGGATTTGCTCCTTGGGAATGCCGGGGAGGTAAAGTTCGAGGCTGTAACCGCCATCCCCTTGGATCATCCGCACCGTATCTTCTTTGTAATAGACCTGGGTCGGATCTTCCTCACCATAAAGGGTTTCCTTGAGTCGTTCGAGGGCCGCCAAACCGCATAATTCCTCCTGGTAGAGGGGCACTTCCTTCACGGGCAGAGGGTGGAAATTGTCATGAATTTCCTGCTTATAGGTCTGTTGATTGTCTTTCCAGTTGGCAAAAAACGGATCATTCACACTGTCGGGGATAATCCGGTTGGCCACCACCATATCCGTCGAAACGTTGTATAAGCTCAGATAGGCATGGGCGCGGAGAGATTCTTTAATCACCATTCGCTCTGGATTCGTCACGAGCCGCACGGAGGTAACGGTGTTATCGGTCAGCACTTTTTCAAGGGCTTCGATCTGCTCATAAAATTCATAGGGCGCATCCATTACTTCTTTGTTAGGCAACGAAAAACCCGTGAGGGGCTTCCAAATGGGTTCAACGAGGGGCCGCAACGCCACGGACATTCCCTGGAGGGGCTTATAGAAACGGCGCATATACCAGCCGCCCACTTCCGGCAGACTCAATAAACGCAAAGCTGTGCCCGTGGGGGCCGAGTCGATAATTAAAACATCATAGGTGCCTTCGTCGTAGTGGCGTTTCATGCGCACCAGGCCAAAAATTTCATCCATGCCCGGCAGAATGGCGAGTTCCTCTGCCTGGACACCATCGAGACCGCGCGCTTGGAGGACTTCGGTAATGTAGCGTTTCACTGCGCCCCAGTTGCCTTCCAGCTCCCGCAGGGCATCAAGTTCTGCGCCCCAGAGGTTTGGTTTCACTTCGATGGGGTCGTGGCCAAGCTCTACATCAAAACTATCGGCGAGGGAGTGGGCGGGATCGGTACTGAGCACTAGGGTACGATAGCCCAACTCGGCACAGCGGAGTCCTGTAGCTGCTGCGACAGAGGTTTTGCCGACGCCTCCTTTTCCCGTCATTAAAATTACGCGCATGGTTGCGTTTGTCCTTTGCTGAGAGGTTTTTACATTTCTTTACTGATTATCTCTCATTGCCTCCGGTTTTCGCTATGGCTGGCTTTTTGGGGAAAGGCGATCGCCCACCTAGTTCTGAACACATAACAAGTTCAGTCTGCATCGCCTACCATCTTCTGAAAACAAAGGGTCGTCTGAGTGCAACTATTGTCGTGCGATTAATTCTTCTTGCTGTAAAAACTCAAAAAACTTGTCTAAAATTTTCCGATTACGATCCACTATCTGTTTTTCTTCAAATTTGTCGTACTCAATGAGTTGAGTTATTTCAGAAATCTTGCTAGGCTCTTGGTTCTTGCCACGTCTTTTTTCTCCGCTATATATCTTTTTTTTATCCTCGAATCGATAATCAGATGCTCGGATATTAATGTTTCCTTCAAGTAGAATTTTGTTTCCAAGAGACTCGATGACTTCCACATTTTTTAGTCCGTCTTCTATTTCTTGTCTTTTTTTTGAATAAATATGTTC